>JAJRTE010000133.1 GCA_024278455.1 Myxococcota bacterium
CGGCGCGACGGCGCCGGGCACCGCTTCCATGAGGAGAACATGAGACCGCCGGCAAGTGGATTCGTTGCGCAGTCGCGCCGCCGCCGTCGTGTCCGGCGCCTGTGAACGGCGACAATTCGCTTGTCACGAGCGGGTCTGTTCCTATACTACGTCTTGAGCCGTGGCGTCGGAACGACAAGTGTTTCCGGGCGAGGGCGCCGTGCGGGCATCGATGCCAGGGCGGAGCCACGCCCCCGGCGGAGGAAATCGTGGGCAGGATCAAGAGCACGCTCGAGCTGGCGCTGGAACGCGCAGCAGCCATGTCCGAGGCGGCCGAGGACGTGGAGGATTACCAACGGCGCGAGATCGACGCCGGAGCGGACACCGTTGTCACGAGGTTCATGGAAGACGAACTCTTCGGACCCGAGCGCCTGCTCCAATTCGTCTCGAGGTACCATGGCCACGGGCGCGACCAGGCCCGGAAGTCGGTGTGCGCCCGCCTGCTGGCCGCGGTGCACGCCGACACCTGGCAGCGGGCGTTGGAGGGCATGACCGCATTCTGTCCTGCCCTGCATGCTCGCCGGCCCCCCCCGCTCGCGGAGGCACTCGAGGCGCTCCAGGCAGAGGCTGACGCCCTCCTCGAGCAACACATCTCCGCCCGGATCGTGCTCGAGGAAGACCGGCGAAGACGGGAACTCGACCAGGCCGGCATTCGCGGCTCCGCCGTCGTGGTCACACCGTCTCCGGGGGACGTCAGGCAGGCGGCGTTGCTCGAGGTGGAGCGTGCCATGGGAGAGAAATGGGAAGCGATCCGGCGGCGCGTCTCGCAAGCGATGGACGCCGGGGAGGGACGACATTCATGAAACTGCTCGACGGGCTGTACGGCTATTTCTGGAATGGATACGAGAACAACTGCAACACCTTCCTCCTGGCCGGGGAGAAGCTCACGCTCATCGATCCCGGCCACAGGCACCTGTTCTCCAGCACCGAGGCAGCACTCAAGGCCGATGGGTTCCGGATTCAAGACATCGACCTCGTGCTGGTCACCCATTGCCACCCGGACCACATCGAGGCTGCCGAATACGTGTGCCGGGAGAGCGGCGCCCGGTTCGCCCTGCATCGGGACGAGGACACGTTCGCCCGCACCACCGGACTGGACCTGGCTCGAGCGCTCGGCATGGAGCTGCCCGACCTGGCCCCTTCGTTCCTGCTGGACGCCGGCACGCTCGAGCTGGGCGACAAGGACCCGGTGGTGCTCGACGTCGTGCACACGCCGGGCCACTCTCCCGGTTCGGTCTGCTTCTACTGGGCGGACCGAAAGACCCTGATTGCCGGCGACCTGGTATTCGCCCAGGGCGTTGGCCGCACCGACTTCCCCGGCGGAGATCCGGCCGCGCTGCAGGCTTCGATCGACCGCGTGTCGCGGCTGGACGTGGGACTACTCCTTCCTGGACACGGCCCCGCCGTCGAAGGCCACGCCGACGTGCGGACCAACTACGCGCAAATCCGTCGCATGTTCTTCATGCCGTACCCCTGATCTCGCTGGGCGTACTTCCTCCGTGACCACCGAGAAGGCACCTGCATTCGCGCCCCGCCCCGCTGGGGGGAGACGAACAGGAGGCTGACCCTGCGCCGCCGGGGTCGGTCGAGTTCTTCTCGCGGGCCGGGCGTTCACGTTGGTGGCGTCGTCGCCCCCGAACGCACTCCTGGACGCGCTTGACGACGCGGTCGGATCCGTGTGAGGATCGGCCTCCCCCCCGGCGAACCGGGTAGCGGTCGTAATCCCCCCACCATCCCCCTCACGGAAGTCTTCACTCCCTTCCGATTCTCCGCCACCCCCCCTTCCGGCCCCTCGCATCTTCCCCCGTCAATCCCCCTCCTCCGAGACGGTCGCGAAGCCGTACATCCGGTCCAGGCCGAGGTGCGCGTCCCCGACCACGACCCCGCCGATGGTGTAAAAGATCTCATCCGCATAGGCCTGGTGTCCCTCGTCGTTGCTGTGGACAGCGTCGACGAGCAGGTCGTCGATGGGGTCCGTGCCGAGTGCGTCGAGCATGTCGATGAGAATGATGTACTCGAGCTGGGCCATTTCCGCCCGCATGTCGGAGAAGACCCCGTAGACCACTTTTTTCGCGGTCGGCCACAGGTCGCCGAGGTAGCTCTCGAACACGGTGGTATTCACGAAGTTGGGGTAGACGATGTAGGCCACATCGACGTCGGGATGCCGGCGATGGATTTCGTCGGCGATGGTGACGAGGTCTTGCTTGATCTCCGCGTATTCGGCGGGGAATCCGGCCAGCAGGTCGGCGAATTCCCCCTTGTCGTAGGGCGGTTCGCCGAAGTAGGCCCCGAAGTCGTTTCCGCCCAGGGAGAACATCACCAGGTCGGCGTCCTCGAGGACCGGGGCGAGGATGTCCTCGAAGTAGGGCGTCCCCGGGAGCCATTGCGCGGCGGTGCTGCCGCCGATGGCCACGTTGCGCAGATCGACCTCGGCGAGGGGCGCGAGGTAGTCGGCGACTCGAGCCGGAAACGTCTCGTCGGACCCCACCACGGCCAGGGAGTCCCCGAAGGCCACCAGGGCCACGTGCCCCTCCTCCACCGCCCGGGGCAAGCGCGAGGGGGAATTGTGGCTCGAGCAGTAGAGCTTGTTCGTTCCCGGGGTGACCGTGAGGAGATAGGTCCCGTTCTCGACCGGATCCAAGGAGAAGTTCCCGGACGGAGTGGTCCAGGCATGAGACGTACCTGATGTCCCGATGAGTTCGACCTCCGTGTCGCCCAGTCCGCGATCCACACGATCCTCTTGCTGATGTCGAATCGAAACCGAATCGCCGTTGGTATCGAAGTAGACGACCCCCGTCACGTTGTCAGCGCCTCGAGCGAGCGCTGGGATGAAGAAGAGGCACACGAGTGCAGAAAGCTTTTTCATGAAGGACCTCATGCCGAAAGACGTTGCAATATCGCGGCCTGACACCGCAGCACGGTACCGGCCGGGGGCAGGGGCCGAAGGGGCCGGCAGAGCGCGCCTGA
The DNA here is from genome assembly GCA_024278455.1 of Myxococcota bacterium. GTDB lineage: Bacteria > Myxococcota_A > UBA796 > JAJRTE01 > JAJRTE01 > JAJRTE01. Next base: position 3,007 of record JAJRTE010000133.1, read on the forward strand.
CCAGAAGATAGCCCTGCTCGAGCTTGAATTCCACACCATATCGACATGCGCAGCCCCGTCTCGAGATGATCGGGGTGCGGATCGTCCCGGCACGCATGACGAGAATTGCCGATTCCATCCGGTATGAGTGAGGCGTCCGCCGCACCGCAGGCATTGTCAGGCTGGTAGGTCAGGTTGTCCTTGCGCTTTTGCCAGATTCGAGGCAACATCAAGTGGTGCACCAGATGTCTGGGACCGGCGGATGTTGGCACTGGGCGGAGTAGCGATGAGATCGAACAGCGAGGCTACGCATGTTTGTCCGTGGTGGCTCAGCTACGTGTTCGACAATCCTCTCCGGCGTTGTCTGCATGATCCCGCGCGCATCCTCGGCCCTTACGTGGAAGAAGGCATGAAGGTAGCCGACCTCGGGTGCGGCGCCGGCTACTTTTCCATCGGGCTCGCCCACCTGGTCGGTCCGACAGGCCGGGTCCTGGCCGTGGACCTCCAGCCTTTCGTGCTGAAGCGGCTTGTGCGCCGAGCACGGAGCGCCGGCGTGGCCGAACGCTTGGAGGTGCGGCGAGGGGCCGTCGAAAGGCTCGGTCCAGGTGGTGACTTCGGTTTCGTCCTGGCGTTCTGGATGGTGCACGAGGTTCCGGACCGCCGGAGAATGTTTGCGGTCGTGCGAGCGATGTTGAGACCTGGCGGGCGCGTTCTCGTGGCCGAGCCGAGGCGGCATGTGTCGGCCGAGAGCCTCGAGGAATCGGCTCGCCACGCCATCGACGAGGGGTTTTGCGTGGTCCAGCGTCCGCGTATTGCGCTGAGCCGGGCCGTGCTTTTGGTCAAACCAGCTTAGACACAAGGAATCAAGCATGAGACTCCTTTTCTGCAAGCCACCGGAACTCGGAGCCGGCCTTGTTGCCTTGCTCATTGCCGGAGTCCACGGCTGCACGCCGGTCCAGGGGGAAAACTGGGCGACGTTCACGCCGGCACCATCCGATCAAGTACCTGACATCGAGGTCGACACGGGCAACGAACCGGACGATGAGATCATCTCCGTGGTGCCCGACCTGGGGAGGCAGTACGTGCAGCCCCCGTCCCTGGGCCTGGTGTTCGACTCCGACTACGACTACGCGGGCACCAAGGATGACAGGTGCACAACGGTGACCATCCCGGACACCGACCAGGAAATCACGAAGTGCAGAGAAGGCCTGAACCTGTGCCAGGAGATCCTGTTGGCGCCCTATCGCGAGGCGTTGATCGACGACCTTGGCGGCACCTACGGGGATTGGGAATATCTTTCCGAATCGGAACTCGAGTACACGCCCGTGCTGGATCTGACCTGTAACGGGGAATGTACCGAGGAGAACCCGGGCCTGGTTCCGGACGAAGACGAGGACGCCAAGTCCTACCGTATCTTCAGGCAGGCGCACATCAGCGATCTGCAGGCGACGCTGCTGTTCCACCCGGTGTCGGGGGCCGGCATGGACGGCCCACTCATCAAGAGCCTCGCGCGCCCCCTGGCCGTCAGCCCCAACGCGCTCGCCCACATGATGAGCCAGTTTCATCATGACATCGAGGCGTTGGATGTCTACTGGGTGTCCGTAACCGGCGACATGATGGACGGCCTGGGGAAGCAGGAGGCCGAGATGACGGCCAAGCTGGTCTTCGGCGACACCGATTTCGAACTCGAGGCCCCGGTCATCATCGACCCTGTCAATAAGCGGGCCGGGTGCGCAGCCGCTATCGACGCCGGCAGCGGCCACCTGGACTTCTACCCGACGCACATCGAAAGGTCGTCGGCCATCAAGGCCCCTGTTCCCGGCAACCATATCAACGCCTGGGGGACGATGGGCCTCATCGATCCGGACAAGGCGGGGCCGTACACCGACGCGGTCCAGACCTGGAACGGATTCCTGAACTATATCTTCTCCATGGACCGCTATTTCTTGGGGTCGGGCGTCCAGTTCGTCCTGACCGAGGATGACACGATCGAACAGCGTTTCGTCACGTCGATCTCGTCGTATGTCCCTCCACCGGAAACCTGCGGTGCCGCGCCGAGCTACGAGACCAACGCCAATGCGCCCATAACCATCGAGGACTGGATCGAGATCTTCAAGGACGCCATGGATTCGGCCACCAGGGCCGGCGTACCGTCGCTGGATGACCGCACCGTGGACGACCAGCGCGGAAACTGGGCGCTCGACCTGTCGCGCATTTCATCTGCGACGCACAAGGTGCCCGTGCCGTTCCACATGATAAACGTCAATACCGTGTTCCCCTTCCTGTGGGAAGGCGTCCTCACCCGGGATACGCGCGATTTCATCCGGCGCGAATGCGAATACGCCCGAAACAACGGCCTGATAGCCGTCATCGCCAGCCATCACGGGCTTGACGACATCATGTTCGATATCAATGGGGACGAGACTTCGGCGAAGGACTTCGCCGACCTCATGGCATTCCTGGGCGTGGAAGACCTGATGTACAATGTGCTGGGCGACGAAATGGCCCAGTACGCGGAGCTGCTGATCGCCGAGTACGGTATCAACACCGACGAGACCATCGCGGACATCGTGGCACAGACCGGGGTTGTGGCCATCAACGTTGTCGGCCACGATCACGAGAACAACTTCAAGATTCGTTACGGCCGCCTGGACACATCCTCGAGCCGGACCCAGGAAGGTCCACCGGTGGAATTCGAGAACCCCTACGAGCAGATCCCCGTTCGACCCATGCTCGAGTCCCATGCACCGGCGGCCGTCGTGAACGGGTCCTACGTCCTGTACGACTTCAACTTCGTGCCCGAGACGGAGGCTCATGACGCCTACCTCTACATCGATCGAACGCTCGTCGACATTCAGCGGGATCCTTCCTCCGATTTCGCACAGCGTCTCGACCTGGATTCCCTCACCGGCTGCGGGCCCGACGCCGAGTCGCGCAAAGGGGACGATGTGGATCGACGCGCTCGTATCTACATCACGATCCCCAACGAGACCGAGGATGACCACGTGTACTACCAGTCGTTGGTCGATCAGCTTACCGCTGTCGCCGACTACATTCCGCAGAATTGACGCCGATTGGGCGAGAGAACCAAGATAGGGGGCATGCGCCATGAGTATCGCCTTGCCGGCCTTCGGGCCGACCGATATCGACAATCCCGCCGCGGCCATGGTGATGGTCGATCAGCAGAGCCAGTTGGAACTCGGCTTGAAGCATCGCGGCTACACCTTCCCCACGGTCACCACCCACGACTATGTCACCGGCGAGGAGGTTGTCACCGACCCCAGCCTGGACATCACGACCGTGTTGTTCGGCCTCCGCGTCGCGGCGCCCAGGCTGACGCCGAAATTCCTCAGGGACTACGGAAACACGACGATATTCCTGAACCTTCGTACCCCGCCCGGGCCATCGACCTATCCCATCATCGACCCCAACATCCCCGAGGCCTATACCATTCGCGTCGAGGAGGATATCTTGAATCTCCAGTTGGGGGTCGCCATCCCACTCCCCGCCGGGTTCACCATCGGCGCCGGCGGGCACCAGGTCGCAACCTTCTACATGCCCATCAATGCCGGCTCCGTCGGTTTGACCGGTGAAATCTACACCAACCCCTCCTACGGGGAAACGCTGTCCGGCGACATCACCATGTCGTTGCAAACCAACGAGATCCCGTTCATCTCCGCATTTCTCATGCTCCCGATGTTCGGGCTGACGTGGGACGTGGGCCAGGCCATACCCGCGCTCGAGGGTCTCCGCTTCGGCATCGTCCACCGCGCGCGGCACGAGATTCCCTTCGACATGGACTTGACGATCCAACAGATGGTCGTGGACCTGACCGTTCAGGGAGAAGATGTGACCCTGGTCTCGCCGACGGACACCGACCCCGAAACCGGCGAACAGGTCCCGTCGGACGAACCCTTGATGGAGACCGTGTTCCCCACGCTCAACCTGGTCTACATCCCGTCCAATACCGGCGTGTCCCTCGGGTGGGATGCGCCGCGCTGGCGAACCGAGGTGTCCGTGCGAAAGCGCAACTACAGCCAGATGTTGTTCGGCTATTTCGGAATAGACGAGGAACTCGCCAGCACCACGATCTCCGGCTCCACCGACGGGGAGAACCAGGACGTCGAAGTGACCATCACGATGGATATGGGGTTCGCCAACGACTGGACCGAGAACATCGTGTTGCGCGACGTCTACGAGTGGAACCTCTATGGCGCCATCCAGGCGTTCGACTTCGGGGACAACGCACCGCTGTGGTTCGAGGGCAGGATGCACTACCGCCCCTCCTACATCGTCTCGCAGGAGAAAAGCCACCTGATCGATCCGGCCGTGTTCACAGCCGGGTTTTCCGCGCTCCAGACCGTTCCGTTCGGCGATGGCTACGGCGTGGACATTCGGTTGGGCTTCGACGCGGGGCGGGTCCGAGTCGAAAACGCCGGCAAGCCCGGATCCTATGCCCAGCCAGCGCGCGATGGGGTTGTCTTCGGAGGAGGCGGCTCCCTGACCTACCGGTTCTGATCCTTCTCCACCGCCTCTCTTCGTTGTGATCTGCGGTGCCGCTGTGCCGGCGCCAGCAGGTTCCACCGCGACCGGCACTGCCGAGTTGGCCGGCCCACGCCACGGTCAATTGGTATCGTCCTCGAGCAACCGCTGGTAGTCCTCCCGGCGCGGCTGGAGAAACGCCTGAAGGACAGGCCCTGGCGGCAGGAGGCCCGCCAGCCCGTTGAGGTCGTCCAGGAACTCGGCGGCAGTGCCGTATCGACGGATCGCGTCGGGCTGCAAGGCAATCTCGAGGAGGTTCCTGAAGCAGCGATGGGGATCGGGCAGCGCATCCAGGAGCGGGCCGCGTGGTTCGTGCGCTATTCGGTGAACGATATCGTGCATGGATCCATCGAGGGGCACGAACGGCTGGAGGGTCACCATTTCGTACAGCACGACGCCGGCCGAGAACAGGTCCGAAGCCTGCACCACGGTCTGCAGCCGAACGTGCTCCGGGGACATGTAGCGGAGGGTCCCCTTGATGAACTGGCCGTCCACCGACTGGTACGCGCTGGCGTCCGTCCTCGCCACGCCGAAGTCTCCCACCTTCACCGTGCCGTCCCACGCGATGAGCACGTTCGACGGCTTGATGTCACGATGAAGCAGGTTGATGTGCCGTCCCTTGTCGTCCGTGGTCCTGTGGGCATGGTCGAGGCCCCGGAGAAGTTGGGCCATGATGTCGGACACCACGGTAGGAGGGATGGATTCCCCCCGTTTTCTCGAGCAGGTGATCAGCGCGTCGAGGTCCAGGCCGTCGACGAAGTCGGTCACGATGAAATACTGCCCATCGACTTCGTTGAAATCCTGTATCTGGAGGATGTTCGGGTGGCTCAACCTGCTGTAGACGACGGCTTCACGGACGAACATGTTGAGGAACCGGCTGTCGGAACACAGTTCGGGCATGAGCTTCTTGAGCGCCACCGGGGACTTGACGCCGAACTTGCCCACCCGCCTGGCCTCGTAGACCTCTGACGTCGCCCCGTATCCGACCCGCCGCACCAGTTCGTAGGGCCCGAGGCGCTCGAGTCCGTCGCCGGCAGGCTTCGGGTCCGACACCGGCGGGCACGCGCCGAGCACCACCCGCGGGTGTCCCATCCGCTCATTCAAGAAGCCTCGCGGCAGGCCGGAAACCACGCGCACGCTCGTCCGAACTGTGGACGCCTGGGGCATGCTGGACCCCTCTCGCTCGAAATGCGATCACACCCCCCTGTCCAGATAGACGGCGTTTCGCCCCTCGGCGTTTAGGAACACCTGCACATCTCCGCGACTATTCCGCCAGCAGGGCTCAGAAGATTCGGGCCCGGCCGACGTGGCGCCTGGGCCGGAGACCGGTATATCAGCCTTCTTTTCGCCGGGACGCTGTTGCCAGGCTGACCAGCCAGGTGGCCAGGAAGGAGAGCACGAATGCCGGCACCAGTTCGTACAGGTCGAAACCAATACGACCAGCCAGGTAGTCCCGAATGTAGAGACTCCACGCGGCCGTGGTCCCGAATCCGACCACCATGCCTGCCAGTACGCCCCATCGCGTCAGCCCCTTCCAGAACAGCGCGAGCAGAATGGGTGGACCGAAACTGGCGCCGAGCCCCGACCAGGCCAGCAAGACGAACCAGAACACGACTCGAGCCTCCCCGAGCGCCGTGGCGAGCCCGGCCAACCCAAGGAGAAGCACGATGACCCGGCTGATGACGACAATCCGGCGCTCCGACACGGGCTCGTCGCGCTTCACGACCTTCTGGTAGATGTCTCGAGCGACCGCCGACGCCGCGACCAGGAGCTGGCTGTCCGCCGTGCTCATGATGGCGGCAATGATGGCCGCCACCAGGAGTCCGGCAAGCGCGGGAGTGAGAAACGCCGTTGCAGCGGCGGGATAGGCGAATTCCGGATCGGCGAGATCAGGGAGGAGGGCTCGAGCAGAGTATCCCAGCCACACCGCGCCGTTGAGTGCCAACACGCCCCAGGCAATGGCGATGACCCGGGCGCCTCGAATCACTTCCTCGTTCTCCGCCGCCATGTACCGCGTGAGGACATGGGGCTGCCCCGGATAGCCCAGACCGATACCCAGGCCGCCGAGAATCAGACCCAGGAGCGCGAGACCTGTCTTGCCGAGGGTGAGCCCTCCGAGAAGCCTGCCCGGTTCCGTCGCCTTGATCTCGCCGCTGATGACGGCCTGCCCCCAATGGATGGCAGGCACATCGGCGACCGCCACCGCCGCCTGCTGGTGCGGCGGCACCAGCACCCGCCCCCCCCCGTCTCCGACCACGACCTTCGTGTCGGACTCGTTGATGATCGTGACGTAAGGCCCAGCGGAAGCACCGCCGTCCGGGCGCGCCACCAGGGTCTCTCCTGCCGGCACGCCGAGGCCGATACGCCCCGGCGGCATCCCGTGCAGTGCGACGACAGCTTCCTGCCCCTGCTGAGCGAATCTCGGCGTGCCCGGCGTTCCCGCGGACGCTATCCAGAGCGTGCCGCCCTCCAGGTAGCCGGTCGCCTTGTTGGGGATGGCCCCCCCGGTGGACACCTCGAGCTTGAGAACGGCTCGAGGCGGCATACGGTCCGCCTGCTCGAACAGGCCGGCCAGCCCTTCCACCCCTGGATGGAAGAAGATCAGGTAGAAGGGCAGGATCACCAGGCCGAACGCCATCAGGAGCCCCTGCACGAGATCGGTCCACGAAACAGCCCGGTACCCCCCCATCAAGGTGTACAGAATGGTGATGGCGGCCCCGATGATGACCCCCAACCGGTAGTCGAAGTCGAACACCACCTGGAACGTTTTGCCGGCCGCCGTGAACTGGGCACCCACGTAGCCCATCATGCACAGGAAAATGATGACCACTGCCACGAGCCGCAACATGGTCCGGTCCCCGGTGACCTCCTCGAGGAAGTCCGGGATGGTGAGCGATCCCTGCCGGGCGGAAAGACGGCGCAACCGCGGCGCGACGATGTACCAGTTCACCAGGAAACCCATCAGGCAGCCGAACACGAACCACATCGAGGACAGCCCCTGCGAGTACCCCATGCCCACCAATCCCAGGGTCACCCAGCCACTCTCGGACGACGCTGCAGAGCTGATCGCCGTCACCCAGGCCCCCTGGCGCCGATCGGCCAGGAAGAAGCCATCCACGGATGACGGGTACCGGGAGGCGGCATAGCCGATGGCGAGCAGCGCCACGAGATAGAGACAGAAGACGGCAACCAGCATGGACTATTCCTCTCCTTTCGCCGCGGGTGTCGGGAACCCGAGCCTGCGCAAGTCACGTATCAACAACTGTTCCTCCGTCGGTGACGCCGGGGGCTCGAACGTCGGTTCCACGGCGGCCGGCGAGACCTCCACCGGCTCGCCCCGGTCGCCAGCGCCCGGCTCGAACACCGGGGACCGCTCCCCCCCGGGAATCCGGCTTGCTGGCTCCACGGGCACCGCGGCCCGGTTGTCCTCCCCCACCACGCGTCTCCGCTCAACCACGGGCTCGTCCGGAAACGCCGCGTGAATCAGCCGGTAACGGGCGGCACTGCTCCTCTTCAGCGCATCGACGATGGGCATCGCCGCACCATTGAGCGAAGGCCGGGCCGCCAGCTTGAGAAACATCTGCACGGTTGCCAGGTCGGCGCGCGTCAACCGATCGACCAGAATGGTCTCCACGTTGACCAGACGCCGTGTCAGGGCGGCCTCGAGGACCCTGCGCGTCAAGGAAAAGCGGTCCCGGTCAGCCAGGGCGGCCTGTGCGGCCTCCGGGCACACGACAAGAGCCGGAAGGGCCGCGTCAGCCCTGGAGGCCGTTTCCAGTTCCAGGCGCTGGATGGCCCTTTCCACCAACACGCACTGGTGATCCGCCAGGGCGAGCAGACCCTGGCGCAATTCCGGAACCGTGGCCGTCGCAGCTTCGGCCGCGTCGAGAAAGACAGCCGCCACCGAGGACACGGCGCCCGCCGAACGATCTCGTATGTGCCTGAGCAAAAAGGCCTTCCGTGGATTCAGCGGCAGCTCGAGAAGGTCGACGGCGGAAGCGAGTTCCAGCCCGTCCAGATCTTCACGGCTCAAAGCCGCGATGGCCCCGGAGTCCCTGCCAAACACGTCCGAAAGCAAGCCCGCGGCCCTCGAGTCGCCTGCCGGACCCAAGAGCGGGGCAAGGGCGGTCAGCACCGCGTCTGCATGCGCCGAAACGATCTCCCGCACGCGCTCTCGAAGGGCCTGGGGAGCGTTGAGCAACACGTCGATGCAGGCGTCCCGGGCGCAGAGCCAGTTGAAATCGGTCTGGATACGTCGCAATCCCGCCTCGTACCCGGGACGGGAGCAGGGGAGATTGACCAGCGCCCGGACGAGCGTGCCTCGACGGGCGGACTCCCGGGCCAGGTCCTCCCGCTGTTCCCAGGTGGCCGCCACCCCGCACATCTGCTCGGCCGGAGACGCAACGGCCCGGTGGGCCAGTTCCTGGGCGTTCGGACATTGCCAGTAGAGTACGACCGCCTGCTGAGAGACTGGATCCGCGCCCCGAGACAGGTCGAGATACATCCGGACAGGAGCAGGCAGCCAGTCCGGGGCGGGACGCGACACGTCGCCGTGACGGCCCAGGTCGACGAGATCCTCGAGCACGGCCCGGCACCGTCCGGGCAGGGGCGACCTGTCCAGGGTGCAACACTCGTAGCGCTCATCCAGCCTGAGAAACGCATCCAGTCGAGCTTGCCGCGCCCTGGCACGGTTCAGCAAGACCAGGTAGGCCGCCAAACTCGAAACAGCGGCCAACACGAGCAGACCGACCACCCACCGTTTCCAGCGCGACGCCGGCGTTCGCTTGCCATTGCCTTGTCTGGTCATGGGTCAGCTCCAGGCCGGCTTCCGGACGGCGACGCCCCCTCCGGGCCCATGCCGTCAATACCCCCTGGGGGGAGGGGGAGGAGGAGGAGGCCGCCGGCGGTACCGGCGCGGCGGAGGCGGCACCTTGCGCCGAGGAGGAGGGGGCGCCCGGCGAGCGCCCGCGACCGGGAAGTTGCCGAACAACAGGCTCACCGAAACCCCACCGTAGCTCATGGCATAGTAGGTCGTCCCTGTAGGGAGCACGAGCAGACTGTAGAGCTTGGCGTCGATTGCCGTCCGGCCCAAGTTCCACTGCACCCCGAACTCGGGCCGAAGGTACATGGCTCCCGCGTTGAAAAACAACGTACCGCCACCATACCCGACACCCAGGCCGGCGAAAATATCCGCATTCGCGATATGCCCGAACACAAAGTCGCCGAAGAAGCCCCCTCGAATCGTGCCCCCGGTCTGGGACAACATGGCGGCGACATCCATCCCCGTCCGCAGGAATCGCCCGGCGTAGGAAACCCCTTGCCCGCCCAGGGAAAAATACCCGCTCGAGCTGAACTGCGTGTTCTGGTTGGAGGTCGTCCCGCCTCCCCCCACCACAATCCCTCCCCCGACCTTGGACCGTGCCCAACCTGCGTCGCTCCACCCGGCGAGCAGCATAACTGCGAGAAAAGCAACAAGAAAGCGCCTGATTCTTCCTGTCATGGGTGCACCTGCCTCGTGTTGAGAACCGATGTCTCGATGTCGTCGCTCTCCAGTATCCCATTGGTTATCACAGCGCGGGCAGGAAGATCAAGTGATACGTCGCCCCGCTTTCCCCGGCAAGCCCGGGTCCTGCTCCGGCGACGCGAAACAGGGTCGGAGGCGTGGAAAATGGTGCCGGCCGCGTGCCGATGGATCGCCCGAGGTCCTTCCTCGTGCCCGGCGTTCACCAGTCGCCGCCAGGCCCCCCATAGGCTCCCATGTCCGGAGCGCTTCCGTCAGGATCCCGCCCCACATTCGGGTCCCCGGAATTGGCACAGGGACTGTCTGCCTGAAGGTGAAAATCCCAGGCGCCCAGGGACGAGGTGTCCTCGGATATGAACAGCGGGTCCGCCGTTTTGTTTCCGTCATTGCCATCGATGGTCGAAGTATCGATGCCAGCGCCCCGGTACGTCACACCCGACGCCACGAAAACATCGTTGTGGTCGATTGTGAGCGATTCCCGGGTCACGTTGTACACGGCGCTCGAGCTGTCGCCGCCACGATCCAGGACTATGTTGTTGCGGAACACGACGGTGTCCCCGTCGAAGAGGTAGAGCGCCGTCCCATTACCGCTCTCGGCCATGTTGCCCACAAAGGTGTTGTTGACGATATCGAACCGCTCGACGTTCGTTCCGAACCCGGCCGCGTCTATGAGAATGGCGCCTCCCATGAAGGCGGCGTTTTCCACGAAGATGGAGTTCACAATCGTCGCGGTGCGCTCGAGCCCCAACGCGCCCCCGTCGGAGACCGAACCGCTGCTCGAGTCGTTCCAGGCGAAGACGCAGTGTTCGACATAGCTGGGGTTGTGGGCGGCTCCTCCCAGGTTGGTGGAGACATGATTGCTCAAGAACCACGCGCCCCGCAGCTCGAGCAGACTGGCCTCGTCGGCGTAGGCGCCTCCGCCGTAGTATTCCGCCCTGTTGTTGGAAAAGACGGTGTCGTCAGCTACGAGAACCTGGGTGGCGTCCGCGGAACCGATCGCGGCAAGCCCGCCGCCGTGGGTTCCGGCATCATTGGCCTCGAAAAGCGTGCGTTCGACCGTGAGCGTGCACCCGGTGCACAGGACCCCGCCACCCAACTGGGCGCTGTTGTGGTCGATGGTCGTATCCAGGATCTGGACATCGCGGCTGTCGACGAGCGCGATGCCACCCCCGACCCCATCGGCGCCGGAGGCCGTCGAGTAGGCCACTCGGATTTCCTGGAACGTCACGCTGGTGCTGTTCTCCACGAGCACCGCGGCGCCGGGCCCATCAACGAGGTCGCCGGCACGGATCGTGAGGCCCTGGATGGTCAATCCCGTGGCGCGGTTCACGTAGATCGTGCGCTGGCCGCCGCTCGACAGGACATCGGTGTCCTCGAACGACCCGGTGGCGCGGAGCACGAAATCCTGAACGTCCTGCAGGATGATGTGTCCGGTGTAGCTGCCGGGCAGGACCAGTACGACATCGCAATTCTGGGAGTCGTCGATTGCGTCCTGGATGGATGCCACCGGGTCATCGAAGGTCCCCTTTCCGTTCCTCGATCCACCGGGGGAGACGGCCATGGGGTGCTTGTTCACGTTGCCATCGTCGCAGTCGCCGCCCTCGGAAACGTACCCTTCCGGCAGGGAACAGGCTTCGACCCTCCCGCTCGAATCTCCGAAGCCGTCGCCATCCCCGTCGGGGTAGTAGGATGACGTCAGCCCCTGGTCCGGGGTTCCATCGCAGTCGTCGTCCACGCCGTTGCACGTTTCCTGTGCGCCCGGATAGACGTCCGCGGCGCCATCGTCGCAGTCGCCGGTGACGGTGGCAAAAGAACAGCCTTCTCCGGCAGGAGCACTGCATGCATACGTAGGCTCCGCGTCGCTGGCAGCGAATCCATCGCAATCGCCGTCGGGATAGAAGAGACTCTGAACGCCCTCATCGACCTGGGCATCGCAGTCCTGGTCGACCCCGTCGCACACTTCCACACCGCCGGGATGGATGGTGGGGTCGCTGTCGTCGCAATCACCGTTGTCGAGGACGTAGGAGCCGGCGGGTGCCTGGCAGTCCGTGACGGCCCCCGCGGAATCGCCGTAACGATCGCCGTCCTCGTCCGGGTAGAAGGTCTGCTCGGTCACATCTTCGTCGATCTCTCCGTCGCAGTCGTTGTCCTTGCTGTCACAGGACTCGAGCGCTCCGGAATAGGTGAGCGGATCGGCATCGTCGCAGTCATCCCCGGTTGCGGAAGCCCCCGCCGGAAGGCGACAATCCTCGACGACGTTGGTCGGGTCCCCGTGCCCATCCCCGTCTGCGTCAGCGTAGAACACGTTCGTGGGGAGGCCATCGTCGGCGGTGCCGTTGCAATCGTTGTCGGCGCCGTCGCACAACTCCGTGGCGCCGGGATAGATGGCGGGGTCGCCGTCGTCGCAGTCCTCCCCGGCGAGGAAGCCGTCGCCATCACGGTCCTGGAGAGGGGCGAGGGTGGGTGTCATCGCCGGCGGGGTCTCGGTCGCGGCCGCGGTGTCGTCATCCCCGGGCGATGTGTCATCGTCACCGGTGGTGCCGTCGTCGTCCTCGACAGATGTGTCATCGTCACCGGTGGTGACGTCGTCGTCCCCGACGGATGTGTCATCGTCGCCGCTGGTGAGGTCATCGTCGCCCGGTGACTGGTCGTCATCGGCCATCGGGGAGCCTGCGGGAAGATCGCTATCCAGGACTGGAACGCAGGTGTTCACGCCAAGGCACAGCACCAGGAGGAGGAGGAAGTGGGCGATATCGAGCGCAAACCGGTTCCGCATTGCATGTCCTGCCGTTTTCTCGCCTGCCATCGCGTCATGGTGCCGGTCAAGGCGCCCGCTTGATCGACTTGATGATCACCGGTGTCACGGGAACGTTGGCCATTCCCTTCACAGTCGTGGTGGGGGTCTTCCGGATCTTGTCCACCACGTCCATGCCCTCGATCACCTTGCCGAACACGCAGTAGCCTATGCCCCGAACCGTCGAGTCCTTGTAGTCCAGGCTGCGATTGTCGCGCACGTTGATGAAGAACTGCGAGGTGGCGCTGTCCGGTACGGAAGTCCGGGCCATCGCCAGGGTGCCCCGCTCGTTTTTCAGACCGTTTGCCGCCTCGTTCTCGACCGGGGCGCGGGTCTTCTTCAGGTTGAGGTTGGCGTCGTAGCCCCCGCCCTGGATGACGAAATTGGAGACGACCCGGTGGAAGATGGTGCCGTCGTAGAACCCTTCGTCCACGTAGCCAAGGAAGTTCTTGACCGTCTTCGGGGCCTTGTCCGGATACAATTCGGCCTTGATTGCGCCCATCGACGTGTTGATCACCACGACGGGATTGTTACCCGCCTGCAGGCGCGGTGTCGCCACCAGGATGGCAGCGGGGATTCCAATCACGAGCAGTCCATAGATGAGCGGCTTCACCAGGCTTGCCATGGGTTCTTCCTTTCCTTCTGCTGGCCCGTTGTTCCTATTCTGTCTTCCGAACCCGCCGACTGTCGACAGGTTCCCACCTGTTTCGTCATTCCTATAGCTTGTCGGGTCTGCCCTTTTCAACCGGATTGTACTCCGTGGACTGGGTTCCCTTTCGGTCGCCAGGCCTGCCCAACGAGATGCCGAATGGCCTCGATCGTGCCCGGCGCATTCCCCTCGAGCCGGTTGTTGACCAGCACGTAGACCGCCCGGCCGGCCCCGACGGCCTCGAGAACCAGTTGCACGATGCCCCGCCGCACGGATGGCTGCGCCTCGCGGATACGGTCGTAGGGCTTGAACCGGTCCACCGCATCGCTGTAGGTCCGGCTCCTCGAGAGGAGGGCTCGAGCCACCGTGAACTCCGCGGTGAGAGCGCCGTCGAGGCGGAGTTGCTCGTCGATGGGCGGCATCCGTGTCCATGCGTTGAACACGTGGCTGACCCCGGCCCGCGCCAGGGCCGTGAAATAGGGGCGCTCGAGGAGTTCCGGGTTGCGCAACTCCACGGCGTATCGGCCCCCGGGCGGCAAGCTCTCGAAAAACCGCTCGAGCAGGTCTGCCCAGGCTTCGGCGCCCGGACGATCCGGTGGATACATGGCCTGGAACTCGAATATGAGCGGCCCGGCTTTCTTGCCAAGCGCCTCGATCCACGGTCCCACGACCAGGTCGGTGCACCGCGCCGCATCGAGAAAGTCGGGGTTACGCCGTCCCGCGTCCGCCCCCCATTTCCGGTGACTGGTGAACCGGCGGATGGTGAACCGCTCGTACACCTTGCCCAGGAATTGAAACCCTTCCGGAAGTACAGAAGCATAGGCCTCGAGCGTATCTCGACCGGGAGGCCGGTAGAACGTACTGTCGGCCCCGACGCAGTTGAAAAGCGGACAGCGCGCGTACTCCTCGAGCATGGCCACGGTGTCGCCGCTCGACCGGTATTTCCGCGAATAGACCTGTCCGAACCATCCCGGGTAAGTCCAGCTCGAGGTGCCGAAACGAACACCGGGTGGAGCCGGGGGAAGGTCGTGCCAACCCGGTAACCGGACCCCGGGCGACACGGTACGGGAGGTTCGGCGTTCGCTCCCGGCCGAACCCACGCCCGAGGCTCGAGAAGGCGCCGCTGATGGGGGACTCGTCACCGATTCCGCAGCACCGGATGGACCGATCTCGCCCCTCTCCCTGCCGGAGCCGGTCTCGAGGTGCCGGAACAGCGGCAGATCCGACCACGTATCCTGCTTCCCTGGTTTCCGGGCCATCCTGGCCTCTTCACGCCCGCTGGAATGGCACGGATTCGGTCACTCCAGCACCAGCCGACCATTCGGTCCCATGCGGAACCTGTCCTCTACAGTATAACGGGCATTCCGGCGACGGCGCACCTTGCTTCTCCCGCTGCAAAATGGCTCGAGGCCTGCTCCCCCGTGCGTGGTGCCTGGAGAGGGGTGCGCGAGCGCCCCCTTTTCGTCAATCTGCTGTGGAGTCGTCTGGACTGAACGAAATGCTCGACGCCTGGTTGTCCAGGACGTCCTGGCGATAGAATGGTACCACACGATACTGGTTGTCGAGGTAGGATGGCAACTGGTCGTTGAAGTGGGTGTCCTCCGGGCGTTCGGACTGCCCCCCGGGCAGGATGTCCCAGACGGTGATCTGGCCGGGCTCGAGCGCGTAGATGGTGCGTTGACTCGGACCGTTGGTCACGTCGAACGTCTCGGGGACCTGCCCCCCGGAAGTGAGCTTGAATTCGGCCACGTCCACGGTGAAGTATCCCCCGTCGATGGCGAACGGCCCGGCAGTCGCACCGGGCAGAAACGCCTCGGCAGGGTCGTTGAGCGTCAGCAGGTGGTTGGGTGCCCAGGTCCAGCTCTCCGCGCCTCCGTAACGGGCAGCCAGCGTGTCCGCCGCGTCCAGCAGTGCGTGGAGCAGGATTTCGTCGCGGGTTTCCACGGTCTCGGTGGTATGGTCGTCGAAGTAGTTGAGCCCGCTCTGGGAAGGAAAATAGGCCGTTCCCGCCTCGATATCGGCGATGGTGTCTCGAGTCGCGTCCAGGAAGTAGGCGAGCGGACGGCTCAACATGTTGATGTAGTCCGCGCCGAGTTCATCGAACAGGGCACCGATGGTCTCGTCGGCAAACACATCCCGGAGCAAGGTTGCGATCCAGACGTGGAAAAGCAGCGCCGCGCCGGCGTCGCTGGATGCCTCGTAATCCCAGTTCTCCAGCAGGGCGAGGGCGCTGGCCGCATCGTCGGTCACGAGGTCCGGCCGGTTCTGCGCGGCATCGAGGAGGTACGGGAGGAAATGGGAGGCATAGCGCATGGTGATGTCCCCCTGGATGCTGGCCATGGTGTCCATGGACACCGGGCCTTCCGCGAAGGCCGCCCCGAGCCGCTCGGTGATACGGGCCGCACGGGTGCCCAGGTCGTAGATACCGCTGAGGTACACCGGGTCATTGAACACGTCGTTGTCCTGGACGTTGCCGCCCGGGTCGTTGTTGGCCGTTGCGATGAACCCGGCCTCGGGATTGACCGCGTGGGGAATCACGTCCGGGTCCAGGTATTCCCCGGTCCATTCGTAGCCGCCGGAACCAGGGAGGAGCGCGTAGGGGGGGTAGGCAGGGTCCAACTGCTCGCGAACAGGTATGTCGGACAGGGCGAAGTAGGCGATGTCCCCGCTGGTGTTCGCGAAGACCCAGTTCTGCGCCCCGACGCGCATGTGGCCGAGCGCGGCCTCGAAATCCTCCACGCTCTGGACTCGAGCCAGGTCGATGAAGGTCCTGAGCCCGGTGACAGGCCGGCTTCCGGTCCACTTGACGCTGACGAAGAACGGCAGTTCCCCGATGACTTCCCTCGGCAGTATCGGGCCGTGGTGAGGCACCGTGCGGATGGTGACGTACTGGTCCACGGCGTCGTCCACCGTGCCGCCGGGCTGACGCACGCGGATCGTTTCACGCCGAACGGTCATATCCACCCAATCGTTGTTGAAGAGCACCTGGTTGCCACGAACCTCCTCGAGATAGAGATCGGTGACATCGGCGAAGTTGTTCGTCACGCCCCAGGCGGCGACCTGGTTGTGGCCGAAGACCACGCCGGGCGCGCCGGCGAACGTGTATCCCATGACGTCGATGTCTCCCCCCTGCTCGGCGGTGTTGAGGTGGACCTGATAGTAGGTGGCCGGGGCGTCGACACCCTGGTGCGTGTCGTTGGCCAGCAAGGGATAGCCGCTGCTCGTACGGGCACCCGACACGACCCAGTTGTTGCTCCCGCCACCGAACTCCGGCAGCCCGAGCAACGGTCGCTGGTGGAGATATCGCCCGAGATCCTCGACGGACACCCCCAGGTTCAGCTTCGCGGCGACTCGAGCGGTGCTCTCCGTGCCCATGCCGTCGTAGAACCCGGGCACGATGACGGCGTCATCGATCGGTTGCGGCCTGACGAGGTCCGCGACGACGAGTGGGTCGAGGGCGGCGATGATCAACCCGACGTTGAGTTCGATGTCGGCGGTGCTCGAGAGGTCATAGGTGATTGCCTTTTCGACGGCCAGGGTATCGGTTGGGTACCATGGGTCGGGCTGGTAGCCCAGGGCCTCGATCTGCGGCGGCAGGGATGCCCCGTCCCGCGCATCGAGAGCGGCCTCGAGGTAGGCGTTCACGCCGGCGGAGAAGGCGTCGAGAATGGCGGCGAGGTCCGGGTCGGAGGTCTGCAAGCCGGTGTAAGTCTCGGCTGCGAGGCCGGCGAGGTTCATGGTCCGCGCGCCGGCGTCCGCGGCGAACCAGGCAGCACCCAGGATCTCGGCCAGCCGGCCTCTGGCGGCGCGCCGATTGAAGTCCATCTGCCAGAGCCGGTCTCGAGCCTCGACCCACCCTTGCGCCCACACCGCGTCGGTCAGGGTGGTTGCGTAGATGTGGGGAACTCCGGCGGTGTCGAAGATCACCTCCACCGGCGCCGAAAGGGTGTACTCGGGGGGCGGCGGGGCCGGGGTCGGTGTCGGTTCCGGCGTGGGGGTCGGAGCGGGTTCCGGCGTCGCGGTCGGGCTTGGCGCCGGAGTCGGATTTGGCGCCGGTTTCGGCGTGTCCGTCGGTTCCACGCCCTCGGTCACATCGTCGTCCCCGGTCACATCGTCGTCCCCGGCCTGTGGGGTCGCGGTGTCGATGTCGCCCGGTGTCGGAGCCTGGTCGTCGTCCTGTCCGCAACCAGGCGCCAGAGCAAGGAGGGAAAGCCAGAACAGGCAGCGGTATTGCACTTCAAAACCTCCATGTTATGTGGTATGAAGAGTGTCTGCATGGTAGCATGGTCGCAGCGGGAGAGCAACAGCATTGCGTGGAGATATCCGTGACAATCGCCATGTCGGCGCTGACTCTCGAGAGGCCCTGGCGCTCTCGTGGGACACCACTTCGAGACGATATGGGAGGTCCATCGTGATTCGGTACGGGGTCCAGGGACTATCGAAAAAGGCGGCGGGACGCCCGACCCGGATCCGGGTGGCGTTGGCGACGTGCCTGTTCATCGTGCTGGCGGTGGGGCAACCGGCGGCGGGCTCGAGCGGCGAGGCGGGTTCTCTCTACGCCTGGGGCGACGAGGCTTTGCTTCCGTTTCCCAACGATGTGTATACGCGGCCGGATCCCAACACCCCCACCGGCCGGCACCTGGTGATCCCCTCAGGCGTGTGGACCGACGACTTGCTGGACCAGGCACCGTTCGACGCCCGGGCCGTCGTCGAGCGGCTCGAGGCCCAGGACGGCTTTTCGCCCAACCTCCCCATCCTGTTAACCGTGCCGGCGGCGTTGGCGCCCGACATGCTGCCGGACCTCGAGGCGAGTCGTCGCGCGGACAGTCCGGTCGCGCTCATCAACCTCGACGCGCTGAGCCGGCTGCCGTTTCGCGTCTTCAGTCAGACCAGGGAGGAAGATGGAAAGGTCGTCACCTTGCTCGTACTCTCCCCCTACGATCGCCTCGAGCACGGTCGCCGCTACGCCGTGATCGTCAGACGCGGACTGACCGACACCGCCGGACAGCCTGTTCCGCCCCCCGAACAGCTCTCCAAGGTGCTTTCCGGCGCGTTCGACACTGCTGCGGAGGACGCGGCGTGGGATCCCGCGCAGGTGGCCGCGGTGTCGGACCTGGCCGGCGCCATCGAGCCACTGGGGTACGCCCGGACGGACATCGCGCTTCTGTTCGCCTTCACCGTCGAATCGCGTGAAAGCTACGTGCGCCCGTTGAAAGCGCTCGACGCCTTCGTGGAGCAAAGGCGGGATGAGGTCCGGTACACGGTCAACGACCTGGACATCCGGCCCCGGCCGCTCAAGGGCAAGGATTCGGCGAGAATCCAGGGTAGAGGCACATTCACGGCCTTGCGTTTCGTCAACGACGAGGGGAGGCTTCTCGAGCAGCCGGTCGAGCAGGACCTGGTTTTCTTGCTGCGCCTCCCCGAACAATGCCCTCGAGGCGGCTGTCCAGTGGCCATTTTCGGACACGGACTATCCGCGACGCGGGGCACCATGTTCCAGGTCTCGGACGCGCTCGCGTCTCGAGGCATCGCCACGATCGCGACGAATACCATCTGGCACAACAACTTCATACAGCCGTTCAAGGTCGTGCTCGGCGCTCGGAAGAACCTGGACCTGTTTCTGGCCACGTTCCTCGAGCACATCCTGCGGAACGCCCAGCTCGTGGAGGTGATCCGCCAGGACCTGGCGCTGCGGGACCTGAGACCCACGACCTGGATCCAAGATGGGCGCGGCGAGCCGGTACGGTTGCGCCCGGACCGCATATTCTACATCGGGCAATCCCTGGGCGGCCTGTGCGGCGTGGCCACCTGCTTCCTGGCGCCCGATATCAAGGCCGCCGTGTTCGACGTGGCCGGTGGATCGGCGGTGGACATGCTCTTCGACAGCCGGCTGATGGACCTCATGGGCGTGCCGCTCTACACGTTTCCAGGTCTCGACGAGCGAGACAGTCTGCTCCTCATGCCCCTCGCTGCCTACCTCTTCGACGCCGTCGACCCTCTCGGCTACGCCCCTTTCCTGCGGGAGGCGCCGGCGGACGGCCAGTATCCCCGGCTCGTCACCCAACAGGCCGGTCTCGGCGACGGCCTCGTCCCCAACTGGACCACCGACAAGCTGGCTCGAGCCCTCGGGCTTCCCCTGGCATGGGATCGGGCCGATGCGCCGGACGACCTGTTGGAGGCCCCGTTCGGCGGCCCAGCGCTTCGCTACTTCCACTTCAACAACAACTGGTTCCTTGCACACCTCGAGCTGTTCCACACGGCCCCCGTGGTGGCGGATTTCTTCGAATGGTCCACGCGCTGGCTGGGGACGGACGAAGATGTCGCCGGCCTGCGCCCCGGACGCTGACCGGCCGAACAAGCCCACGGCCGCCTCGATCAACCCCGAACCGGAGGTCCTGATGTCCCTGTTCAAATGGATGGCACCCCTCATCGTGCTCATCGCCCCATCAGCCACCCTTTCCGAGTGTCCGGAGGGCGGTGACCAAACGCCGACACCCCGCCCCGACATGCCTCGAGCCGCCTGTGACATGGCCCCGTACGACTTGGTGCCGCGCGCCGAGGTTGGACACGTGGTGGACTGGGAGGAGCTGAGCATGTTCGACCTGAGTGCCGCGGCGGTCGATGCACTGCTCGCGTCAAGCGGCTACGACGCGCTATCACCTGTGCCCTACGGGTGCCGGGTGTTCCGATACCGGTACACGACCCAGGACCGTGGTCAGGTGGTGGAAGCGACCGCGGTGCTGGGGGTCCCTGCCAACGCGCTGCTGCCCCCGGAGCCGTTCCCGTACGCCTTGTACCTCCACGGCACGACCGGCTATTCGGATCCTTGCGCGCCGAGCGCGATGATCCCGGACGGACCTTCCCAGCCGGCCCTGGTGGCCGCGCTCGGTTTCGTGGCCGTGGCGCCGGACTACATCGGCATGAACGGCATGGGAGAGCCGTCCACGACCACCCACGGGTACCTCGTCGGCGAACAGGTGGCTATCGGCTCGTGGGATGCGTTGCGGGCCGGCAAGGAACTCCTCGAGGGTCCTCTCGGCTTGCTCGAGGCGAAGGGAGGGAACGATGTCGTTCTGTGGGGCGGGTCTCAAGGCGGCCACGCGGCGCTCTTCACCGAGTTGTACGGCCCCTACTACGCACCGGAGTTCCCGGTCGTCGCCGCCGTCGCCGCGGTGCCGCCGTCGACGATCCCGCCGCTGGTCGAAATCGGCCTCGAGGCGTTTGGCCCCCCGACCATCGCGCTGGCTGCCGCGGTCACCACGATGAGGGCCTGGTACGGCGCCCCGGATGATCTGTACAGCGTGTTCACCAACGAGGACCCCTACTACCTCGCGGACAACGCGGAAGCCTACGTGTTCGTCGAGGACGAATGCAACCCGGGTGAGGGGCTCGACGCGGACACCGTGGAGGCGATCTATGTCCAGCCCTTCATCGATGCGGTGCTCGAGGGCCGTTGGGACGAGGTCGAGCCCTGGACCTGCTACTTCCAGGAGAACTCCCTGGCCACATCGTCGCTCGCGCCGCTGCGTTTCACGCCCACGCTGATGGCATACGCCGAGAACGACGACCTGGTAGTCACCGAACCGCAGCGGGAGGATTTCGTTCAATTGTGTAAGATGGGGTACCAGTTGGAGTATCGTGAATGCCAGGGCGCCGGCCATTCGGAGGGGGCGTTGTGGTCGTTACCTTACCAACTGCAATGGCTCAGGGACAGGCTGGCCGGGCTTGAGATTCCGCCGGAGAAACTTTGCCAGGTGACTGCCCCGGTCTGTTGTTCCGCGTCACCGGAAGAGGTGTGCACGCCCTGAGCCCCCGGGCGGCTTGGCCGTGGCCGGCTGCGCGGCCGCCTACTGCTCTCCCTTGTCGATCACGAAACGCGCGTTGTGGATTTCCATGGTGGACGTGAAGTTCTCCCCTTCCGACGTGAAAGAATCGCTCACGTACCAGACCTCATAGCGATCCGTGCTTTCCTCCGCACTGTAGTAGACCCAGTCCAGGTCGGAACTGTCGGCATCTTCATCGTTGTCGAGGGTGCCCGTGACGGTGATCATGCCCGCGGCGACAGTCATCTCCGCCCACACCACGTCGGTGCCGTCCGTGCCCGTGCCCCTCGAGAAGCACATCTTCAGCTCTCGAGTGTCGGTCTCGCCTTCCCACGCGCCGATGAAGTAGGTGGGCTCGAAATAGAGACAGTTTGCCGGCCAGCCATCCGGGATACCGAGGCCCGGCGCATGGCCGCCGCCCAGCAGCGTCTGCTCGAACACGTCGGTCTGAGGATTGCCGCCGAAGGTGTAGTCGCTGACAAGGACCTCGATCTCACCCCCCACGACCATGTCGTAGCCGGCGCAGCCGTTGTTGAGCGTCTCGAGACCGGCGGCATTGTCGCCCCAGTCGTCGGCGGTGTCCACCAACCCGTCGCAATCGTCGTCGTACCCGTTGCAGATCTCGGCGGCTCCCGGATTGATGGACCACATCTTGTCGTCGCAGTCGTCGTCCGTAGCCGCGTAGCCTTCGGGGATCGTGCAGTACGTCTTGGTGTCGGCGTCGGTGCCGTAGCCGTCGCCATCCTCGTCGAGGTAGTAGGTCGCGGTGGTCAGCTCTTCGTCCACGCTCCCGTCGCAGTCGTTGTCCTTGCCATCGCAAAGCTCCGGCACACCGGGACGCACGGCCGAGTCTTCGTCATCGCAATCGTCGCCACCCGCATCCACCGCATCGTGGCCGTCCCCGTCCACGTCCACGAGATCGCTCCCATCGCAGTCCTGGTCGATCCCGTCGTAGGGCGTCTCGGGCGCGCCTGGATAGACGGTCGGATCGTCGTCATCGCAATCGCTATCGGCCGGATGGCCGTCGGCGTCGGCATCGTTTCCTGCCACGGGGGTCGGCGTGGTCTCGGGGGCGGCGGTCGGCGTGACATCGGGCGCGGCGGTCGGCGTGGCCATGGACATCGGCGTCGGGGTCACAGCCGGGGGTTCGGTGGGCGCCGGCGTGCTGTTGTCAGGCCGCGCCGTGGGGGTGGCTTCCGGAGTCGGCGACGGGGTTTCCTCACCGCCCCCTTCTCCGCAGCCCGGAGCGCTGATGAACAGGACGGCGCCGGCCGCCAAAGTGAACAGGGAATAGCGTAGAGTCATCATGGGGAACTCCTCTCGAAAACTGACGTGAATCGACTACGACACAACAAGTACGCACGTGAAACCCGGCCGCGGCTTGGCAACCCGGGTGCCACGTTGGTGTGGCCGGAAGATGGCGTCTCCACGGGGCGACCGGATGATTCGAGCGTACCAGCACGGGCGTAGTCAGCACAACTATCTGCGGGACTGCATGATGGTGAGACAGCAACCTGGCAAAGAATCTGGCTTGATACGCTCAATCGTGGGTATCAAAGGTAAAATCATGGTGCCTGGTCTGTCAATCCCTGCAAGATACGCGGGGGTGCAATTCCGGCAATGCCGGAATTCTGGTCTCAGGCTCCCCCGACATGGAAACGGTCCTGCGGCAAGACGAGACGGGACGGAAGAAAGTAGGAACCCCGCTAAAACCCTTGAAGATCCCAGCGAGTCCCTTTTTCGATGCGCATCGCAGGAAGCCAAGAGTGCTCGCACGGTCAGCATTCCATGTCGGATTGAGAATTCGATGTGGGGCGAGAGGATCGTTCTTGGAGGCAACTACACAGGTATCTGTGCCGGGCCTTGACCGGCCATCAGGAAGAGTCGGTCCGCGTGGTGACGGAATCGGTCTTAGCCGGCGTAACGGTGAAAGTACAGATCGAGGGCTTCATCACCAGACTTGAAACTCTGGCGGTCGTCGTTGTTCCGAAGGACTCGAATCTCAACGGTCATTGAACAACCGCTGCATGGCCTCGGTTGGTGCGGGAGGGTGAAAGGTGAGATCACGCACCCGCTCGGCGCTCTCTCTCGAGAGCACGACCCGGACCGGAACAATGATGTCCTGTGGGATCTCATCCAGCGCCTGCAGGTGGTGCAGTAGTGCCTGTTCCACCAGGTGCGCTCGAGTCACACCGGTCGCACGCACATGGCGCCCCATGCGTGCCTTGGTTTCCTCGGAAACAACGGCGGAAATCTCTGTTCTTGCCACAGGAACCTCCCTTGCTCGGACCAGGTTCTACAATATCCTAGAACCTACCAAACACACTGTCGAGGACAAGAGAAGCAAGCCTTCCAGCGAACGACGACTGCCGTAAAGGACTATCGAGCGGGGTCATGTCCGGGCCGCGATACGCTGTAGCCTTCGGTGCCAATCGGGGTACGGGGACGACTCGAACTGGAGGCGGGGACGGAAGAAAGCAAGAAACCCGCTGAAACCCTTGAAGATTCCAGCGGGTTTGCCCAAGGACGCGATGTGGTGGAGCTAAGGAGGATCGAACTCCTGACCTCATGACTGCCAGTCATGCGCTCTCCCAGCTGAGCTATAGCCCCGCACCGCTCGAGAACGCTTGATCGTCTCAGAATGTGTATGTAGCCCCATCGAACGCTTTCGTCAACCCTTTATTGCGAGAAAGCGGCAGAGTGGCACGTTCCCCCCCTCTACAATCCGCCGAGTTCCTCCTCGAGCGCCTGGATACGGTCATCGAGTTCCTGGAGAACTTCGAACGGCCGCTGGAACCCCGGCAGCCTGGGGATGGCGCCGTCCTGGAGCTGCGCGTATGCCTCCCTCCCCAATCGCTCGAACACCTGCCTCCGGTCCTTCTCGAGGCTTCTCAGCTCCAGCCGGAGCTTGCCCATGCTCGCCTGCTGGGCCACGATTTCTCGACCTTTCGCCAGGATCTGCTTGAATTCCCCCATGGCTGCTCCCCTCAGTTACGGCCTTCGACGCCTGGCAGCGCGAGAAGAGGCTTCCAGTTTGCCTCGATCCAGCGAACGCACAGTGCTTCAACCGTTTATACTCCTCGATCGGCGGGGCGTCAACCTCGAGGCGTCCCCTTTTTGGTTGAAGCCGACGTGCCCCTTTGCTATGAATGCATGAACGAGAAGAGAGGAGTTCGGTCGATATTGCGCGCACACCTGCCAATCATCGTAACCTTGTCCGCCTTCCTTGCCACGACGGCGGGGATGAGCGAGCGGTCGCTCGTTGCCGCCGGGCAATCCACGGACGCGCCGGGGGCGCTCTCGAGCGCCGGGTCGGCTTCCGCGCCGCCGGCCGGGCACGATGAGGACTCGAGCACTCCGGCCCTGCTCGACATCGAAACGGTGCACTTGAGCAACGGGCTGACCGTCATCGTGGCGCCCCAACCGGGACGCCCATCGTTCTCTGCCACCATCCACTACAAAGTCGGCGCGAGCCGGGAGTGGCAAGGGCTCCTGGGAGCCACGGAACTGGTCGGAAAACTGCTCCTGGACGGCTCTCCGACGCTGGGAACCCGAAGCCCGCAACGCGAGAAGAGCCTTCTCTACCGGCTCGACCGGCTCGACGCCGAGATCCGCGCAAGATCCTCGGCAGATCATGCCGGTGCTTCGCCCTCGTTCTCCCCGACGCCGGACCTTGCCAGGCTCCTGGCAACCCGCGACCGGCTCATGACGGAACTCGAGCGGATCTCCAGTGCGGGGGTCTACAGCCAGCTCTATCGCGACCGCGGCGCCAGCGGACCGACCGTCCATGTATCGCCCACGGAGGTCCAGGTTCGGGTGACCCTGCCGGCAAACCAGCTTTCCTACTTCTTCGCCGTCGAAGCCGCACGCATCTCGAGCTTCTCCACGCGCAATTTCTACCTCGAGCGGGAAGCGCTGGCGCGTTCGCGTGCCGAGTCATTCTCCGATCCCGGATTCCAGCTCATGCAAGGGCTCGTGGCCGAAGCGTTCCACGTCCACCCGTTCGGACGCTATCGCGCGGACCCGGATTCGATACGAGGTGTCGGCCGGGCCGAACTCGAGTACTATCATCGCCTCTACTTCAAGCCGTCCCAGACGATTGTCGCCATCGCGGGAGGTGTCACTGCGCAGGACGTGCGCAGGCTGAGCTGGCGATACCTGGGCGCTATTCCGTTTCGGGGCGGCCCTGCCGGACGCCTCGAGCCGGTCGAACCCCCTCAGCAGGGTGAGCGGCGGCTGTACGTGGGAGGAGCGGACCACGCCGAGGTGCTCCTCGCGTTCCACCTGGATGCAGCGGGTATCGGCCCGGGCGACCCCACCTTGCCCGTGCTGGTCGAACTCCTCCAGGACCCATGGCTCGGGACCTTCTCCCCCCTGTGGCTCGCCCAGCCAGCCGAGCGTGTTGCCGACCGGATCGTTGCGACCGAGTACCCGCCCTCCCCGCCCCTGGGAGCAGAGTATCCGAGCCTGCTCATCGTCGGGGCTCGAGCCGCCGGCTCGACGCAGGCAACGAGGCTCGAGGCCGCGCTACGCGAACGACTCGCCGCGCTTGCTGTCAGCGGTCCTGGCGAAGACGCCGTGGACGCGGCCCGAAAGCGTGCGAGAAGCGCCCTGGCCGAGTCCATGGCTCGCGCTTCCGTCCTGTCATCCCTGCTCGCTCGAGCCTGTGCCACGACGGGCCGGCCCGAGGCACTCCTGGGCCTGTATGAGGCCATCCCCGGCGTGAGCGCTTCCCGGCTGCTCGAAGTGGCGAAAACACTGTTTGCTCCCACCAACACGACCGTGGCGGTCATGGCCGGACAAGAGCGGCCGGGCGGCACCGATGGTGGCCCGGCGGTGCGGCCGGCACCTCGGCCGGATGGTTCGCCCCCCCCTGCCCGTGCCGGAGCCGGGGCGGAGGCGCACGCACCGGCCGGAGAGGGGGTCCAATGAAAGCGCCAGGCTGGATCTGCTCGATGGCCGCATGCGTTCTCCTGCACGCCTTGTCTCCCGGCATCGCGCACGCCGGCCGGGCGCCTGGCCGGCCATGGCTCGTGCCCCCCGACCCTACCCGCCTCACGTCCCCGGATCTCCGCACGATCGAGGTCGACGGCCTGGAGATCCGCTGGGTACAGGCCCCGGCGCCGTCTTTCGAAGCCCGCTTGCTCATGCCGATCCCGGACGATATGCCGGTGGCCGCGTCGTTGCTCCAGTCGGTCCTTTTCCGGACTGAGGGCACGTCCGCTTGCCCAGGCGCTGAATGGCCAGTGTGCCTCGCCCGGGAGGGCGTTGCGTTCGATGCCGCGGTGGACGCCGACTTTCTGACCTTGACGGTGCGGAGCGACGCGGAGCAGGCCCGGGAAGCCCTGGCACTGCTGGGAGAACTCGTCGTCCACCCGCGCATCACCGAACAGGGACTGAGTCGAGCCCGGCTAACGCTTCGCGAATGGGTCGCCAGCCGTCTCAACGATCCCCTTGCCGTCGCGACGGACAGGTTGTTCCGACAGCTCTTCGGCGCCCATCCCTACGCATCCCAGATCGAATACGCCGCGATCGCCAGCATATCCTTCGAGGACATGAGCCATTGGCGCCGCATCACAGCTTGTCCGGATCGGAGCTTGCTCGTGACCGCAGCGCCCGTTGGGGAGGACACCCTGCGGGCGTGGGTGGCCTCGAGCTTCTCCGGGTGGCAGTCATGCACCGATGACGAAGCCACCGACACGCCGCGCGGCCTGGTGACCCCAGTGCCCGATGCCACGGGCGTGCGCCTCGAAGCCCACCTTGCCGGTGACAGGACCGCGGTGGCCGTTGGCCGCGCGCTGGACGTGAGCGACTGCGAGCAAGTTGCTGTGGCTGGTGTGGTGGCACAGCTTGTGTCACAGCGTCTCCGGAATGTGGCCCCGGCGGACGCCGATGTCGGCGCGGAAGCAAGGGTGTATCGCGCCGGCGGCGCCTGGTGGGCATGGGCCGGAGCGTCCAGCGCCGACGATACCGATAGCCTGTGGGAAGCGACGGCTCGAATCAGGCGTGG
Organism: Myxococcota bacterium; assembly: GCA_024278455.1. GTDB lineage: Bacteria > Myxococcota_A > UBA796 > JAJRTE01 > JAJRTE01 > JAJRTE01. The sequence continues at coordinate 30,325 of JAJRTE010000133.1, forward strand.
TGAGGTAACACGTCGCGAGATCAACGAGGCCGTGCGAGCGGAAATCGCGGTCACTCTCGAAGCCGCCGACAGCCTGGCCGTGCTGGCGGCGCTCGAGGCGAGGTCCGCCCGGTCATCGACCTGCGCCGCTGGGCCGTCGAGCTACCTGGCCTGGCTGCAAAAGGTCTCGCCTGGCCGGATTGCGGTGCTCGCCCAGAAGCTGTTGGACCTCGAGACACTCGTGGTGGTGAGCTGTGGGCCGCAATCCGGGATGCCGGGTGACACCGGGACAGCAGTGGGACTGGACGATACGCCTGAGCCCGGGGCTCCCCCCCCCCACCCGTGATCGGCTCGATGCGCACCGAGCAGACCAGCGCTATCCTCCGACGCGGCGGGTCGTCGTTCACCTTTCGATCGTGTCTCCGGGCGTGAGGTCCCGGCCCGCGAGGCCTGGGTAGTCCGGGGAATAGCGTCTCGCCTTGAACACCGCGTTCATCATCTGCCCCTGGGCCGTACCCTCTGGCGCTTCGGGGACTTCCTGCCCCTGGGCGAGAGGTCCGGTATCGATCACCGGGTTTACGTACTTCCACACCATGTCGCTGTCCTCGGTCACCTCGAACAGGATGCCTGCCGGGCCCTGGCACACCAGGGTGTCGCCGTTGGGCTGGCGCTGCGCCCCGGAGATGTTTGCCGCGTAGAAATCCTCCGGCGGGTCGGCGACATAACGCCATACCGGCGCCTCCGGGCCATAGGCCGTACCCGGCGTGTAGGCGTAGGTGCCGTCCTCCTGGATCGGCGGCACGATCTCGTCGACGGTGGAGTATTCCCCATCGGGCCGGTCCGCACCGTTGTTGAACACGAGGATGTGTCCGGCGCCAGGAAGACCTTCGGAGATCCACTGTGCGTCATGCTGGTAGAAAAGTTGCTGGTCCGAGGCGTCGCCGGCCCGGTACGTCCGCGGGTTGCCCCAGCGATAGAGAAGGTCGCCGCCACGGCCGTATCTTCCCCCCTCGTGCCCCCTGGCCTGTTCCACGGTGGTGGAATGATCGATGATCCAGAATTCGCTGAACACGCGCGAGCTGATGATGATCTGGTCGAGTTCCGGGTTGTAGTCGATCCCGTTGCAATGGTTCCAGTCCTCGGCACCCCCGTGAAGCGTGTAGTTGATGTCTATCAACTCCGGATGGTCTCCGACCACGCCATAGTTGTCCTTGGTCTCGTCGTAATCCTGGACCAGGTGGTCCCACACGTGCCAGTGCCACACGACCTGGCCCCCGTCCTCCCCCTGAGGGGCAATCTCGATCACGTGGTCCGGCCACAGCCCCGAGTTCGTGACCAGGTCGGGCCGGCGGCCGGCGGCGAGCGCCTCTTCCTGGGTCTTGTATTCCCACACCAGGGCCAGGACGTTGCCGTTGGGCATGGGCGCCACATCGTGGTGGGAAAAGAACATGTCGCTAGAAATAGTGAACTCCCAGTTCATGGTACCGTCCCAGTCGAACCGCTCGATACGGCCGGCAGAACCGCCGCCGTGGAAACGAGGGTTCACGCCGTCGCCCACGTAGGCCGGTCTGAGGAGTTCACCGGTCTCGAGGAGATAGGCCGACTGACCCGGAGTGAAGTTGCTGGCCCATGAACGAATGATCCTTCCGTCGTTGTCGATCAAGTAGGTTTCGGTGTACCGAAGCGGCGGAAACAGGGTATAGCCCTCGTATGCGCCACCTTCGTTGAGCAGCACCCCGATGGTGTTCTGTTCGGACACTGGCGTTGCTGTCGCCCCGATTGCAGCCGGGGTGGGCGTGGCGGTACCGGGTGATGTGGCGTCGTCATCGCCGGGTACCGTGGCGTCGTCATCGTCGCCTTCGTCGCCGCAATCGGCGGCGACGGCCAGGCAGGCGACGAGCACCAGGGGGAGGGTCTTGGGCCAGTCTTTCACGTCGAAACCTCCTTCGAAGCAGGGTTGGCTTCCAACCGCGCGGGTCTTGAGGGACAAGGAACCACCCCGGCAACATACCACGATTTTCGGAATGGTTCTGCCAGAAGATGCTGAAGGTGTGGTGCGGGCCGGGGTACCCCGAACTCCGGGGTGCCCCGTGGGCCGCGCCTCGTTTGTTGGCCGGGGCGATGCGGCGGCGGCAGGCGGGGTTTTCCCGAAGTCACGGAGGGCGGAACCGTTCGCGGGGACGGCCGATTTGCCGTACCGGGGATTCCAGGCTACCATAACCCGGGTCGCAACATGGCCGTGTGGAGCCCCTGCCGCGAACAGGTCACCGGAGAGCAACCGTTGTGGAGAAACAGATCCTGTACCACTCGCCCGATCCTGCCAACTTCCGACGACTCATGTCGCTTTTTTCCCGCGCCGAGGGCGTGGCTGCGCGGGAGGGGGTCGAGCGGAGTCTTTGCTTCCTGGAGACCATGGATCGTGAGCCGAACGTAGAGGCTCGCTACGACTTCAACCTCCTTTACGCCTTCTTCCCCGGCGGGCAGGTCGCGATCAAGACCCCGGCGCTCTGGTGGCAACGGCCGTTCCCGGGCGAAATCGACACCGAGGCCGTCCGGCAGCCGGGGTGGGCTTGACACCAAATCCTGAAAGCTGCCATCCGGAACCACGTTCCAGGAAGGGAAGGGAGGACACATTGAAAGATCACGCACCGAGTGGCGCCGGGACCCGTCAGACCACGGCCGCCTTCCACCGGGAAATGCACGACGGCGCCACGGACGGGCTCACGCCGCTCGAGTCACTCGACATCGACAAGATCCGGGATTTCGATCAACTCCTCGAAGCCATGGCCCTCACCGCCTTCGGAGGCCGGAACGTCGGTGAAGCCGCGGAAGTCCTCGAGGCCATGGTCACCGACCCGGAGTGCTCGGTCGTGCTCACCCTCTCCGGGGCCATGACGGTCGCCAAGATGGGCCTCGTCATCACGGAGATGATCGAGAGGGGCTGGGTCCAGGTCATCGTCTCCACCGGCGCCCTGATGACCCATGGGCTCGTGGAGCTGGCCGGCATGGAACACTACAAGGCCCGCGCCGGCGCTCGAGACGACGAGTTGTTCCGCTTGGGCTACAACCGGGTCTACGACACTTACGAAATGGAGAAGAATCTCAACGCGCTCGAGCGGCTTCTCGAGGAGGTGTTCCGCACCCTGCCTCGAGACCGGCGGTTCGGTAGCAGCGACATCTGCGCGGCCATCGGCCGGTACCTCGACAGGCCCGGCGTGCGAGGCGTCATGGCAGCGGCCCATCGCCGCCAGGTGCCCATCTACATCCCCGCCTTCACCGACAGCGAACTGGGCCTGGACCTGGCAACGTTCCTGCTCAGGCAGGACATGGCCCGCTCGGGAAGCAGTATCGACGAGGCACTCAACGTGCTCGAGTCCGCGTTCGACCCGTTCAAGGACCTTGGGCGGTACGCCCGGTTCGTCTCGCGGAGTCCGAGGCTGGGGATCTTCACCATCGGGGGCGGGGTTCCCAGGAACTGGGCGCAACAGGGTCCCCCCTTCCTGGACGTGCTCACCACGGCCACGAGCAAGCATGTGCGCCTGAACCGGTTCCGGTACGGGGTGCGTATCTACCCGGAACCGGTCCACTGGGGAGGGCTGAGCGGGTGTACCTACTCCGAAGGGGTGAGCTGGGGCAAATTCCTCCCTCCCGCAGAGGGCGGAAGGTACGCGGAAGTCTACGCCGACGCCACCATCGCCTGGCCCATGCTCATCAAGGGCGTCGCCCAGCGACTGGAAAAGAAAGGGAAACCTGCACGGCACCCCGACATCGAGAGCCGCGAAAACTAGCACCTGCCCCGAACAGCGATCGAAGCCGCCTCGCGCCTACTTGTTGCGCATGGCTTCCAGCTTGGCGCTCAACTCCGGCGACGTGGCGTGGATGGCGGCGCTCATCGTGTACCGCAACTCCTCCATCTCCCGCGCGATGTTGGCGAGCTGCGCCGCGGAATCCGTCGGGGAGACAGCACGCTCGAGCGCAACCACGGCCCGGTCCAGCCGCTCCGTGATACGATCCAGCCGGCTCACGAACGCTGGCCCGATACCGTCCCCCAGCCCCTTCCGGATGCCATAGGCCTGGTGCGCCAGCGCCACGAGTGGCCTGTACAAGAGCTTGGGAGCTTCCTCGCGAATCTGCTTCACCTCCATGGCAAGGCTCTCCAGCCGCCCGCCGAGTTCCTGGGCGGACCCATCAGCGGCCAGTTGCCGCCGGAGCGCATCGATCTGCTCTCCCACGTGGCGAACCTGTACCGCAAGCACCCTGTCCACCGCCTCGACGGTGGCCGCGCTCGACCCCTCGATCTGCTGCGCCAACGCCTTGAGCGGCCCGCTCAGATCCTGGTCGACCGACGCGCGGATCTCCTTGCCCGCCCTGGCCAACTGCTCCACGAGCGCGGCGAGCGGCCGTGCCAGGTCTTGGGCCAACGACGCCTGGACCCCTTCCCTGGACTGGGCCAGTTGCTGCTCGATGCCTGCCAGCGACTGCGACACCTCGCCCGATACGGCACGCGCCATCCCCTCCCGCGCAAGGTGCACCTGCTCGACCAGTGCCCCGAGCGTCTGCCCAAGGTGCTCCGATACGCCCGATTGCACGTCGGACCGGGCCGCCTCGACCTGCCCGACCAGGGCCGCGAGAGGGGCTCCAAGACCATCCGCCAACGCGGATTCCAGTCCCCCCTGCGCTCGAGATACCCGCTCCACCAGGGCGGCCAGGGGCGCGTGAATCGCCTCGTTCACCGAAGCCTCGAGGCCGGCATGGGTCCTGCCCAGCTCCTCGACAAGCTGGTCCAACCTCGCCGCCAGGGTGTCCACCACCGACGCACCAGTGTCGCCGACGCCCGAGACTACCCGCTCCCCCAGTGCAGCGAGCGGCATGCCGACCTCGGCATGGACGGCCTTGGACCAGTCGGCCGACGCCGCCTCTAGCTGCTCGGCCAGCGCGCTCAACGGCCCGCGCACGTCCTCGCTCACCGCCGCCTTCACGCCCGCACGGGCCGCCTCTAGCTGCTCGGCCAGCGCGCTCAACGGCCCGCGCACGTCCTCGCTCACCGCCGCCTTCACACCCGCACGGGCCGCTTCTAGCTGCTCGACGAGAGAGGTGAGAGGCTTGTGGAGATCGTTGGCGATCGATGCGTCGATGCCCTGACCCACCTCACCAATCTGGTGGACGAGAGCGTCGACGCGGGCGACGAGTTCGTGGCGCACCGGGTCGTCGATGCTGGATCTTACGTCTCTCACCTCCTGGACCAGTGCACCAAGGGGTGAAAGGAGCCGGGTGACGGGGTCATCCTCCTTGCCACCCATCATCTGGAGCCGGCCGTAGGATTTCTTGATCTCGTTCCACCTTTCGGCCTGGGTCTGGGTGAGTGTTCCGCGGAGTTCGGCGAACTTGAGGAGGTTCTGTTCGGCGCCGGAGGTGAGCGTCTGTGCCTCGCCGACGTAGTGATCCTCGATCACGGCCTCCAGTTCCTCGTCGTTCATGACCGGAACGATCTTTTCGGCGATCTTGTTCATGTTCCGGTAGCTTCCCTGGAGCTTGAACGGTGGCTCGGTACGGTACTCCTCGGCCTGGGAAGCGCTGGCGATGTACTGGCGATTGACCTCGAGGACGGTCTTCTGCACAACGAAGAGCTTTTGCAAGACCGAGAGGATCTCGTCCAGTTCAGCCTGGGTGTAGTCGTGGGCCAGGTCGGTCCTGGCGATCTCCCGTCCTCGCGCCATGTCTATCAGGAGGTAGATGTCCTTGGGGTCGCGTGAGGCCAGCGGGGCGAGCACGGGGTTGGAGGTAAGAGCGTTCTCGACGTAGCTCAGCTCGAACACGGCCTCCTTGCCCTGGAGGATGTCGCCGAGGTTGTAGGTATCGGCCCGGTTGGCCAGCATGTCGGGGATCTGGAACTTTTCGCCCGACTCGGTGTAGGGATTGCCGGCCATGACCACGCAAAAACGCTTACCCCGGAGATCGTGGGTGCGCGTTCTCCCCCGCCAGACGCCCTCGATCTTGCGCTGGGCGTCGCACAGCGAAATGAACTTCTGGAGGAACTCTGGATTGGTATGCTGGATGTCATCGACATAGAGCATCACGTTGTTGCCCATCTCCAGCGCGAGATTGAGCTTTTCGACTTCCTGCCGTGCAGTCGCGTTGGGCGCCTCGCCCGGGTCGATGGAGGTGACCGCGTGCCCCATGGCGGGACCGTTTATCTTCATGAAGATGAGGCCAAGGCGGTTGGCGACGTACTCCATCAGGGTGGTCTTGCCATACCCCGGGGGAGAGATGAGCAGGAGCATGCCCATCAGGTCGGTACGCTTGCCTGCGCCGAGCGCGCCCATCTGCTTGGCCAGGTTGTCGCCGATGAGCGGGAGGTAGACCTCGTCGATGAGCCGGTTGCGCACGAACGAGGTGAGGACTCGGGGCCGGAACTCGTCGAGACGAAGGGCGGTCCTCTCCCGCTCGATGATCCGCTGCCGGAGCTTCCTGTAGGCACGAAAACGAGGTACGACCTCCTGGACGTAGTCTCCCAGGCGCGTAAGGAACTCGTCGAGCCGCAAGGTCATGCGCCCCTTGCGTATGCGGCCGTGCTGGCCGAGCAGCCCCGTGACGACCGTGGTCCCGGCCGCGTTCGAGGGGGCACGCTCGATGCGGGTGTCGGTGAGCAGCCAGGCGGCGGTCTCGGGTGCGGCAGGAGCCAGGGCGCGCGTCTCCTCGTCCTCGGCGGCCTCGAGAACGGCGTCGATCCACGCGATGGCCAGATGGTAGCGCCCGGCCAAGTCCTCTTCCAGCGCCTGCAGGTCGGCAAGCACGGCTTCCCGGTGCCCGTGGCGGTCGAGCTGCTGGAGCAACCGGTCCTTGAGCTTGACGGCTTCGTCGGCGAGCGCGAACCGGGGTTTGGGCGCGGCCAGTTCCTCTGCCAGGTAGTTCCCGGTCCGTTCGGCATCCGCCTCCCCGACCGCCAGCCCCTGCTTCCGGAGGAATCCGGCCGCCTGGGTCCCAAGGTCGTGGGCGAACCGGGCGAACTCCGGGGAGTGTTCGAAAGCGTCACGAAGGCGCCCGAGGTTGCGCGCCTTGAGCACGAGGCGGGACCTGGCCTTGTCGTCGTCGAACGCGGCCCAGAAGAGCGCCGCGAACGCCCGTGCTCGAGGCGGGTACTTGAGCAGCCCGGCGTCGGCGCGCATGGCGAGCAAGGCCTCGAGAATGATGGCGGCGTCGGCGTCGTGGACGCCCCGTTCATATCCCTCGTCGTAGCGTGACTCTGCATACTTCCTGACAAGGTTCAGCAACCCGTCATCCTGGCCGGTGGCGGCGCGGAGTGCGGTGAACGAGAGGTCGTTGGCGCGACTCTCGGCGTCGAAGAGAATCGATGCGGCGAGGAACTCGCCTCGATAGACCTGGTCATTCTCGGACACGAGCGCCTGGTCCCAGAAGGGACGGGTCGCCTCGAGTTCCGGGTCCTCGATGGGGTCGTAGAAGTCGGTGCCGGTGAGATGGATCATCATGCGTCCATCTCGAGGCATCAGGGTCAGATCCATGGGCTCGGTGTTGACCGTGAATCGGTGTCTTCCGAGCCTGATGGCATTATCCTCGTCGAAGAGGTAGGCACGGTCCCGCTGTGCTCGAGCGGCTTCCTGGGTGGAAGACTTGAGCTTGCCGAGGAGTTCGTCGGCCTTGACGCCTTCCCCCATCTCGCGCAGGTCGGACGCGATGTCGCGGACCTTGGCGACCATGGGGTCGGAGACGAAGAATGTGTTGAGTTCTTCGGATGTCTTGAACGCCGATGCCCGGCGGACTATCCCCTCGAGGATGCGGTCCGCGGCCTTGAGCATGTTGTGGGAACGGCGCTGCCGTTCCTCGAGGAGGCCCTGCTTGCGGGTCTCGAAAGCCTCGTAGACTTCGGCGCGCTTGGCGGCCAGGTCGTCGAGGAACTGGTCGAACTCGCCGAAACGGGTCTCGAGCTGTTCCAGTTGTACGGTAAGGCGGGAGAGCTGTTCGTCGCACTTCTCCGGCGTGTCGCAGGCGGCCAGGCTGTTGGCGACGCTCTGGCCGAACAGCTTGAACTCGACGCCGAACTGGGCAACCCCTTCTGCGCCCAGCAGCTCCTTGTAGGTGCCGTCGACGTGGGCCTTGGTGCGGTTGAGCTGGGCGTAGACCTCGGAGACGCGCTCGAGGATCCGGGTGCGAACGGTCGGGTCGTCGACCTTGAGCCCGCTGATGATCTCGGTGAGAACGTCGAACCCTGTCCCGATTCTCTCGACGGCCTCCTTGAGAGGGAGGAGGTCGGCCGTCTTCTCGATGCCTTCCACCTGTTCGTGGATGGCGGCGATCTCGTGCTTGTACGGGTCGAGGGAGTCGTCCCCCAGGAGGAACTCGACGGTTGCCTTGCTGAGTGCCTCGAACTGTTCCCGAGCCTCGGTCTCGAGCCGGTCTATCTCGGCTACGTCGATGTAGCGCAGCTCCCTGAGAGAGAAGAGGAGGCCCATCTGGCGGCGCCAGGCGGTGAGGGTGTCGACATACTGCCTGGCCTCGCTCCACCCGCTGGGGCTGGAATCCCTGCGCAGCTCCGTCTGTGCCCTTTCTGCTTCGAGCAGGGCCTGCCGGGAGCGCTCGCGGATCGCAAGGACCTTCTCGAACTCGTCGATGATCTTCTCAGCGGTGGAGAGGGCAGCCTTGAGGGTGCCCAGCATGTCCCCGACTTCCTCGGCGCCGAGCCAGTAGTAGGTGTCGATGGTGCGATGGATGGCAGCGATGAGGTCTTCATAGACCTGGACCGTCGGCTGCTGATTCTCGATCATGCGGACGACGGTATTGACGTCGGAGATCCCCCTGACCAGTTCGGGGTTGCCCACCTTGCCGAGGAACGAGGTGTCCTGGGGCGCCTTGGCAGCGAACTCGTCGCTCTCGAACGGGGTCTGCCACACCTGCATGGGGTGCACACGGGTAGGCTCGGCGGAATCGTAGCGGAAGACGATCATCCTCCCGTCCTCGAATATGCTGTATCCGTGGACGGATATGGGATTCTGCACCTCCTTGCGGATCAGGTTGTACGGGAGGAGGATCGAGAGTCCATCCTTCGATTCGTAGAAGGTATAGAGGACATCCTCCCCGTTGGGGGAACGCACCACTGACTCGAACTTGAGGTTCTCCGCCTCGGTGGCGAAGATCCGGGTCTCGCCGGTATTGAGGTAGTACCCGCCCGGAAAGATGATCCCGTGGTCGCCCGGGAGCTGAATGCACGCGAGACCGATGGCGTCGATGCGCTTGACGTCCTGGGTGCGGGTGTTGAACACGAAATAGCGATAGGCGTCCTCCCGGTAGGGGCGCACCTTGAGGAGGATCAGGACGCCGACCTCGGCATACTGTATGTCGGCGTCATCCAGGGACTGGTGGAGGTCTTCCACGGGCTCGGCATAGATGCCTTCCCCGGTCTCGGTGCTGTCCTCCACCTTGATGGTCAGGTCTCCACCGGTGGTCTCCACGAAGACCTTGTCGAGGATCGAGACATGGGGAAAGCGCCCGAGGACGTGGTCTTCGCGGGTCGCTTGCGTCCACTCGAAATCGTGGGGAGGAGGGAAGCGATAGTCGCGCTCGCCCCGGTTGTCGATGTACTTGACGCTGCCATCGGGCTCGACGGCCCACCGCAGGACCTTCACGTCACGTTCCGAGTCCCCGGTCTTGAACACCGCGAGCATTTGCAGTTCGTTGCGGAGCAGGTGGACGAGTTCGGCGTCCTTGTAGTACCGATAGAGTTCGCCGAAGTCCCGAACGAACTCGGGATCATGGAGGAAGTCGTTCTCGTCCTGGGGGATGCGCTCCAACTCGGGGCCGTTCTCGGTATCCACGAGACGATGGAGGCTGAACACGTCCTCCACGTCGGTCTGGCGCTTGAGCCCCAGGAACACGTTGTAGCCGAACAGCAGCCTGTCGCCGAGGGGCACGATGTCTCGAGGCACGCAGTTGTGCTAGGTGCGGACCCGTGTGTTCCCCAGAACCGTGAGGGTCGTGGCGCCGAACTTCTCTTGCCGCCTCCGGTTGAGAGCAGCAGCCTTCTCGCTCAGCTCCCGGGCGTGCGCGACGAGCCGGTCACGGATGATCTCGTAGTTCCCCGCGTCGATGGCTCCGCCCGCCGGGGCCCGGGTATCTGTCTGCTCAATCTCGGGTGACTTGTCCATGGCACGCACTCACACGTTGGTGCACTAATGGTGGATGCCGGTCGAACCGGCCGGGCGGCGGATTGCACGAAGCAACCCCACCACCGGCTTCGCCTGCCGGCCGGTTCCAAGGCGAGGCACGGGACCGCCGCACGCGGCCCCGCCCTACCCTGCTGGCTGGTCGAGCCCCAGCTTCCGGGCATGCTCGAGAAGGCTCGAGAGCTTCTCCTTGCTGGCCTCGTCCTTGGTTCCGGCAACCATCCGCGCCAGGAACGCGGATATCGAGAGCTGCTGCAAGGACTCGGCGTCCACGGCAGGACGACTCAGCACGGCCTTGAGGTCGTCCGGCAGGCTCTTCTCGCCGCTCAGGTACTCCTTGAACAGGGTCCGCGTCGATTCGCTGGCATCGACGAACCCGTCGATGGACTTGCCCAGGGTGATGGCCTTGGTGAACTGGTCGAAGAAAGCGCCGTCCCCACCGACGATGTGGAAGTTGGCCGACTTGAAGGCCTGGCCCAGGATCTCCGCCTGGTACCGCGCAATCTCCTGCTGCGCCTCGATCGCCTTCACCTTGACCAGCTTGTTCATCTCGAGCCGCAGGCGGAACTCCTCGTGCTCGCGGCCTACGCCGTCGAGGAGCTTCATGGCCTCGGCCTTCTGGGAAAGACCCGCCGCCTCGGCGGTCAGTTTCGCCTGGATCGCCACCGATTCCGCCGTTCCCTTCTTCTCTATCGCAACCGCTTCGGCTTCCTGGACTCGAGCACGCGCAAGGCCCTGCTCCTCTTCGCCGGTCGCCTGGGCCTTCATCCTTTCCTGCAAGGCACGGGCTTCGGCAAGGCCTTGCTTCTCCAGCGCCGCCGCCTTGGCTTCCATGACCGTGGCTTCGGCAAGACCGGAAGCAGCCTGCTCCGCCTGAAGCCCTTCGGCCAGCCTCGCCCTGGCCTTGGCTTGCTTCTCCGCCGCTCCCATCTCCGCCTCGGCCAGCGTAATCTGCTCCCGCGCCTTGCACTTGGCAGCCTGTTCCTTCGCCTCCGCCTCCTTGAGTTCCTTCACCAGATTCTCTTGCGCCTCGGCCTCCGCGCCAAGGATGGCCGTCTCCTTCAGACGCTTCGCCTCCGCGATCGCACGCAGGTCCTTGATCCGCTCCTCCTCCTCGGCCACGGTCTTCTCCACCGCCACCCGCTCGCGAACCACGTCCTGGATCTCTTTCTGCTCCTTCTCGACCACCTTCTGCTTCTCGAGGGTCTTGACAGCCACTTCCCGCTCCCGCGCAACCGCCTCGAGCGCCCGATCCTTCTCCACTCGCTCGGTCTCGATGGCAATCACGCGCTCACGATTCTTCTGCGCCACCTCCACCTGCCGCTGCTTGTTCTCGGTGGCTATCTCGATCTCCTCCTGGGCCCGAAGCTTGGCCTGCTCCGCCCGCTGCCACTCCTCGGCACGGACCTTGGCCGTCTCGGCCTCCTCCCGGGCCTTCATGGTCTCGATCTCCCGCACCTGCTTCGCCTCGGCATCAGCCTTCTGCCGATCGAGCGCCAGGATGGCTTCCTGGGTCTCCACGTCCTGCTTCTTGATCTGCTTCTCTTCGTTGTTCCGGGTCAGGTTGGTGTGGATGTGCTGCTCGGCGGTGAGCTGCGTGATCTTCCGGATACCCTGCGAGTCCAGGATGTTCTCCGGATCGAGCTTCGAAACCGGGGTCTGCTCCAGGTAGTCGATCGCAGCGTCCTCGAGCACGTAGCCATTCAGGTCCGTACCGATTACCGCGATGATCTGATCCTTGAACGAGTCCCGCTCCTGGTACAGGGAAACGAAGTCCATGCGCTTCCCCACGGTCTTCAACGCCTCGGAAAACTTCGCACTGAACAACTCCTCGAGGGTTTCTTGCTGCGACGCTCGCTCGCACCCGATGGACATGGCCACCTTCAGCACATCCTCCTCGGTCTTGTTGACCCGGACAAAAAAGGTCACCTTGATGTCCGCCCGAATGTTGTCCTGGCAGATCAGACCCTCCTTGCTCGTCCGGTCGATCTCGATGGTCTTCACCGAGATGTCCATGACCTCGGCTTTGTGAATGACCGGAAGCACGAGCCCGCCGGTGAACGATACCGTTGTGACACCACCGGTCTTGTTTATGATCAACGCCTTGCCCTGCTCCACTTTTCGGTAGAACTTCTTGATGAGCAACAAGAAGCCGAACCCGAAGATGGAGAGGGCGGCGATAACCACAACCACCGCAACAATGACAGGCAGATAGTTTTCCAAAGGACCCATAGGCCAAACCCCCGATATGTTGTTGATCCTACTGGCATTCCATGGTGTTTCCCCAAAACCGGCTGGAAATCAGGACGTTGCAGAGTCGTCCCGCTCCCGCCTCTCCACCGGCACCCCCCGCACCGGCTCGGCACCTCGCTCGGCCAAGCCCTGCCCCACCCGCGGCAACGGCTCAACCTGGTAGAACCCGGACTTCCGGTCGTACCCCACTATCAAGGCCTCGCTGCCCTTGCTCAGGTCGTTGTCCCGAGGACACCGGACCTGCAGGAGCAACCCGGCGGCTCCGTCATCGTACTCGCCCATGCCGAACGTCCTGTCCACCCTGAGACTCCGTATCCGGCACGTCCTTCCGACCAGGGTGCCCTCCACCCGCGTGGTCTCCCTCTCGAACAACCGCTCCAGGGGACGAACGGTGAACGATGTCGCCGGGACCGCCAGGCCCAGCCCGGCCACTCCCACAACCGCCGCAGCCAGCGCGAACAGGATCCCCCCGAACCCGCCCCGGAGAATCCCGAACGACCCCATGAAGGTGAAGAGCCACGACCAGAGAACCAAAACGCTGAGCACCACGGTCACGGGCACCTTGCCCACGCGGAGAAAGGCCAGTAGACCCGCCACCGCACCTGCACCCTCGATCGACCCCTCAGCGCTCCCCTCGACCGCGCCGTCCGCGGCGCCTTCCACCACGCCGTCCGCGGCGCCTTCCACCACGCCGTCCGCGGCGCCTTCGAGCACGCCGTCCGCGGCGCCTTCGAGCACGCCGTCCGCGGCGCCTTCCAGCACGCCGTCCGCGGCGCCTTCCAGTACGCCGTCCGCGGCGCCTTCCAGCACGCCGTCCGCGGCGCCTTCGGCACTGCCGCCGAGACCCTCGATGTCGAGGGCACCGAGGATGACCAGGATCCAGTAGCCGAGCACGGTGCCGAGCAGCGTAGTGAACAGCACGGTCGGCAAGGACAAGGCGATCTGGAGGAACTCGATCATGGGCGGGAACCTTTTGGGGGCGTTCGCAACGTCTCGGTCCAGAATCCCCCCTCACCTGGAGCGTCAACCAACTCGAATGCTTTCTTGTACCAACGTCACGCATTGCATGTCAAGCAGCGAAAGCGCACAATCGGAAACGAAAACCCTGTTGCGGCCGCCGGTCGCGACAAGTATGTTTCGTTCAGCAACGTTTCAACCTTTTCAGCGCAAAGGAGAGCGGCGCCGTGCACGTCCTACGTCACAGACATTCGACAGCCATTGTCCTGCTGGGGTTGGTGGTTGCCCAACAGCGGGGGGAGCTGGGGGCTCAGGAGACGGAGATGTCTCTTTGTTCAGACCCTGTCGATACGTCGGCGGGCCTGGTATCAGGGGTCCTGGAAGAGGAGACGGGGACCTGCAATTGGAAAGGGGTGCCGTTCGCCGCGCCCCCGGTGGGTGCCCTGCGATGGCGCCCGCCAGCCCCTCCCGGCACCTGGGACGGCATCAGGGATGCGACCGAGTTTGCGCCCCGCTGCATGCAAACGGGTGTAATGTTCGCGGTCAACGCGGACCCGAGCGGGTCGATGTCCGAGGATTGCCTGTTCCTGAACATCTGGCGCCCGGTGGAACCCGCGGAACCCCTCCCGGTCCTGGTCTGGATTCACGGGGGCGGCTACAGCGGGGGCACCCCGAACACGCCCATGTACCATGGGGGCAACCTGGCGTCTCGAGGCGGGCTCGTGGTGGTATCGGTGGCTTACCGGCTGAACATTTTTGGATTCTTCGCGTCGGAGGCCCTGGTCGAGGAGGACCCGGGTGGGTCCGCGGGCAACTACGGCCTTCTGGACCAGATCGCCGCCCTGGAGTGGATCCGGGACAACATCGGGGCGTTCGGCGGGGACCCGTCCCGGGTGACGGTGATGGGGGAGAGTGCCGGCGGGTGGTCGGTATGCAACCTGCTGGCGACTCCGCTAGCCAAGGGACTTTTCCACCGGGCCATCATGGAAAGCGGCGGCTGTCACGACGCCACGACGATGGATCGGGGCTTCGAGGTATCGACGGAGGCCGCGGGCCGGCTCGGGCTGGACCCGAACGACCTGGAAGGACTCCGGGCGGTGAAGGCCAAGAAGCTCCTGCGCCGGGGGGTGGAGTGGGAAAACGCCGGTTTCAAGTGGCTTCCGCGCATCGACGGCGTGGTGCTGGCTGCGCAACCCATCGACATCCTCGAGTCCGGGGACTACAACAGCGTCCCCCTCATCGCCGGGGCGAACCGGGACGAGGTCAACGACACGGTGTATCTCCATCCGTTCCAGTTCTTCCACGGCCAGAAGCGGTATCGCAAGCGTCTCGAGAAGATGTTCGGGGCGGACGCCGCACCACAGATCTCCGCGCTCTATCCTCGAGATGCCTTCGACCGTACCGTGCACGCCTACCAGAAGGTCACCACCGACGTGGCCCTGCTGTGCCCGACGATGGCCGGGGCTCGAGCCGTCGCCGCCCACCAACTGGATGTCTGGCTCTACCGTTTCGACTACGACGACTTCCGGTTCGGGGGCATGCTCGGCGCCTTTCACGGCTCGGAACTCCCGTTCGTGTTCGGCAATTTCGACGGGTGGCCGGCACGCATGTTCTTCAACAAGCGCCGAGCCAGGCACGCCGCCCCGCTCTCGGACACCATCATGGACTACTGGATCAGGTTCGCACACCGGGGCGACCCCAACGGTCCCGGCGCCACGACCTGGCCGAGCCTGGCCGAACAGAACAGCTTCATGCGGTTCGACGAAATCCCGGAGGTGAAGCCGCTGACCGAACAGGCCATCGCGCGCTGCACCTTCTGGCGCGCGTATGCGGACGAGAACCCCTGGATCGTGGAGACGTTGGGCATCGTCGGCCACGCGCCCGGGGGTTAGGGGCGTATCGCCATGCGCCCCAACCGGGTTCAGACGCCATACGCCAAAACCAGGAGGAGATCATGGGCAGTCGTATTCTGAAGGCCGCTGCAACGGCCGCCATCCTGCTGCTCCCGGTGCCGAGCAGCCAGGGGGCCACTGACACGCGGGCAGACGATGATCCCGGCACCGACACATCGGAGCGTGCGCCTGGAGGCATGGTCCTCATCCCGGCAGGAACCGCGTTCATCGGTATTGACGAAGACGAGCTGGACCAGTTGGTGGAGATGGGTTCGGACGTCCCGCACATGGACGGCCTCCATGCCCTGCAGTGGTTCGGCGACGAGACGCCACGCCACGAGGTGGCCATCGCCCCCTTCTACCTGGACATCCGCGAGGTGACCAACGGCATGTTCCAGGCGTTCGTGGAGACGACGGGGTATGAGGCCGAGGGAGACTGGCGCGCCTACGCCGGCGAAGGACGCGAGGCCCACCCGGTGGTCAACGTCACCTGGCACGACGCGAACGCCTATGCCCAGTGGGCCGGGAAGCGGCTTCCGACCGAGGCGGAGTGGGAGTATGCGGCCAGGGGCGGCAGCAGCTTCCGCTGGTTTCCATGGGGAGACAGGCCCGACCCCGCCCTGGCCAACTGGCGGCACGAGGGGGAGTCCTTCCTCGACGGCCTGGGCCGCCTGGTCTTCGGCCGGAAGATCCGGACCACGCCCGCGGGCGTGTTTCCCCCCAACGGATTCGGCCTCCACGACATGGTGGGCAACGCGGCCGAGTGGTGCGCCGATACCTACGGTGTCTATCCCGGCTTCGCCCTCGAGGAGCGGTTGGGCGAAGAACAGGGTCCGGACGGGGAAAACGAGACGCCGCGGCGTGTCGTTCGGGGCGGTTCGTGGGATGCGCCCAACCCCGTGTTCGTCAGGATCACCGCTCGCAACGCATTCCCTGAAACCCATGCGTCCTCTCGCATCGGGTTTCGCTGCGCTCGAGACGCACGATGAAGGCTCGAGGATATAGGACCGGACGCCAGGGACTCATCATGCTCACCGCCTTCGGATGGTTTCTTGCCGGGCACCCGGGATCCGCCCGGGGGGAGAGCGGCCCGCCGGACACGATCTATTACCACGGCAACGTCTTGACCATGGATGAAGACCAGCCTCGAGCCCAGGCCATCGCGGTCAAGGGGGGACGCATTCTCGCGGTCGGCCGGGACGAAGCCATCCTGCCCCTGGCCGGGCAGGGGACGACGCGAATCGACCTGGACGCCAGGACCGTTGTTCCTGGCTTCAATGACAACCACGTCCACACGTTCGCGACGGGTTCCTTCCGAGGTTCTCCTGTGTTGTGGGGACTGACGTGCGAGGAGGTGGCCGAGGTGGTCAGGACCGCGGCACTCGAGGCGGGCCCTGGTGTGCGCATCACCGGGAACGCCTGGGACTACCCCACATGCCCCCGCCCGCACAGGTCGATCCTGGACGAGGCGGCGCCGGACAACCCGGTATTCCTCGTCCAGTATTCGGGCCACGCCGCCTGGGTGAATTCTCGCATGCTCGAGGCGATGGGGATCGACGCGGACACGCCCGATCCGGAGGGAGGGCAGATCGTCCGCGACGATGATGGGGAGCCGACGGGGATCTTGCGCGACCGTGCCATGGGGTCCTACCAGTTGCAGAACTACAGGCGAGAACTGCTGTCCCGGAAGGCGCACCGGGCCGCCGTGGACCGGGCGCTCGAGCTGTACCGCCGAGCGGGCATCACCAGCGTCCAGGACAACACGTGGGAACCGCTGACAGCTCACCTGCTGGTCACCTACCGGCGCCACGACCGGTTGACGTGCCGGGTTTCGGTGTGGCCTTACGGCGAGTCGCCCTGGCTTCGTCCGCTCATGAAGCTCGTCGCATACGACGATACCTGGATCCGGCCAGGGCCGACGAAGTACTTCGCCGACGGGGCCTTCTCCACGCGGACCGCCTGGCTCACCGAACCCTATGCCGACGAGCCAGACAACACGGGTACCGCCTACCATGACCCGGACGACCTGGCCGACCTGGTATCCAAAGCCGCCCGGAAGCGGCGGAGGCTCGCCATTCACGCCATCGGCGACCGGGCGGTGCACGAGGTTCTGAACGCCCTCGAGGCCGCCCAAGCCCGCTATCCCTGGACGAAGACCCTGCGGATGCGCCTGGAGCACGTGCAACTCGTCCGGCGGGACGACATTCCCCGGATGAAGGCGCTGGGCGTGGTGGCCTGCGTCCAGCCCTTCGCCCTCGCCACGCCCGGCAAGGATGTCGTACTGCTCGGGGAGGAGCGCGCCACGAGGGCCTACCCCTACAAGACGCTGCTGGACGCCGGTATCCCGGTCTCGTTCGGCTCGGACAACCCGGCGGAAGTGGACTACGAGCCCCTGCTTGGCGTCTACTACGCCGTCACGCGCCAGGACAAGCGCGGAGAGTTCGAGGCGTTGGCCCCGGCGGAGCGCATGACGCCGGAAGAGGCCATCCGGTGCTACACGATGGGGTCCGCCTACGCGGAGTTCATGGAACAGGAGAAGGGGTCGATCACGCCCGGGAAGCTCGCGGACTTAGTCGTGCTCTCCGACGATCCGACCTGGGTGGACGCCTCGAGGATCCCCGACATCACGGTGCTGCGGACCGTGGTGGGTGGCCGGACGGTCTTCTCGAGGATGCCTGCCACCGAATGGTCCGACGCCGTCGGGGGAGGGGCAGCGGCTCCAGCGACCCTGAGTAGGCCGGGAGTGACCGGGGCATGAAAAAAGCGCCCCGAACCGTTTCGGTCACGGTGGGAGCACGCTGAAACGCGCCTAGCCGGGGTTCGGTGTCCAGGTCCGCTTGCCCGAGAAGTCCGATACCTTGTCCCAGAGGCCGTCTGGGCAATCGCCGAACACGTGGCCCTCGAGCCTGTCGTAGTAGCCGTCTCCGTCGTCGTCGATACCGGTGCCGTTGACGACGTCCGTGCAGTAGACCGGTACACCGTTCATGTAGTAGTAGGCCGTCATCTCCCACTGGAACCGGTTGTCGCTCCAGACCCCGCGGCAATCGAGTTCCTCGAGATCGTACCCGAAGATGTCGTCCTCCGGGGTCCAGTCGGTGAACCAGCAGATCAGGTCACCATCGGCGTACTGGTAGAGATCGTAGTACGAATCCATGTAGTCGAACGCATTGTCTCCCCATTCCTGGTGACACGAGAATGTCCCGGTGAACCCCGTCAACTCGAACGGCTCCCCGCAACTGTCGATGCCCATCGACAAGAACGCCGTGACCGCGGCGAGGATGACCGGGAGATAGCGCTTCGTGCCTTGTCTCATGTCCTCTGCTCCTCCATTCAGATTGCTACGATGAGTACCGTGCAGCGCGCCCAGGTTGCCGATGTCGACGACGCGCGGAACGGCGCCAGCCATGGCCCGCGTCCCCTTGCCGGCAGGCTCGTCGTCCCTATTGTTGTTCATAGGCAAGGAACAGACCGATCCAGGACCGCTGATCGGAACTGCCTCGGCCCCATCGAAGCCAAACAAGGGAGCGGAAAATGTCCTATCATGATACCAGGCAATTGTCCAGGGAACCCGTCGTACCAGCCGCCATCGGCCCGTGGGTGAACACGCTCGCCTTCCTGGCCGCCATGGTCGCGCTGGCCGGCTGGGTCGGCTTCCTCGTCGCCGGACGGCCAGGGGCCTTCGTCGCGCTGGCATTGGCCATCGGGTCGAGCTACGTGGGCTCCCGTCACGCAGACCTGGTGCTGTTGCGGCGCGTGCATGCGCGGCCCATATCGCCGGCCGCGGCGCCCCAGTTGTGGTCCATCGTTCGGAGCCTCGCGGAACGTGCCGGGGTGCCGGCTCCGAGACTCTGGCTGATGCCGTCCGATCAACCGAACGCTTTCACCGTGGGCCGGGACCCGGAGCATGCAAGTATCGCCGTGACACACGGGTTGCTGCAGGCACTGGATTCTCGAGAACTGGCCGGCGTCCTGGCGCACGAAGTGGCCCACATCCGCAATCGCGACATCCTCCTGATGTCGTTCGCCAGCACGATCACCGCGATGTTCGCATCGATGGGACGCCCGCTGTGGGCGCTCATCCTGTTCGCCGCGCCGCTGCTCCTGGTCCTGTCCCCGGGCATTTTAGTGCTGGCCGCCCTGTTCGGCCTGGCGACGATCGGCGCCCTGCTGCTCCAGTCGGCGCTGTCTCGAGAACGGGAGTTCGCCGCCGACACCACCGCGGCCTGGCTGACCGGAGACCCGGTGGGGCTCGCCACCGCACTTCGCCGGATCGAGCGGTCCAACACGACCTTCTGGCGCCTCCTGTTCGGCGGGTTGTCCCAGGATGAATCCGCCTCCCCGTTCCAGAGCCACCCGCCCACCTCCGAACGGGTGGCACGGCTGCTGAGCACCGCCCAGGCTCGAGACGCGTTGCCGCACCGGGCGTCTTCCCAGGCCGGACAGGTCCTGGACATCTCGCCCGGAACACGGACGTGGCCGTTCGAGGGGGCCGCCGGTCCGTTCCAGCGAACGAGACGCCGGAGGACGTGGCCGTTCGATTTTCAGGACGACCTCTTCTTCACCGGCGAGGTTGGCGCGGTCGAGGGATGGCAGCCCGTCCGCCCGGTCCACTGGGTTGTGTGGCGAAGCTGCTGATCCGGGGGTGTCTCCCCGCAGGTCTCCCGCCGTTCGAGCCCCCCCTGCCCGGATAGACCGTCATTCATTCCACGTAGATGACGAGATCGAGGAAATCGCAGCCGCCCTCGGAGCAGTGCATGCCCACACGACCAGAGCGGACCATCGTGTCGGCACTGCCCAGGTGGACCGTGTTGCCCCCGTAGGTCAGGTCGAAATAGGCGCCCGAGGAGTCCATCTCCACCGACAGGTCGTAGGTCTCGTTCTGCCAGGTGCCGGTGTTTTCGATGTCCAGGATCTGGGAGGCATTCTTGGTGATGGAGGGACAGGTGTCCCCGTGGGAGCACTGCGCTCCCTGCTGCGCGTCATAGGGGTCGCTGAGGAAGAATGCGTAGCCGAACGTGGGGCCCCACGCGGAAAACCCGGTGCCGAAATCGATACCGATCCTCGGCCCGGCATCGTTCCACCGGTCCGTGTAGAGCGACAGGTCGATTCGAACGAGGGAGGCGTTGTCCACCAGGAAGTTGTACCAGCAGACGATGTCCCTATTGTCCGGACACCAGACGCTGAGCGCCCCGTCCACGATCCCGTCGTTGGTGCACCCATTGGTCTCGCAGACCAGATGGCTCATGACGTCCGGATCGTCGAACGAGATCACGGTGGTGCACGGGCCGTAGTCGCCGTCACAGTCCTGGTCCACGTCGTCGCAGGCTTCCGGCGCGTCCGGATGGATCTCCGCGTCCCCGTCGTCGCAATCACCGGCAGGGTCGCCAGATTGCGCTTCCCCGCTGTCGAGGCAAGACGTGTCGTCAGACGCCACCACGGACGTGTCATCCGGCCGATAGCCATCCCCGTCCTCGTCCACGTAGCAGGTCTCGGTACCGTCGCAGTCTTCGTCGACGCCGTCTCCCACCACTTCCGTGGCGCCCGGGTGGATGTCAGGGGCTCCGTCATCGCAGTCGGTGGCATCGGCCACGTGGCCGACCGGCGCGCCGCACGCCAGGGCTTCCGTGCCAGGATCCCCGTAGCCATCTCCGTCGGCGTCCGCGTAGAACACCTCGAGAACGCCTTCATCGATATCGCCGTCGCAATTGTCGTCCTTTGCGTTGCACGTCTCTTCCGCCAACGGATTGACGCCGGGATCCTGGTCGTCGCAGTCGCCGTCCGCGGCGACAAAGCCTTCCGGTGCCTCGCAGGCCTGGGCCGCCACGTCCGCGGTGCCGAAGGCGTCGCCGTCACTGTCCTGGTAGAAGGTCGCCAACACACCCTCGTCCACATCCAGGTCACAGTCGTTGTCCCGACCGTCGCACACCTCATCGGCCCCGGGATGGCTCGAGGCGTCGCTGTCATCGCAGTCGTCCCCGTTTGGAACGCATGTCTCGCACAGTTCGCACGCCGTGCCAGCCTCGATCGGATCACCGTACCCATCTCCATCGAGATCGTAGTGGAAGGGCAAGGCGTCCACAGCGTCGTCCTCGTCGATCGTCCCGTCACAGTCGTCGTCCTCGCCGTTGCAGCGTTCGTCCGCGCCGGGATACTGGAGGGGGTCGCCATCGTCGCAGTCGAGCGCCGCGACGGCCCCGTCTCGATCCAGGTCCACCGCAGGCGTCGAGGTCGGCGGCACCGGCGTGGGGGTCGGCGGCACCGGCGTGGGGCTCGGCGGCACCGGGGTTGGGGTCGGCGGCACCGGGGTCGAGGTCGGCGGCTCCGGCGTGGGGGTAAGGGGCGCTGCGGTCGGGGCCGGGGGAACGACCGTCGGCGTTGCCGGTTCCGGCGTGGGCGCGACCGGGTACGGTGATGGTGTCGCAGCCTGAAGCGGGGGGGTCGGCGCGGGTGCAGAAGGCGTGGGTGTGGCCGACCCCGCGGGCGGCGTGACAGTCGGAGATACGACCACCTGGGTGGGCGTTGCCGCGGCCGGGGTGGGCGAACGCACAGGCGCGGGAGACACGGGGGGACTCGAGGCATCGTCGTCCGACGTATCAGGGCAACCGGTCAGAGCAAAGCAGGTTGCGAGCGTCAGGACTCGGCGGGCACGATGGAGCCATCTCCAGGAAAACATGACAACCTCCGGAAGAAGTGCTTCAGCGGACTACAAGAGGACCAGGATTGCGGGGGAGCATACCATCCTGTCCTGGATCGCGATTCGTTCGCAATCTTTTCTGTTCGGCCGGACCGACTTCTCCTCCATCCGGCCCGACAGCAAGATGGACAAGCGGAAGGTTATCGCGGTACACTGGGCCTTGGTCAGGGGCTGTACCGTCTGTCGAACGTGTTCGGTCACGAAGATAGGACCGTTCGTGCAACCTGGAGGCTGGCCCATGAGCAGCGCAGAGAACATCCGGTGGCGGCAAAGGCTGGAGAGTTTCCGCAAGGCCCTGGCACAACTGGAAGCAGCGTGCGAGCTGGAAGAGTACTCGGAACTCGAACGCGCCGGGCTGGTGCAGATGTTCGCGTTTTCTTTCGAACTGGCATGGAAAACCCTCAAGGACAAGCTCTTCTACGATGGTTTCGACGAAAAAACACCGCGCTCGGTCGTGCGCAGAAGCTTTGAAGCCGCGTATCTCTCGGAGGAAGACTCGGAGATTCTCCTCGACGCTCTTCGCAGGCGAAACCTGCTTGCCCACACATACGACGAGGATGTCGCCGAAAGAGCTGTCAAGCTCATCAAAGAAACCTATTTCCCTGTCTTGAAAAGGGCTTGTAGCAAACTGCAGGATACAGACGACGCATGACAGATGGGCTGAAGGACACGTATCGCGAAGCGATCATTGCGCTTTTCGCAGCATGTCCGCGGGTGGACCGGGCGGTGCTGTTCGGCTCCCGCGCGATGGGCACGTTCAGACGCACGTCGGATGTGGATATCGCGCTGTTCGGGGACGAGTTGACTATGGCCGACCAGGCCAAGTTGAAAGAACAAATCGAAGACCTGTCCATGCCCCAGTCGATCGATTTGCTGTTGTACCGGACCCTCGAGAACGACAACCTCCGGGAGCACATCCGCAGGCACGGCGTGGAGTGGTTCAGACGAACCGCCCCAGAGGATGTCCTCTCCACGAACGAAATGGGGCGGCGAGACTGAGGTGGGGTCGCCCCGGGCCTGAATGGAAGAGAAAAGGCATTCACGGGTGGCATGGCGGCCCGACAACAGGATGGACGGACGGAACGTCATCGCGCTACACTGGGCCTGGGTCGGGGGCTGTACCGTCTGTCGAACGTGTTCGGTTCGGAAGAGAGGGGGATCCGCCAATCGCCAGTCGGCAAACGGGCAACACCCCGTCTGTCCAAGCGTGGAACGAGCCGGACCCGAAGGCCACAGATGGAGACGCGTGACATGTCGATCGTGGACAAACTGGCGTCGATGCAAAACAGGGCAGATGATCTCCCAAACCAGGAACTGGCCCGAGGAATCGCCGAAAGCAAGGATTCCGGGGCCATCGAGGAGATCGTTTGAGAAGGTGCCGTCCAAAGGACGTGGCACGGCATGCTGAATCTATCTCGGTAGCCGTGACCGGGAACGCGCGATCTGAGTTCCTGGACGTGTTGGAAGCTCGAAAGGACACGTTGACCACATCGCGACTGAAAAGAGTCAACAAGGTGCTCAGGGCTTCTCCCGCCGCGATCGAGGCGCCAAAATGGCCCCAGCGGGCAACCTTGCCACCTGGAGTTCGCCCATGACAGGTCCGAAACGTGTCCTCGTCGTCTACTACTCCCTCACCGGACAGATGGAGCGCGTGCTCGACGCCCTCGTGCCGCGGCTCGAGGAGGCCGGGCACCAGGTGGACCGGCGCAAGGTCGTTCCGGTCCACGAATGGACGCTGCCTTTCGACCCGGTTCGCTTCTACGTGTACTGGGCCAGGACCTGGGCCGGAAAGACGCTTACGCAGCCCCTCGAGCCCATGGATTTCCAGGGGATCGAGCCGGATTGCGTGCTGCTGGGATTCCAACCCTGGTACCTGGCGCCGTCGATCCCGGTCAACAGCTTTCTCCACGGCGAGCATTCGGCGATCTTCCGCGACCGGCCGGTCATTGCGGTGATGACCTGTCGGAACCGCTGGGAGCGGGCGCTTCGTATCGCAAGAGACAGGATCGACGAGGCGGGTGGCCGGCTGATCGACGCGCTCGTCGTGCAGGACCAGGTACCCGAGCCGGCCAACATGGCGACCACCTACTACCGCCTGATGGAGAACCGTGTGCCTCCTCCTGGCCACTGGATCGCGAGATTCCAACCGTTCGGTATCGGAGACCCGGCGGTGGATGTCGTGCGGGATTGGGGGCGGGACTTGGCCGTCCGCCTGACCGAAGACCGACTCGGCGACCGCCTCGGGTGGCGTATCGTCAACGGGCGGTTGAAGCTGGTGTGAAGACGGGATGCCGTGTGCGCTCGAGAGGCCTGAAGCGAGCCGCGGCGGGCTGGTGTCCGCCCTGGGGGGGGAACCACTGCCACTCCGCCCGTCCCGGGTGCTCATCGAGCCTGCCATCAACCGGCCTTGGACAGCAAAACGTCCCACTCCGCGGTCCTGACCGAGGATGGCAGGCCCCCATCCCCCCTTTCGGTCATCGCCGCCCGCCCCTCGTCCAGCCACGACGCGGGCGTCCACCACGGTTCGGCGGTCGCATCGGAGGCGGCCTGGCTCCCGGCCGTGTTCGCTCGAGCCAGCTTGGGCGACCCCCTGGTCCGGGACAGCCGACTGTGGCTGGATTCGGACACCGGGAGCGCCGGGCGGGCACCGGCCGCCCCCGCGGCTCGAGGTATCGGCGCAGCGGTGCCCTCGGTCCGCTTCGGATCGGGCTCCCAGAAGTGTGAAGGGACCCACCAGAAATCCCCGTACCGTTCCAGTGCCCCGCCGCCGTTGGAGCGCGCGCTCGAGGCGGCCGCGCGACCAGTGCCCGGCGCTGCCTCCCCGGTCGCTCGCCACGCCGTTCGAGCGTCCTCGAGCCACGAATCGAACACGATCGACGGTTCCCCACCGTCGAAGGCGATGCGCGCAAAGTCACGGTAGCCGGGCTCGAGGCGTTCCGGCCGGTCCTTTCGCGTCACCGGCGCCCATGCCCCTGTGTCGATGAAGGTGACATCCCTGGACAGGGGGTGCATACGCGGCACGTGCGTGTGGCCGAAAGCGACCACGCGGACCGGGACCAGGCGGCTGATGGCTCGAGCCACTCGAGGCAAGCGTTCTTCGATACTGAAAACCGTCTCGCCTTCCGTGACCTTTTCGTAGAGGACCACGATTGCCGGGGCCAGGCAAACGGTCGCGGCGATCTTGGCCCACAGCGGCGTTGCGCTCGCCCACAACGTCACGACCCCTGCCGCCACCGCCAGCACGACAAGCACCCTGTCCATCCACAACTCCCTGACCATCCGGAACACGCGGCTCGTGATCGGAGGCTGCTGCAGACGGTGCAACGACCGGAGCGTAGCCGGGTCGAGCCCGTACCGCCGGGCGACTCGAGACAGGAACCTGCCCGCGCTGGGAGGATGGGCCAACTGGCGTCTGGTGACCTCGAGGGACCGGAAGATGACGGCCAGGCTCCCGAACAGCCAGGTGAGTGCCAGGCTGCGCCGCGTGAACGCGTAGTGCTTCACCCAGTGTTTGAAGTAGCAGAACAGGTTGAGAATGTAGTCGGTGTTGTGCGGGTTGAAAAAGCCCATCCGCGTCATCAAGTAGCGGTTGGCGAGGTTGCCCATGGGGATGGCCAGCACCTCCTCCCCGCGCATTTTCACTGTCGGAGCGAGCAGGTAACGGAAAGTCGTGTACGAATCATACTGGTGGCCGTGTTCGACATAGATCTCACCCGGAACGACGTAGAACCAGGGCTCGATCACGATCGCATCTTCGGCAAAATACCCCCCCGAATCCTCTGCACACCCCCGGAGCCAGCGAAAGAACGCCTGCTGCACCGCGGGGAAATGGAATTCCCGGTCGTGGTTGCCCATCACGTACACCACGCGGTGGCCGCCGCACAGAAACCCCACCAGTGCATGAACGAACCGGGGATGGTGCGCCAGGATCCGCTCGAGCTTCCACACCGATTTGTCCTCGGTGGCGTCGAGCCCCCGCTTACGCTCCGCGCGCCGCACCGGCCAGGGGGGGGAATCCGGCACTGCCCGGACCAGGTCGAAGTCGAAGATGTCGCCGTTGAGCACGAGCGTGAGAGGTCCTCGTCCAGCTTCCCGGGCCACGAAGTCCGCCAGCAGGTCGGCGAACGGACCGTCGAAGAGGTAGCGCGAACTCTTGTGGTACATCCACCCATCCGGATGGTCCTCCACGTCGCACAAATGGAGATCGGAGACGATGAGGTATCGGTTTCCCATGCCTGCTTCCGTATGTTGTCGAGGCCGGCGGACCTCACCGGCACGGCCCCGTTGCTATCCAACCGCGTTCTCGAGGCCTTCGCGCCTGACCTTGGATCGGATCTCATGGCGCCGAACTCGAGTTCTGATCCCATGGCGCCTCGCCGAATCGACCGCCATTCTCACGGAGCGCCCGTTTCGGACACAGCGGCCATGGTCCGTGACGGCGTGCTTCAGAGGCGTACAGCGCCCCCCCCTTTCCTGCCACTCCTCGCGCCGCGGGCAAAGTGCATGACAGACTCAGGCCGATTCGGGTAAATGGATGTAGAAGGGTACCGGTATGCGGACCGGCGCCTGAAAACCGGCCCACACCTGCGCGGGAGAATCGCCGATGACACGACACCTGCCCTCGACGCCCCTTTCCCACTGTTCGACTGGCGGATCACCACGCCTGCCGCTGCCCGGACGGCTGGCCATCGGCCTCGCCACGGTCTGTTGCGCCTGGAGCATCGCCGCCTCGAGCACGACCCTGGCCGACAGCGTGGTTGAGGAGCGCGGTTGGGTCCCCATGCATGGTGTCATGCACGCCCACACCCCCTATTCCCAC
This sequence comes from Myxococcota bacterium, assembly GCA_024278455.1. Classification (GTDB taxonomy): domain Bacteria; phylum Myxococcota_A; class UBA796; order JAJRTE01; family JAJRTE01; genus JAJRTE01. The sequence goes on from JAJRTE010000133.1 coordinate 57,094, forward strand.
GACGCATGCGACGATAACGGCCTGAGCGAAGACGGGACCCCCAACCCGGAATGTCTTGCCGACCTGCGTGCCGGCGCGTGTGCCTCGAGACACCAATTCATCTTCTTCACCGACCATCCGTCGTACATGCGGGACTATCCCATCGAAAGCCTGGTCCTCTACGACCCGGCCCAGGGCGACCGGCTGCTCTACGGCGACGCGGGTATCCTGGCCAACGAGCTGACGTGCAGCGATGGCACGGAAACCTGGCACATCTGGATCACCAACGGGGCCGAGGGGGGCCACAACATGCCCATCGGGCTCGAGGCGCACCTGGCCGACCCGGACCTCTATTCCGTGGGTTTTGCCGACGACGACGATTTGGCCGCGGGGCAGGAGGAAGTGGAACAGATTCACGGCGCGGGCGGCGTGGCGCTCCTGGCCCACGCCGAGGCGGCGGAAGTGTCTGCGGCACGCATGGTCGAACTGGGGATCGACGGTGTGGAGTTGTACAATGCGCACGCCAACTTCGAATATGTGCTCACCCATAATCCGTTCCAGATCCTGGACCTCGAGACATGGATGGGCACTGGCCCGGGGAGTCCGACCGACTACGACCTCGTCGCCCTGGTGATGATTCCCTACATTTCGGCCGCCCCCATCGAGAAGTGGGACGAAACCCTGGCCCAAACCCGGATGACCGGGGTCATCGGCACCGATGTCCACCAGAATGTGGTGCTGGACCCTTATTGTGAGCCGAGTTCACCTCTCGCGGTGCTGTGCCAGCGGCTGAAGGCGTTTTTCCCGAACATGATCACCTACCTGGAGACCGGGGGACCCATCCCCATGGGCGATGGCGAACGGCTCGACAGCTACCGCCGAATGTTTCGGTGGTTCTCCAACCACGTGCTGGCTTCGACCCGCGACCTCGCCGCGGTCAAGGAGGCGGTGGCCGCCGGAAGAATGTTCGCAGCCTACGACATCCTCGGGCTTCCCGACGGATTCGACCTGTTCGCGCGGAACGAGGTGACCGGGGCCCTGTTCGAGATGGGAGACGAGGCGAAGTACACCCCCGACCTGAAACTCTGGGTCACCCTGCCCGTGGTCTCCATGGCCGACCCCTATGCGACCTGGACGGCCGAACAAGCGGCCCAAGCCGCTGTCCGGGCCGAGGTCATCCGGATCGACGCATCGGGGGCCAACGTGATAGCCACCGCAGTGGGATCGGGCGGCCGGGTCGCCGTGCAAGTGCCCGGTACGGGAGCCTACCGGGTCGAAGTCTACATCCAACCACGCCACCTCATCCCGGCGCTCGGGGGCGAGCGGGCCTTGGGCCTCGAGGAATACCTCTGGATCTGGTCCAACCCGGTCTACGTCGCACGCTGACGAGCAGGCACCGGCCGCGGAACGAGCGGCCCAATGACGGCAACTGAACAGGGACTGGCGGCAGGCCCGGGGATCCTGCAAGATAGGGGTATGTGCCGGCCGGGAGCCGGCACGGTACCGAGAGGTGTTTCCATCAACCTCCTGCCCAATCGGTGCAGGACGACCAGGAGAAGCCACCATGCCGAATCGAGCCCGTCGAGCCCCAGGCTATCGCCACTCGAACCAACGAGGCATCATCAGGATCTCCCTGCTCACGATGATGACCGCGATGGCCGCGACAACGGCCGACGACTGCCAGCAACCCACCACGCAGGGTGACACCGTCTGCTACCCGGGCGCCGACCAGCGCTACAACACCTGCTACACTCTCGATCCCATGCCCGCGCCCCCCCCTTCCGACTACGTCTACCCATCGACCTGCGAACCGTCCTACGGCTCGAACTACCAGACGCCCGCGTACCTGCTCGACCTGTCCTCGGCCGATCCGTCGGAGTACCTGGCGCCCAATTTCCAGCTCGGAGAACTGGCGCAGGAGTGGAAAGGCCAATACGCCGTCCTCCAGGTCCACGCCGTGGAGAGCTTGCAACGGATCCGCGATATCGTCGGGCCGCTCAACGTCAATTCGGGATACCGGAGCCCAGGGTACAACGCTTCGGTGGACGGCGCCACCTGCTCGAGGCACATGTACGGAGACGCCTTCGACATGTATCCCAGCTACGCTTCACTTGGCGAACTCGCCGACGCCTGTCGAACCGTGGGCGCCGATTTCGTACAGGTCTATGCCACCTGGGTCCATTGCGACTGGCGATACGACAGACTCGACGACGCCTACTACCGCATGGCCGGCGCGCCCGGGATCTTCGACGATATCCCCGTCATGGACGCCCGTATCGTGTTGGAGAATGGACGCTGGTCCGCCCCGGCCACCGGATGGGACGAAGGGGAACCGCTCAGGCAGTGGACCGCCTTCGACGCCAGGGGCAACGTGCTGCTCGAGGCCACCGGGACCTCGTTCGTCGCCCCGACCGGCACCGCCGAAGTCTCCGTCGTGGTGGGCCTCGAGTTCACCCTCCGCGCACCCGTCCCCGACACCATCTAGATAACGCTCGCCGGTCTATTCCACCAGACAGCCGCACTGGATTTCTCCTGCCGTCCATGGCATCATGGCTACCGGGACAACCTGCAACCGGCACGAGGAGAAAACCATGCGACCGCACCGGGACAAGCCCATCCTTGCACACTACACCGTCCTGATCCTCATTTTCGCCCTGATCTCCGCCTGCTCGAGCGATGACGACGACAGCAGCCGGGTGGGCTCCAGCCCCACGCCCACGACCGCGCCGGGCGACGACGACCTCTCTCCCGGCGACGACGACCTCTCTCCCGGCGACGACGACCTCTCCCCGGGCGACGACGACCTCTCCCCGGGCGACGACGACCTCTCTCCCGGCGACGATGACACACCGGCCACGGATGCCGACCTGGACGGCTACTTTCCCCCGGGAGATTGCGACGATACCGACCCGCTCGTCAATCCGGGCGTCGAGGAGGTGTGCGGGGACGGCATAGACAACAACTGCGATGGATGGGTAGACAAGGGCGGAAAGGTGGTCACCTGGTATCCGGACCAGGATGGCGACGGCTACGGCGACGACGCCCTGGCCGTACCCGCTTGCGCGCAACCAGAGAAATTCATCCTCACCGGCGGTGATTGCGACGACACCCGATCCGACGTCAACCCGTCCGCGGAGGAGGTCTGCGACGACCCGGCGACCGGCGCCATGGACAACGATTGCGACGGAGAGATCGATGAAGGGCTGATCAACGCCTGCGGGGAATGCGGCCCCCTCCCGGAGGAGACCTGCAATCACATTGACGACGACTGCAATGGGCTGGTGGACGACATCGATCTGAACGGCGACGGGATCTTCGACTGCTCCGACTATGACGGGGACGGAGTCGACTCGGACGACGGAGACTGCGACGACAGCGACGCCACCGTCTACCCCGGCGCAGAGGAGTCGTGCGACGGATACGACAACGACTGCGACGGCCAGGTCGATGAGGAAGGTGCCGGATGTGAATGCGTGGTCGAGCCGGTCAGCGGCCCTTACGTATCGATCCCGGCCGTGCTCGCAGACATCCTCGAGGGTACCGTCTCCTGCACCGTCATCGTGGTTCAGCCCGGAACCTACCGCGGAACGGTCGATTTCACGGGCATCCATGGACCCCTGCGCGTCGTCGCCGCCGAGGGCCCCGAAAACACGATCCTCACCCTCGCAGACGGAGAAAGCGGCAGTGTCATCTTCTTTCCGGACGACGATATCCAGGCCGACGTGGCCCTCGTGGGTTTCACGATTACCGGCGGGACCGGAAGCGGTGGAGGCACCTGCCCGGCCGAAACCTGCGGGGGAGGTATCCACATCGACGGCTGCGCCGCTCCCCGGCTCGAGGGCAACCGTATCGTCGGCAACCAGGCAGACATCGGCGGGGGCCTGTTCATCGGCGACTGCGCGAACCCCTCCGCACCGGGACCCAACCTGGCTGACAACCGTATCGGTGACGAAGGCGTGCCCAACCGCGCGCTGGAGTGCCACGGCGGCGGCGTCTACATCGGTGCGGCCAACGTCACCCTCGAGGCGGATACCGACATACGGATTAGCTTCAACACCATCGGGCAGGACGACGGGACCTGCGACCAGAACGACGGAAGGGGCGTCGGCCTGCACGTCACCGGGGGCACCCTCACCGCAAATCGAGCCCGTCTCGAGGTGTCATCGAACCACTTCGCAACCTCCATCTACAACACATCGGGCGGCGGCGCCTTCCTCCAGGACGCCCGTCTCGATCTGACCGGCGGCACATGGGTCCTCGAGGCCAACCGCATCGACTGCGGTGACAACGCTACCTGCCGGGGCGGCGGCCTCTTCGCTACCGGCAGCGACATCGACCTGGACGGAACCACCCTGGTCGTGCGGGCCAACTACTCCTCCGACGATGGGGGCGGTGTCTACCTCTCGAGCAACACGTTGACCCTGGAGGGCGATGCGACCGCTGTCTTCGACGCCAATGAGGCCGGGAGAAGCGGCGGCGCGTTCCACGTGGGAGCCGGTGGCCGTGCGCAGTTGGCGAGCGTCACCTTCTCAGACAATATCGCGGACCTGGGCGGCGCCGCCTACAACGCCGGCGAACTCGCCGTGGAGGGCGCCAGTGTCGAGGACAACGCCGCCGGATCGGACGGCGGCGGGATCGTGAGCGTGGGGTTGCTCGACCTGGGCGGAAGTGTCTTCACCGGAAACAGCGCCAGCGGCGGCGGGGGCGCCATCCATGCCGGGGGCACGCTCAGGATGTCATCCTGCACGTTTGCCAGCAACGGTGCCGGCATCGACGGAGGCGCCATCGAGATCGCCGGCAACACCAACCTCGAAGACCTCGCCGACCTGATCTTTTCGCAGAACACGGCCGCAGGAAACGGGGGCGCCGTGGAAGCACACGCGTCGCGCTTGACCCTCGCCCGCTCGACCTTCGAGGACAACGAAGCCGGGCTCGACGGGGGTGCCATCCACGGTGAAGGTCCTCTCGCCGTGACGAGCAGTCTATTCCGAAACAATACCGCTGCAACCAGCGGCGGTGCGATCCGCATGGCCCCCGGTTCGCCCGGCGTCACGCTCGACGGCGTCCAGTTCTCGAGCAATGTCGCCGGAAGTAGCGGTGGCGCCATCTCGATCGACGCCGACCTCCTGGAACTCTCTTTCGCCGTCCTCGATCGCAACGAGGCGGCCGACTGCGCCGCCACGGACATCCTGGGCGGTTCGTCGTCCATCGCGTTCGCGCATGTCTACTCCAATGGGGCAACGGCGGGTGGAAACGGCGCTATCGTGTGCCTCGATGGGACCGAGGTGGACCTGCACCATGTCATTCTGGCGGACAATGCCACGGCGGGCACTTCGGGTGGGACGCTGCGGGTCTCGGCGACTGCCAGCCGTCTCGAGTACCTCACCCTGCTCCGCTCCGGTCTCGCCGACGAAGCTGCAGCCGACGTCCGTGTCGAGGGGAGTACGGCCACGGTCTCGCACGACATCCTCGTGGGCAGCGGCGCGGGCATCGGGTTGTCCGCCGGCGCGGCGTCGACAGTGGACGGCTGCGACCTCAACGACATCTCGGGGTATGGCGCCGCGGTCAGTGGTCTCGAGTGCACCGGGTTCGGCACATTGACGCCTCCCTTCGTGGCCAGCAGCGACGACGGGAACTACTGCAACGAAGACCTCCACCTCGAGTCGATAGCGGAACACCCCGAATACGGCGCCTATGGTGGGCCGGACGGCGACTGGACCCTGGTGCCGGCGGAGTGCGGCGGGTGCGAGACGACGGAGCTGTCCCGCTGGTATCGCGACGAGGATGGAGACACTTACGGCGACGCGGCGTCCCCTGTCCTGGCGTGCGACCGCCCTCCTGGCTACGTCTCGAACGGCGACGACTGCGACGACCACAACATGACCATCCACCCCGGCGCGAGCGAGGTGTTGCGCAACGGCAAGGACGACGATTGCGACGGGGTCGTGGACGAGCGGAACTGAGCCGTGCGCCACCCTGGCGTCCACGACGTGGTGCACCCGGCGGCGTGGCCCGCAACTGCTTCGACATGCTCGTGGAACCCCACCGGATACCGGGCAGCCGCGAGGTCTCCGCTCCCACTCCCGAAGAGGCGACGCCGACGGTGGCATGCGCAGCACTTCCTCCAGGCCGGCCAGGAGGCCCAGTAGGATTCCCTCTGACCACGCGCCGCACGGTTCGGGTGGAAACCCGGCTCGAGCCGGACTATAGTTGTCCTCGATCGGAGTCTGGGGCGGTCACGCTCGTCGAGAGACCCCGGATCCCCTCACCGCCCGCGCTTCTCGCTGGAGGCTCCCCATGTTGCACGAACGACGCGACTTTTCTGTGGTCCTCACCCTGGTCCTCCTGCCGGGGCTCCTCGCCGCCTGCCCGCCGAATGACGACGGCGCCGAAACGCCGGGGGCCGCCACCCCCTCGCCGAATCCCGGGACACCCACCCCCCGGCCCACACCGCTGCCTACACCGGTCCCGGACGCCTTCTCCTGGGACAACGCAACCGTCTACTTCGTGATGACAGACCGTTTCCTCGACGGCGATCCGTCCAACAACACCTCCTACGGCCGCGCACCGGATGGCGACAAGGAAATCGGGACCTTCCACGGCGGCGACCTGGCCGGCCTGACCCAGAAGGTGCGGGAGGGATTCTTCACCGACCTGGGCGTCACGGCCATCTGGTTCACCGCGCCCTACGAACAGGTTCACGGCTGGGTCGTCGGCGGAAACAACGAGTTCCAACACTACGCCTACCATGGCTACTACGCACTCGATTTCACGCGCATGGACGCCAACATGGGCACCGAGGAGGACCTCGCCACCTTTGTCGACGCCGCGCACCGCCGTGGCATCCGCGTCGTGATGGATGTCGTCATGAACCATCCGGGCTACGCCACGATCAAGGATCTCGACGAGTTCGGTGTAGACGTCCTGTTGGACGGTTGGGAGAACGCCACCGTCACCGACTACTACGACTACATCGACTTCGAGAGCGCGAATTTCGCCGACTGGTGGGGCGTGGACTGGATACGCGCCGGGTTGGGAGGAGGCTACGAGACGGGAGGCACGGACGACCTGACCATGGGCGTGGCCTACCTGCCCGATTTCAAGACAGAATCCACCGACATCGATATCGGGCTGCCCCCCTTCTATGCCAACAAGCCGGACACGGGCGCCGTTGCGGATCCGACCTTCACGGTCCGGGACTACCTCGTCGCCTGGCTGACGGATTGGGTCGAGCGGTTCGGCATCGACGGGTTTCGCTGCGATACGGTCAAGCACGTGGAAAAGGAGGCCTGGGCGGAACTCAAACAGGCTGCTGATGAGGCGCTCGCCACGTGGCGCGCCGCGAACCCCGACAAGGCCTTTCCCGATGAAGACTACCCGGACCCGGACAGCCCTTTCTGGATGACCGGGGAGGTGTTCCCCCACGGCGCCTACAAGGACGACTACTTCTCCTACGGATTCGACTCCCTCATCAACTTCGATTTCCAGACCCTGGCCGCCGGGGCGCTGGACGACGTCGCATCCATCGACGCCACCTATCAATCCTACGCCGACAAGATCAACGCCGACCCGGAGTTCAACGTGCTGAGCTACCTCTCCTCCCACGACACCTACCTGTTCTTCTCCCAGTTCGCCAAGGGAGACCTCGAAAAGCAGAAGCTCGCCGGGGCCATCCTCCTACTGACTCCAGGTGGCGTCCAGATCTTCTACGGCGACGAAAACGCTCGACCCAAGGGCCCCTCGAGCACCGATTCGACCCAGCCCACACGGTCGGACTATGTATGGGGCGACAACCCGGACATCCTCGATCACTGGGCCAGGATCGCTCGATTCCGGCGAGCACACCTGGCGGTCGGCGCCGGGTCCCACACCAGGATCGCGGCATCACCCTACACGTTCCGGCGGGCCAAGGATGACGACGTGATCTACTGCGTGCTCGGCGCCTCGGGCACCATCACGGTGGACGTGTCGTCCGACTTCCAGGATGGCACACTTCTACGCGATTACTATGCCGGCGGCGTCGCAACCGTGACCGGCGGGCAGGTGGCGTTCGACGCGGACCCTAACGGGGTGGTCTTGATCGAGCGGGCCGAGTAGCCGGGGGGAGACGAGTCCCGCGAACGGTACCAGGGGGCCCCGCTACCTACGAGCCTGGGTCGAACACCCGCTCCTCGAGGCGCCTCACATGTCCCTTCAACACCAGGAAATTGAAGTACCCATGCGCGTTGTTGCGGCGGTCCCGCATGAACACGCTGACAGCGACGTAGCCGTCGAAGTAGGACAGGAGCCACGCCGGACGGCCCCGCAACAGCGCGAACCGGGGTATCGGACGCAAGGTCAGGTCTCGGTTCACCATGATGAAGGTCGGTCGCTTCAGCAGCGAGTAGGCGTAGTCCCCCTTTTCGTGCCCCGGTAGTCCCCGCCCCAGGCCCGGAATGTCCAGGTGGGCGATGTGGGTGTCCACCAGGCCGTGCTCGCCATAAACCCGGATACCGGAGTAGTAGGAAATCGCACCGATCGCGTTCGTCAACACCGAATCCTGGGGAGATCTTGCATAGCGGCCGAAAAACTTCCCCAGAAGTGTCAGCCGCGCTGCGTGCCACCGCTCGAGATTCACCCCGTCCGCGTATCCGTGCATCCAGGCCGGCTTCCGGTACAGGTCGACCGCCCAAGCCGGCACCCCGAGCGCTCGCATCTGTGCTCGAGTCAAGCTGGGAAACGCGGTGTATGCCAGCATGCAGACCAACCACGCCCACAGGAACACACGCCCCCCCCGACCCGCCCCCCGGGATATCGCCCGCAGAGCCTCTTGTACCACGAAGTAAAGCAGGGGAAGTACCGGGACCAGGAACCGGAACATCGCCATGTAGTCCCCGCCGACATAGACGACATAGAGAAGATATGGAACGACGACCAGGCCGACAGGCAGACTCCAGGACGCACCAGTGGCCCGGCTCACCTCACCGCGCGCGTCGCCTGTCACCCGGGCTTCTCTTTCCGGCTGGCGCTCCGTTCCCCATCGCCCCCAAAGCCTGACGACCGCCCAGGCCGGCAACAGCAATGCCGCCGGGAGGAGATAGACTCGAGCAAACAGGATGAGGTAGGAGACGCCCCGCTCTGCCTGGTGCACGCCGCCCCCTCCCTTGGCGTAGAAGGTGTTGGGGAGCAGAAAGCCGAACAGGCTGTATCGCCAGAGGAAGTAGGCCAGTCCGGGCCCCGCGAACACCGCGGTCCAGGCCAGGAACCGCCGCCGCTCATCCGTTCGCTCCTGCTCCTTGCCCAACCGGTACACGGTATGACCCCAAAACAGGAGAAAAACGAGAACCCCTTCAGGGCGCGTCAGCCCGGCGAGGAGAAGCAGGAACGGGACGGCCATGCCCAGCCGCTGCCTGCGCAGGCCAGCCACGTAGTGCACCACTGCCGCGGTCACGAAACAGGTGAACAAGTTGGTTTCCATGCCCGAGGTGGCCCAGGTGGCCACCGGACCGGACACGGCGAGCAACGCTGGGGCAACGAGGCCAAGAAGCCCGGCCCCGTCTCCGTGCACCGTTCGTGACAGCCGGTACACCTCGAGCATCAGCCAGGCAGTGGCGGCCGTGCCCAGGACCTGGGCCACAAGGCCCGGCTCGAGGTCCAGTTTCATGGCGATGGCGAGGAGAATCACCCACAGAAAATTCGTGTACCCCTCGACAGGGGGTTCACCGATGTTCCACACCAGCCCGTGCCCCCCGGCCAGGTTCCGGGCGAATCGAAACGAAATTAAGGCGTCTTCGGCGACACAGGCCAGGTGGACCGCATGCACCACCATGATTGCGACCAGGCATGCCAGTCCAACCCATTCCCATCGATGCGAACGCGGCACGCGCTCCGCCACGACCTCCCCTTCCTTCCCGATAGCCACGTCCACCCCGTCCCTGCGACCTCCCGCAATCCTGTCGGTGTTGGGCGACGCGCCCGATGAGACCGCGCGCTCACTCGAACAGGGCGTCCTTGTCGGGCAGGCTGTTCATGGTGGCGCAGTCCATCGGTGTGTCGAGTGCCTGGAGGATGAAGTAGTTGTGCTCCGGCACGCCGTCCGGACGTGTGCCGTAACCGTCTCCGGAGGCCCAGTCGTCGCCCTCGCTCGCCCCCAGCACGGTCTGCTCCACCACCTGGTCGATGTATCCCTCGATCCGCCCCGCGCTGATGACCCGGCCATCGAGGACCGTGTGGGCACGCTGAGTCACGTAGACTTCAGCGTACCCATCCCCGAGCCATCCCTCGATGATCGATGTGATGCCTGGATGACCGTCCAGGTCGGTGTCCTCGACTCGAGGGTCGTCTGGATCGGTGGGGAGGTCCTCCTCCCAGGGGTCGCCGAGCGCTGCGCCGTACAGCGTGAACACGTCGGCCGAATAGTCCGCGCCCACAACCATGTCGCTCAAGGTCGCGTCGGTGGTGCGGCTGGCGCAACAATCGAAGAACTGTTGCGGCATGCTGGCCTGGATGCCGACCACTTCGCTGATCTCGAGGGCGCACTTGGTTTCGTGCTGATACACGTGTCCCCCCGTTTCCTCCCACTCGAGAACGTAGTAGTCACGGCTTTGAGTGGCGAGGAATTCGAACGAACTCAGGATCGGGGCATCGATGACAGTAGTCGTCACCCACAGCATGGCCCAGTAGCGTGCCGGCTGGAAGGTATCACCGCGTTCCTCCTCGACGACACCGGCAGGCTCATAGCTGGTGATCCGGTCACTGCACGCCGTCACGGCAAGGCCGCATACGGCGGCGAAGGCCAGTAACCAGGGGGTCGGACGCATTCCTCTCATATTGCCTCCTGTCCGCGCTCGCGACGCGCGGTCCTTCGGAGTTGCTGCGCGGTTCGAGCCGCCCCTGTCCGGGCGACCGATGCTCGTTGCCGGGTCGTTCACGCAGTGCCACGGAGTCGACGGCCGTCTGCACGGCAGGTATATCTTCCTACGAAGGTTCCACATTCACAAGGGGATTCCGGCCATCGCCCGGGGGAGGGACGCCATCTCGAGGTGCCGGATGGAGGAATCGGTGAGAAGGCCTTGGACCAGGGAGCGCAGGCTCACACGACCTGACCGGCGAGCACGAGGATCCAGCGAAGGGCGAGTCCTCCTACCAGGATCAACACCGGGGCGAGCAGGGTGGGCCGGAGGTTCCGGCGACTCTCGATGACTTCCAACGCGAGCGGCGTGGCCAGGCCAACGGCAACGACCAGGGTCCAGAAAACAGCGGTGAACCGCCCCCCCAGGAACAGGTGGACAGCCTCGGCCCCTCGACTCCCCCCGCTCGCGCCAAGGCTCAAAAGGAACAGGAACACGAACACCACCTCGGTGACGATGGCCGCGACATCCCAACGCCGCAACTGATGGTGACCGTCCTCACCTACCGGAAAGAGCATCATGAATGCCGCGCCGGTGGAGATACCGGACACGAGGAACAAGGGCGCGAGGATGATCGAGTTCCACGCCGGGCGCGCTGCCAGGGTGCCGAGCAGGAGGCCGGTGTAGGCACCCAGCCCGATACCCAGCACGATATTGGTCCAGTACAGCCCAACACGGTGCGCATCGGCCACGCCTCGAGCCCATGTCACGAGCCGGTCCAGCCGAAGCGCACGCACCGGACGCCAGGCGTTGACAGCCACCACCTCCTCCGTCGTCAAGCCGGACAGACCGAGAAGCAACGTGGCGGGATAGATGGCAACCAGGATCCAAGCACCCCACGACATCGGCGACGTGGGCCGAAAGGCGAGGTAGAACCGGAACACGTATTCCCGGTGCGCGAGATCCAGGAACAACGCCAGCATGCCGATCGAGATCGCTATCGGCGCTGCGAACGGCAGCCATCGCTCCCAGCGGGAGGAGCGGTTCTCCCCTTGGCGCATGCGCAAAAGAGGCCACAGGATCATGATGCCTGCAGCGACCCCGCCGAGGAAGAGGTAGAGAGGAATCTCCCACCTCCAGATCGTGAGGTGAGGGTCGATCTGGAGATTGTTTCGAACCACATCGATTTCTTGCATGGATGACTCTCCTGGTCCTTGTCACGTTCGCGCCGGAGTCTGAAGTGGTGGCGCAAGCGAATCGACGCTCCGGAAACCCACGCCGGCTGGGCCAGGACGGCTCCCAGGAGGCCGTCCCTTCCGCCAGTCAGGCGTCAACCACTGCACCCGCCTCCCTTGCGCGGCTTGGGGGGCACATACTGCTGCACGGGTGCCGCCGGCGGCGGTGGAGCAGCCCGTCCAGTGAGCGCGCCGTTGACCGCCGCACGGAACCGATACGCGATCCTCTCCGCCTCCGATACCTCGGGCCCAGGTGGCTCGGGCGTCTCGAGCGCCCACTGCCGCCATGCGCCGAACCCACCCTCCAGCAGCAGGATGTCTCCCTTGTAACCCATGGCTTCCACCGGCACACTCGAGGGGCCGGATTCGTCCATCAACACCAGTGCGCGCGTGCCGGGACTGTACTGCAGGCCGAGATTGCCCAGCGTCTCCCGCGGAACACATTCCGCTCCGGGAACCCGTTCCTTGGCACACGCTTCTCGAGCACGCAGGTCGACAATCTTGAGCTGCCACGGCATGTCGATGATCCGCCGCGCCAATTCGCTCGGGCTGATACGCACCGGCTCGACAGGACGCGCGGCCTCCGACTGCCCTACCGGCAGAAAAAGCGCCCCGACCGCCAGCAGGCCGGCAACCCCGTAGAGCCCGAACGCCAGGCGGCGGGGTGCAGAAGCCGAACGGCGTTCCTCGTCGACGACCGACGCGGCCACCGCGATCCGTTGCGTCATGATCTTCTCCACCTTCTCGGCCCCCACGAAGGCCCCAATCGCCATGAGCGCAATCGCCACCGCCACGATTTCCGGTGGCACGCCCAACACCTGGTACAAGAAGAGCTGTCCCTTGTCTCCACTGAGATAGAAGCCCTCGAGAACCGGGTACAGCTCTCCGAACAGCAGCGTGCCGAGAAGGACACCGGCCGCGGTCAGCAGGGCATCGAGGTTCCCCGACGCGGTGCCCACCAGCGATGTCCCCGGACAGTAGCCCGACATGATGAATCCGGCGCCGAGCAGCAGGCCGCCAAACAGCATCGGCCACACGTAGGTCGCGGACACCGCCCCTTCCGACAGCGACACCAGGTCCACCAGGCCCAGACCAGCGGCAACGACCACCCCCAACATCGCGGTCACGATGGCGCCGAACATGACCTTGAACACCGTCATGTCGTACAGGTAGAACTGGGCTGCCAGCTTGGGAGCACGCCCGAATCCGGCACGCTCGAGCACGAAACCGAATCCGAACCCCACCAGGAGACCCACCACCAGGCCGACTTCGCGATACCCTTCCACCAGAGATTCGACCGGCAACATCATGTCCACTCCCTCCTCACGAAGTAGGCCACAGCGTAGCCACCGGCAAACACCGCGAGCATGAATATCCAGCTCCCGGCCGACATCAACGCCCCTCCGCTGAGCGCCTGACCCGACGTGCAGCCTCGAGTCAGCCTGGCGGCGAACCCCATCAGGACGCCTCCGGTCACCGCCAACGCCAGCCGGGCCGGCACGCCTATCCGCGGACCCTTCCGGACCCCCACCTTCATCCGGCCGGCGGCGTAGGACGACACGAGACCACCCAGGAACACGCCCACGACCATGAAGATGTAGAAGTTGTCCAGCGCACTGCGGCCCCCAGACACCACGTGAGAGAAATGCGGGTTGCGGGCCACGTGTTCGGGAGCCACGGCACCGAGGGCCGCCACGCCGAAACGATAGACGGCTCCGGACGCCCCGAGGCCTTGCCCCATGATCAGGAACGACGCCAGCAGGACCAGGCCCAGGGCCACACCCGCCAGGTAGGGATTCCAAAATCGCTGCTCCTGGTTCTCCATCTGTGCCATCCTCCTCTCAGAGCAGGAAATAGAGGTTCGGCTTCAAACCCAGCTCCGGCTTGAGCACCTTGTACTTCCGGGATCGAAGCGCTTTCGATACATCGCTGCCTGGATCGGACAGGTCGCCAAAACGCAACGCCGACGTGGGACAGATGTCCACACATCCCGGCTTCTCCCCCCTCTGGACCCGGTGCAGGCAGAACGTACACTTGTCCACGTAGCCCTCGCTGTGGACGTACCGGGCGTTGTAGGGGCAGGCGGCGATGCAGGCCTTGCAACCACTGCACTTGTAGTGGGTCACCAGCACGGCGCCCCCCTCGGCCACATGGCTCGCACCGGTCGGACAGGCCGACACACACGGGGGATCGTCACAGTGGTTGCACCGCTCCGACCGGTTCTCCTGTACCAGCGTCGGGAACTCGCCTCGAGTCTCACTGACAACCCAGTCCCGATACCCCTTCTCCGGCAAGGCGTTCTCCGCCTTGCACGCAAGCACACAAGCCTGGCACCCGACGCACAACCGGGTGTCCATCGTCATGGCATACCTTGGTGATTTCATGTCGTACTCGCTGTTGCTCGCTCAATGCGCACGAAGTTGACGTTCATTCCGGTGCCGCCCATGATCGGGTCGACTTTGTACCGGGTGATCAACTCACTGTCCGAGGCACCCCGGCCCCGGGCAAACGTCAGGCCCTTGGCCGTGTGGCCGAATCCGTGGACCATGTACACGCAATCGCCGCGAATGCGCTGCGTCACCTTCGCCTTCACCGGTTGCGACCGCACGCCGTCCTGGTTCACGAGCACGACCAGCTCCCCGCTCTTCAACGGCCCCCCGAGTCCCGGCAGGTCGCGCGCCACCGACGCATTGACCCACACTTCGTTCTCCGGGTCTGCCAGCGCCAGGAAACGGTTGTTGGTCGAACGCCCGAAACTGTGGACCGGCGACCGCCCGAACAGCAGCCGGAACATCCCCGGTGGCGGCTCGTCAGGCGCTCGATAGACCGGCATCGGGTCGTGGCCGAGCATCTCCAGGGGCTTGCTGTACAACTCGATCTTTCCACTCCCGGTCGCGAACGACAGTGCCACCCCCTCCTCCTCGGTCACCGGTACCGGCTTGCCACGGATGACGCCGGTGCGCTTGAGTTCCTCGCAGTCGTAGCCACCGGCCTTGACCCGCGCCAGGGCATACTCCACGCTGTCCTTCCACGGAAAGTAGTCCTCGAGCCCCAGCCGCCGGCCGAGTTCGCGCGCTATCCACCAGCCGGGCTTCGAATCGTACATCGGTTCCACGACCGGCTGGCGGACCGCGATGAACGGCTCCTTGTACCGGGCCACGTGGAGGTCGTCGCACCGCTCGAGGTAGGTGCTCTCCGGCAACACCACGTCGGCCCAACCAGTCAACTCGACGGGCAGAACGTCGATCGCCGCAATGAATTCGAGCTTCTGGATCGCTTCCTTGGTCTGCCTGGGGTCGGGCAGCGACTGTAGCAGGTTGGTCCCGTATACCAGCCATGCCTTGATGTCGTAGACCGACTTGCCGGGTATGGTCGCGTCGCACAGTCCTGACGCCAGCGTCTCGTCGGCGAGAGGATAGAGGCTCCCGGGCCGGTCCGCCTTCTCCCTAGGATGATAGGCATACGCCGTGTAGGGGAACCGGGGCAGCGACATCTTCGAAGGAAGCAGGTACCCTCCCCGGCGCCCCCAACTACCCAGAAGTGCGGCAACGATGGCCATGGCCCGGATGCGCTGGGTATCGTCGCCGTACCAGGTCGTCCGCCGACCCGGATGGATCAACGACGCCGGCTTGAACGACGCGATGAACCTGCCCGTCTCGCGAATCCGTTCCGGCTCGATCCCGGTGTGCGGATAGGCCCACTCCGGCGTCTTGTCCGCCACGTGCGCTCTCAACTCGTCGAAACCTGTCGTGTACTTCTCCACGTAGTCGATGTCGTACCGCTTTTCCGTGATGATCACGTTCATCCAGGCGAGAAGCAGGGCGATGTCCGACCCCGGCTTGATTGGAAGCCAGTACCGGGCCTTCCCGGCCGCCGTCGAAAACCTCGGATCCACCACCACCAGTTCCGCTCCGCGAGCAATCGCCCGCGACATGTCCTGCACCTGCGTGTTGTGCATGTTCTCGCCCAGGTGCGAACCTATCAACACCAAGCACCGCGTGTGCTCCATGTCGATGGCCTCCGGAGACCCCAGCCCCTGCCCGAACGTGAGCCAGTAGCCAACCTCTCGAGGCCCCCGGCACTGCGCATAGGACGGCGCCGCGATGTTGGGCGACCCGTAGGCCTTGATCAAATGGCTGAACCAGCTTCCACCGAATCCGTGCGTGAACAACGCCAGCGCCTCCGGACCATGCTTCTCCCGAATCGCCAACATCTTCCCGGCGACTTCGTCCAGCGCCGCATCCCACGAAACCTCCTCGAATACTTGCTCCCCACGCTTCTCAACCCGGATCATCGGGCGCTTCAGCCGGTCCGGATCGTACAGCAACCCCGTGCCCCCGGTACCTCGAGGACAAAGCTTGCCCCGAGACAACGGATGCGCCGGATTGCCCTTGAGCTTGGTCACCCGCCCGTCCTTCACGTGGGCAAGCACC
This sequence comes from Myxococcota bacterium, assembly GCA_024278455.1. Lineage (GTDB taxonomy): Bacteria > Myxococcota_A > UBA796 > JAJRTE01 > JAJRTE01 > JAJRTE01. Next base: position 73,570 of record JAJRTE010000133.1, read on the forward strand.
CCGCATTTCCAGAAACACAACTCGCAAAACGTCGGGACAACCTTCGTCCCCTCCGTGCCGGGATCGTGGACCGGGTCCTTGTCCAACCCCCACCAGCGCGTCGTCAATCCACTGAATGCCGTGGCACCCACCGCCCCGGCTCCAATCTTGATGAACTGCCGCCGATTGACTTTCATTGGTTCCCTGACCCTCCATGACGTCGACAACCCTGAAGACAGTCGACCAACTGGTACAAACTCGGCTCCGAAATACGGTAGACAGCCAAACCACTCACCCGAGTCGCTTCCACCAGGTGCCGCATCCGGAGAATCCTCAACTGCTGCGAGACCACCGGCTGCGGTACCCCCAACCGCTCCGCCAGCGCACCCACGTGCAACGGACCCTCCACCAGCGCCGCCACAATCCGCAACCGGACGGGATGACCGAGCGCCTTCAACGTCTCGGAAGCCAGCGCCGCTCTTGCCGCCTGTTCCAGCTCGATCATGCTCCCCCCGGACCGAGATATCGTGGAGTATGCATATAACGATAAGGCTATGATGCTTGTAATATTCCCTACAAGATCCGTTGTGTCAACAGAAAATGTAGGCATTTCGATACGGGAATGCAACACGCATAGTTGCCTGCTTCCGACAGGCCTTCCCAATGGACCATGGCAGGGGATTCAGCGCGTAATGACGCGAACTTCCGTGCGGCGGTTGAGCTGGCGTCCCTCCGGCGTGCCGTTGCTGGCTACCGGTTCCAGTTCGCCGTAGCCCTTGGCACTGACTCGAGTCAACGGAATGCCGCGGGAGACGAGATAGTCCCGAACGGCGTTGGCTCTGGCGCGGGAGAGCTTGAGATTGTAAGCGTTGTCGCCATGGTCATCGGTGTGGCCGGCCAGTTCGATCACCATGGTCGGGTGCTTTTTCATCATGGCGACGAGTTCGTCGAGGCCGGCACGCGATTCCGGCCGCAAGGTGGCCTTGTCGAAGTCGAAAAAGACGTTCTCGAGGCGATAGGTCTCCACGTATTCCGTGGTGAGAGAGACCTCGAGGGCAATCTCCATCTTGTCGAGATCGCCGACCGCCTGCGACCCGGCGTCGAAGGTGACACCGTTCTTCTCCACGATGAGCGCGTAGGTGGCTTCTCGAGGCAGGTTGAATACGAAACGGCCCGCGGAGTCGCTGACCCCTCGCCAGCTCTTCTGCGATGCGACCGCTTTCACCGTGATGGTCGCCCCCGATTCCGGGTTGCCACGCTCGTCGGTCAGGACAACCGCGACAATCGCTGTCCGTGCTGCTTCCTCTGCCCCGCGGTCCTCGAGGAACGCGGCGCTCTTGAGGATGACCTTGAGGGTGAGGTGGAACGTGTCCACCGAAGGAATCTCCTGGGTCCCCATGTCGAAGGTGACCCCATACTTCTCGCAGGTGGTCTCGTAGCGGCCGCCCTTGGGCAGGTCCAGGGCATACCGCCCGCTCGAGTCTGTCTGGAACGTGTACCGCTTGCCGCCGCCCTCCTCGATCAGGGTGACAAGGGCGTCCGGCTCGGGCTGCTCCAGGCTGTTGATCACGGTGATGACGACGTGCGCGTCGGGCGACTCGACGGCGACAGGTCCGGCAGGTGACGGGACGAAGGTGACCTGGACGCTGAGTTTGAGCGTGAACGCCAGCGGTGCGCCGGCGACGGGGATCTTCTTGTTGCCGAACCGGAACGGGGTTGAGCCGACATAGCACGTCACGTCATAGGTCTTGCCCTGGGGGAGCACGAGCACATAGGCGCCGTCGTCGCCGGTAGTGCCTTCATGGGTCTCGTCGAAGCCCACGCCGGTGAGTCGCACCCTGGCGCCCGGAATAGGTACGCCGTCGAACGTCGTGACCGTGATGGTGACTCGAGCCTGGTCGGACTCGAGTTTGCCGGCGGCGGAGAGGCTCGGGGAGGGGAGCACGAGGCCCAGGATGACGGACAGCCAACACAACAGGTGTGCGACCCGCCACCACCCGACCGGCCGGGCCGGCGATCGGCTCCGACGGGCCCGTGGTCGTGTCGTCTTTGGCCTCGTCATCGGGTCTCCCTGTCGCGTGTTCGCCACCTGTCTCCGCCCGTGGCGCGCTCGCGTGCCACCCTGTCGATCACATCGCGGAATGCACGGATGTGCCCGGGACCGGTGCCGCAGCAGCCCCCCACTATCGCCACGCCCATGTCCAGCAAGCGGGCGACGCGCTGCGCCATGAATTCCGGAGTCTCCGGGTAGTTCACGCCGGTGGGGGTGGCAACGGGAAGCCCGGCGTTGGACTGGATCATCACCGGAAGCCGGGTTGCTGCGAGAAACTCCCGGGCGATCGCCACCATCGCTTCGATGCCGTTTCCGCAATTGGAGCCCACCACGTTCGCTCCGGCGGCCTCGAGGCCCGCTGCTGCCTGGGGAATCGTGACGCCCATGATGGTGTAGAACCCACGGCGTGTCGCATCGAACGTCATGGTGACGAAGATCGGGATGGACGCCGAGACATCCCGGACGGCGCTGACCGCGAGGCGAGCCTCCTCGAGGTCGGTCATGGTCTCCACGCATACCGCGTCGGCACCGGCCGCGACCTGCGCCGAGACCTGGCGTCGAAACGCTTTCAACACGACTTCGGGCTCCGTATCTCCATAGGGCTTCAGGATGCTACCCGTCGGTCCACAGGAGGCCATGACGAACGCCCGGTCCCCGGCGACCGCCTTCACCGCTTCCACGCCACGCCGATTGATCTCCTCGGTCCGGGCCTCGAGCCCGTAGTGCTCGAGCCGCAAGGGAGAACCGCCGAACGTGTTCGTGCCGATGATGTCCGCCCCGGCCTCGAGGTAGGCGCGCGCCACTTCCTCGAGTACACCGGGGTGCTCGAGGTTGAACGACTCGGGACAGTCGCCTGGCTTGAGCCCTCGATCCATGAGGAATGTCCCGGTGGCGCCGTCAGCAAGCAGGGGCTGCCCGGACCGAATGCGTGCCAACAGGCTCGAGGCCGTCTGGGTAGTCATGCGCGTTCACCCGTGGTTGTGCTCTGGAGAAGCTGACGCGGTACCTGGCGATCAGGACGAGGCCATCAGCGCCCGGACCCGTTCCACGGCATTGGCCGCGTCGTAGCCGTAGTCGTCGGCGCCGATCTGCTCGGCGAAGGCTCTTGAGACTGGTGCGCCGCCAACGATCACCCTGATCGCGTCCTTGAGCCCCCGTTCGGCCACGATATCGATCACCTCCTTCATCACCGGCATGGTGGTGGTGATGAGCGCCGACAGGCCGATGACTCGAGCGCCCTTGGCCACGGCCACGTCCACGAAGGCGATCGGATCCACATCGTTGCCAAGGTCCACGACGTCGAAACCAGCTCCCTTGAGCATGATGCCGACGAGGTTCTTGCCGATGTCGTGCATGTCTCCCTTGACCGAGCCGAGGACCACCGTGCCCAGGGAAGGCACGGCATCTCCGACAAGCAACGGCTTGACCAGGTCCAACCCGGCATTCATGGCCCGCGCGGCCAAGAGGACATCCGGCAGGAAGATCTCATGGATCCGGAACTGCTCTCCGACCACGTTCATGCCGGCCACCAGGCCGTCGTTCACGATGGTGTGGGGTGAAATGGCCATGTCGATGGCTGCCCGCGTGAGGTCGGCCACCCTTTCGTCATCGCCCCGCTCGAGGGCCAGTGCGAGGTCTTTCAACAGCTCCATTGCCACCTCATCTTTGGAAGCCTGGATTTCGTGATACCTCTTCGAGCACGCTGTCCGTGCCTGTCATCGGTGTGTCCACCAGTCAAACCTCGCGCTCCGGCAGCCTGTCCATCCCGTGCCGGGCCGCTTCGCGCGAGATCAGCCGCACCAGTTCGCGTTTCGTTTCTTCCGGCAGCCTCGAGGGCGTCCAGGCCTCGAGACGCCGCTTCACCGCGCCCGCGGCGCGTTCTCGCAGGCTGAGTCCTCCTTCCTCCTGCCAGCGGGCCCGGTTGGCGCGGTCGATCACCGGTCCCGGGTACCGGATCTCCTTTTTCCAGTATTTCCGCGTGTGTTTTGCGATGAGCAGGTGCTTGTCGCGCAGGAGTTCCTGGAACAGCGGGATGGCCGGGAAGTCCTCTCTCGGCTCGATGCCGCCGATCAGGCGATAGGTCATGCCGCAGATCTCGTTGTCCACGACGAGCTTCTCGAGGCTCTGGCAACTCTCGAAGTCGAGCATGCCCGGCCCGGACACATTGTTGATCCCGGACAAGGCCGCCAGGGTGGCACCCATGGACGACTCGAGCCCGGCCTGGGCGTCGAGCTGTTTGGCATCGCTCAGCGAGATATAGGCCTGGGTGGGCATGCCCAGGTGCTTCCCGATCTCGCTGTAGGCGCAGTCGACCATCATGGTTTCCACCGCCCCCATCGGCGTGGTCTCATACCGCACGTCGAACACGGCCGGCGACCCGCCATAAAGCATCGGCGCTCCCGGCCGCGCCGCCTGGCAAATCACGACCCCGCTCAGCGTCTCGGCGGTGTGCTGGATGAGCGTGCCCACCAGTGACACCGGGGCCATGAACCCGGACAGGGGCATGGAAATGAACTCCACCGGGATGCCATGGCGCGCACAATCGACGAGGTTCTGGGATGTGACATCGCTCCACTTGATGGGGGAGGTGGGGCAACAAGAGAACACGGTGAGCGGCCTGGCCTCGAGCGCACCGGGGCTGCCTCGCACGGCGAGCTGGAGGTCCCGCATGACGGCGAAGGCCTCGATGGTGAAAGCGCCCGTGACCACCGGTTTTTCGCAATAGAGCAGGCTCAGGAAGAGCCGGTAGCTGTCGGAAATCGTCTCCGGGACGTCAGCGGGTATGAACGCGGTGGACTGGGACGCGATGTTCTCGAGGCTCCCGGCCAGCCTGGCATACCGGACATAATCCGCGGTGGTGGGTTTCCGGATGAGGCCGGTCTCGTTGTCCAGGATGTTGATAGCCGCGGAGCCCGGGGTGAAATAGACATGGTCCCCGGAGAAATCGTGTGTCTCGTTCCCCAACACGTCGTAGAGCTTGAAGCCGCGCGGGGCAGTCTCGAGAGCCTTGTCGATAAGGCCCTGCGTGAACCTCGCACGGCGGTGCACGCGATCGATATCCGCGCCCAGGTCCCCGAGCAGGTCCAACACAGAATGGTTGTGGATCTCGACACCTAGTTCACAGAGAACCTGCCGGGCCTCGGCAACAATCGCTTCGATGAGGTCGTCGTCCAAAAACCTGAGTTTGGGTCGCATGGCTGTTCCTGCTCCTGCACGGCCGAACACGGCCAGCCTGTTGCGCCCAGTCGCTCCACCGGCCGGCAAGTAGTGCACGCCAGCGCCGGCACGACGCTTCCACCGGCTGCGAGGAACGTGCACGCCACCCCAATGCTGTCGCGACGCCGGACTTCATGGGCCGGCTCGAGCGCGTGGATCGGATTCAAGCGGATTCGGCAACGTATCATTGCGACGCGGTGCAAACAAGTAAAAACGGTGTGTCACCTACAACTTGAGGACATCCCCTTTTCCCTGGGCGCTGGCACCACTTCCGATAGCGGACAGGAAACGCGAACGCAGCATGTCGGACATCAAGGCCTTCTTGACGGGGCTGAGCCGGAGGAACCCTCCCACGAGCCCACGGAGGAACTGGTGGGACAGGCGATTGGGTTCATCGAACAACTGGTTCTGCAACGTCCCATGCTCGAGCGCCTGGAGGATGATCCGCTCGAAGGTGGTCTCGGGACAGTGCACGCGGGGCGCTCGAGGCTCCAGGCGCATGGCGTTGTCGGTGCACTTCAAGGCACAGACGCCGCAGCCGAGGCAGATTTCTTCGTCGATCCTGGGCTCCTTGCGTTTCTTGCCGATCGGTTTCTCGAGGCTTTCCAGGGTAATGGCGTCGATGGGGCAGGCCTTCAAGCACTTTCCGCACCCGGTGCACGCTTCACGGTCGACCCGGGCGATGAAGCTCGAGGTGACGATGGTGCCGGGGTAGCCATGTTTGCTGATACCAGCCAGGGCGTGGCAGCAGCAACCACAACACTGGCAGATGAAGGTGGCATTCTTCTGAACGTTGTCGGCATTGAACACGAGCCCCATCTCGCGCGATGCGGCGAGGCTCTCGAGGACTTCGGACCTGGAGATGGAACGGGCGAACCCCCGCCGGACCAGGTAGTCCGTGGCGGGCCCGAAAGACAGGCAACTCTCCAGCGGCACGTCGCAGGTCTTGGTGCCGTTGTGGTGCTTGGCGTGCCTGCAGGAGCACACGGCGACGGAAAAGCGGTCCGTGCTTTCCACCAGGGAGACGGCCTTTTCGTAATCGAGGATTTCGGCGTGGGCGGTTTCGCTCAGGGTCTCCTCGTGCGGCAGGGTCCGCATGAACGAGATCCGCGACCCGCCAGCAAGGTTGGCGGCGTAGAAGTCGCCGCTCGCCCCCATGTACTCGTGGAACAGGCGCGCCATCTTTTTCGAGTCCACGCCGTCGTCGACCCGCATCATCGTGAACTCGAAGATCCCGATGGCCATCGGCGACGGGATGTAGTAGGTCTTCCCTTTCAGCGTCAGGTCCATGACCAGCCCCTTGTCGCACAGGCTGTCCAGGATGCGCTGCAACTGCGCCGCAGGGTAGCCCGTCACGCGCCGAACACGCGAGAACGTGGCGATGCTGTACGGCATCTTGACGACAACGTCGGCCTCCTCCTCCGAGTACAACGCCTCGAGGATCCCGCGGAGCGCATCGTTCCACGGAGCGCGCGTCGCGAGTCCGTCGATTTTTCGTCCGAGCCGCCGGTAGATGTCCTTGCCCGCCAGGTGACCCATTTGAATCCTTTCGTGCTTCGATTCATCCAGAGGACGACGCGGCCGCCTCGACCCGGTCGCCCCGCGGGGGTCCGGACGCCGCGATCACGCGGTTGCCCCCCTGGTGTTTCGCCCGATACAAGGCTTGATCCGCGGCTTCCAACAACAGCCCGCATTCCGGGTACTCCGCCAGGGTCGCCAGGCCCGCGCTGAACGTGACCCCGAACCTGCCCGCTGCGGTCCCGTGGCCAAGGCTGGCAAAGTCGCCACGAACCTGTTCGATCACCGCTCTCGCGCCGTCCAGGGTCGTATCCACCATCACGACCACGAACTCATCGCCTCCGTACCGGCCAATGATGTCGGTCTGCCGCAACCGCTGCTGAAGCAACCTGGCGAGACGCTTGATCACCCGGTCCCCGGCCTGGTGCCCGCGGGTATCGTTCACCTGCTTGAACCGATCGATATCGATCATGGCCAGGACCAGGTTGGTCCCAAGTCGGACAGCGCGGCGCACTTCCGTGGCGAGCCGCTCTTTCGAATTCGTATGGTTGAGCAGGCCGGTGAGGCTGTCCCGCGTCATCAACGCGCGCAGCATGCGATAGCGTTCCGCGCGACTCCGCACGGCCGAGGCCAGGTAGGCAGGCGCGATGGGCTTGGTCAGGAAGTTGTCTGCGCGCTCCATGGCCTCGATCTGGCGCTCCGCCCGCGTCTCCTCGGACAGGAAGACGATCGGCACGCTCAAATAGGTCTGCTTCTGACGAATCACGGAAGCCAGCTCGATCCCGGAGAGGCCGGGCAGGTTCAACTCGAGGAGGACGAGTTCGGGATTGAAATCCGCCATGATCTCGAGGGTCCGCATCGGGGCCTCGACCACCACGACCTTGATCCCCGCAGCCGTCATCACCGCCTCGTAGGACTTCGCCTGTTCCGCGTCGCTCTCCACCAACAGGACCCGGTACGGCTCCGGGTATCGCCTCCCCGTCACCTGGTCCAGTGTGTCCACCAGGAGCGCGTAGTCGAGGGGCTTCAACAGGTAGGCCACCGCTCCCATCCGAACCGCCGCCAGCCGCGCATCGATATCGTCCCGGCTGGACAGGAAAACCAGGGGCGCGGGAAGCCGGGCGACGACATCCTGGGCTTCACCTCCCAGCCCCAGTCCTGATCCGCTCTCACAGTGCACATCCAGCAGCACGGCACGCCCGCCCGCCTCGACCGACGCGACCAGTCCCTCCACGCGATCCACACACTCGAGTCGATACCCGAAATGCTTCAACTGGAGCGTCATTTCCCTCGCCAGCCGGCGATCGGAGCCATACAAGGCGACACGATCGTTCCGACTGGCCACCGCGCGACTCGACCTGCCCACGTCCTTCCCCCGGGGTTTCGCCGGCGGGCGCCGCACCGTGCAGATTCCCGGCACGACGCACTATCCAGATTGCTCTCCAGGCTACTAAACCAGCTTCCAACGCCGGCTGCAACCCCTTATGTTCGCCGCGAGGCTCGAGTTCCGGCAGGAATCCTCCTGGACCGCACCATTCCGGCCACCCGAAAAAAAATCCAAAACGGCAGACCGAACGATCGGTCACATGTTGCACCCGCGTCATCATGCGCGGTCCCGCGGTGATGTTCTCCTTCATTTCCGCACGCTCCACGTGCTATCGTCGGGGGGACAGGCCACCCCTTCGCCGCGCAGGAGATGGCACCATGCGCCTCACGCCTTTCGCCACATCCAGGAAACGCAGGCAATGGCTGCTGTTGGCCGCGCTCTCCCGCTCGATGACCCCCTTCTATCGTCTGACCTTCCTGGCGGCTGCCTCGAGGCATGGCCTTCTGAAACGCCTGGCCCTTGGGGAGGCGGCGTTCGAAACGCTGGCCGAGGAGATGGCCCCGGAACCGGAGACCCATGAGGCTCTCAGGGCATGGCTGGACTCGGGTGTCGCCCTGGGAATCCTCAAGCATGGCGTGGGTGGCTACGCACTCCGAGGCAACCTGCCACGCTGGCTCGCCAGCCTGGACAACGATGCTTTCGCCGCCTTTGCCGAAGAAATCGTCACGCTCCACCACCGGCTCCTGCTGGAGACGCCCGCCAGGGTTCAGCACGGCAGATCCTGGTCGCTCCAGGAGCAGGACGGTCCCCTGATCGCCCGGTCGTCCCGCGTCCTCGAGGTGCTCGTCGAAGACACGATCGCCGAGCGCATGCCTCGATCAGGTTCCCTCCGCCTGCTCGAGGTGGGTTGCGGTTCGGGAACCTACATCAGGACCGCGGCTCGACTCAACCCGGAATTGACCGCGACCGGTATCGAGTTGCAACCCAAGGTCGCTGCCGCGGCTCGAGCCAACCTGACCGCGTGGCACCTCGACGACAGGGCCACGGTGCTTTCGGCGGACATCCGGGACCTCCCTGCCAGCCCCGACTACGACCTCGTCACACTCTACAACAATATCTACTACTTCCCGGTGGGTGACCGAGAGGCGCTTTTTCGCCACCTGCGAGGTTTCCTACGCCCCGGCGGCAGGATCCTCGTCATCACGCCCTGCCTCGGCGGGACGCCTGCAATCGCCTTGCTCAACCTGTGGGCCGCCTCCACGCAAGGGTGCGGGCGACTCCCGACCGTGCCGGAATTGAAGCGCGCGCTCGCCGGCGCCGGGTTCGCTCATCCGACAGCATGGACACTGCTTCCAGGCGTGTCGGTTCACGGGTTCGAGGCCTCCGTACCACCATGACCGCGCCTTGGCCGTGGCCAGTCTGCCCTCGCGCTGCTATACTCTTGCCCGGTAGGTTGCGCGATCCGGTGACGCGACAGCCGGCGAGAGACCGGGTGCCTGGGGACGCCTCGCACAGCCACCCGTGGACACGGTTGTGCTTCCGGTGGCACGGCACGGAGGGTGGGATCAGCGGACAGGAGGTGCAGGTTGCGCGTGGAACAGCAATCGGAAATGACACGACCGGAAATGACGTGGAAGCGGAAGTTGGTATACGGCGTCCTGGCGGCCCTGCTCGTCCTGTTATTGGTCGAACTGGTGTTGCAATTCGTCCTCCGCGAACTGGGCCGGGTGTCCATTCCAGCGGAATCGGTGGAAGCGCATGTCCAGGGCGGGATGGCCTACGACGCCGACCTCGGCTGGACATGGAGCCGGCTTCCCCAACCAGCTTTCGGAATCAACAAGGACGGGTTCCGGCACCCGGAGGTCAGCCGGAAGAAGCCGCCGGGCACCTGGCGGGGATTCAGCATCGGGGACTCCCAGACCTACGGTGCCGGCGTGGAGGCTGACCAGACCTACACCGCCGTGGCAGAACGGCAAATCAAGTCCCGGGTCCCTGACCCCGACCGGGTCGAACTCCTCAACGCCGGTATCTCCGGCTACACCTCCCTCCAGGCGCTCAGGCTCATCGAGAAAAAGCTCCTGGACTGGGACCCCGACCTCATCGTGATAGACTGCCGGACCTACGACAGCCTTCGTGAAGGCCCGCTTGGCGCCCCCTCCGAGGGCGTCGCCACCGTCCAACGCCTCCTTTTTCACAGCAAGATCTACTACATCCTCCACTTCGGCATTGACCGGATCCGCCCCATCCAGCCGAGACGCATGCACGAAAACTCCCAGATCCGGGGAGCAGAACGGAGCCAGTTCGGCAACCACGACCTGATCGTGGCGCTCGGCGAGGACAAGGGATTCGGGGTCGTGTTCGTCGACTACCCGTTCTGGGAACCGGATGAAGACCGTATCGTCTGCCTCGCCCCCCCTGCCGAGCTACCGGGCCGCGTCGTCGCAAGGGGCTGCCTGGCGCTCCAGCAGAGCGGCTACCCCCCGAAAGACCTCTTCCTCGACAACAACCATCTCAAGCCCCTGGGCAACGAGATCGTTGGCGAGGCCCTGGCCAACGCCATCCTGCAGTCCCCGTGGGCACCCAGATGAACTTCATTCTCGATTCGGCCATTTTGTCCGCCCCGCGATGCCACACGGCCAGGCCACGGCCACAAGGTCCGCTGGACCATGCCAACTCACTGAGATTTCAGCAGAATACCCTCAAGCCCACCGCCCACGAACGGCTGGCCCCTCCCGTGTGCGCCAGGCACTCCACACGGGCGACCCGTGCGGCCCACCACATCACCTCTTGCCCGACGCCTCTGCAACTTACCGCAATAACATGCTTTTTCTGACGATGGGCAGGCGCGACCCCTGAGTTCGGACACTTTTTCCGACAAAATGCGGCCACGACACGCCAGACAGGACAAAATGTCTTCCCGTGGCACCCTTCCCCGTCCCCATGCCTGACCACCGCCTGGTACGCCGGCGATCCGGCACCACAATCGCCCGTGCCGCCTGACCATTCCGCCGACATGGTATCGAAGCAAAGGCCAACCAGCTTCCCGGCTTAGGCCATACCTCGATCCAAAGAAAGATCCTGTGGCCGGCGACCCCTGCTCGATCATGACATTTCGACAAGCTCCCACATCACTTGGAATGCAAATTGCAACACATGCCGGTGACCCATCGCGCAGGCTGAGCGCACTCATGGCGGAACAGGAGGCTGACATGAAACCATCAAGGATCACTCGAGGCCCGATACTGGCCACGCTGGCTCTCACCACCGGCTTGTTCGGCGCCCATGTCCATGCGGCCACGGTGGAGATGGACATCGAACTCGTGAATCCAGATGGTGTCACCACCCTTGCCGTTGAGAACCTCCGCGCCGTCTCTCCCTGGCTATGTGGTGTGTCGCCGACGGACAATGTGTTGTCGCAGCAGGTGTGCGTAACCTTCTCCACCCGCCAGATCCGGTCCTCCCTGTGCAACGCCACCGTCACACGCACCATCGTGGTCAGCCCCACGGACAACATCGTGATCAGCCCCACGGACAACATCGTGGTCAGCCCCACGGACAACGGGGACACCGGGCTCGAGGCCGCCCGCACCATCGTGGTCAGCCCCACGGACAACATCGTGATCAGCCCCACGGACAACATCGTGGTCAGCCCCACGGACAACAACAGCGCCGACCTCGAATCGGGACGAGAGAGCCAGGTGGACGACTGGGGAGTTCCTGGGAACGAAGGCCTCGAGATGTGGCAGGCGTCGTGTGGCGACGGATGGTCCGGCGACGAGGTCGAATGGGTCGTGGTCTACTCGGGCGACCTGGCCACCGTGGTGGTTCCCGGCGATCTCTCGGCGCCGGCACTGCTGCTTGACGAGCATTCTTCGCTGGTCACGGACCTGGCGCTCGAGCTGCTCGATCTGGGTGTCTATCCGGATGAGATAGACCTGGACGGGCTGGGTGCGCTGGCGAACGATCTTTCCGGAGACAAGGAAGCGACGGCACGGGTCTTCGAACTGCTCGAGCCGGTCGTGGATGCGTGGTTCTCGGGCGGCTGCGCTTCCGGCGATGCGCTGACCGACCAGTTGTGTGCCACGCTGGACTAACTCCCAAGACCCTTCCCGCTATTGCTATTGCCGCAGGTGTTTGCTGCTCTTTGCCGACGAGACATGGGCAAGCGGCTTTCCACCGGTTTTCGATGCCGGATCCGCCAGGGGATCAGGCTTCCCTGGGGCGGATCGATTCCTGCACTACTCGAGCCAGCACTTCGAGGTCGAAGGGCTTGGTGAGCAGCCTTGTGCCCACCTCCTCCA
>JAJRTE010000134.1 GCA_024278455.1 Myxococcota bacterium
CTTCCCGTTACCCACAAGGCACCGTCCGCGGCCCAATCTTGCGGTAAGATCGGTGGCATTCGCTGGCATTCGCTGGCGCATTCCTTGAAGAACGGCCGTGTTCGACCGCGAAGGAGTCGGGGGGTGCTTGCCGTTGATCGCGCAGCGGGTTGGCGACCCAGGAATGGGAGGCAATGGTGGAGCAGCTTCGCACGTGGCCAGACACCCGCGACGCGTAGTGAGTGCGCCACCGCGCCATGACAACGCCAACTCGTGGACCAGGTCAGGTTTCGGTGGCGGGGAGAGCTTCGTAGACCATCCACATGTCCGAGATATCCGGCAGGCGCTGTAAGCCCCGCCACATCGTCAACACGCCGGGCTCCCCGTCTCCCTTGCGACCGAGATGACCGCCCAGCCGACCCAGCGTCCGGGTGACTTCGCGGAGCGTCGGCACCTCCTTTGGCACCGCGTCCCGCGACTTGTTCACGAACACGTACAGGGCCTTCCACTCGTATTCTTCGAACACCACCGTGCACGGCAGCTCCGGGGTATCGCGACCCACCATCGCCAGATACAGGATGCGCCACGCCACAATCATGTCGAGAGCCAGGCATCGCTTCAGGCGCTCCGCCGTCTCGAGCTGACGCTCCTCCGCCTCGCAGCCCGTCTTCAGGACTTTGAAGAGGATTTCAATTTGCCACCTGCAGCCGTACGCGTTGACGATCTCCCAGGCGTCTTCGGCCGACTCCACCTCCACCGTCGTCAGCAGCATCCACTCGATCCCCACCTTCCCTTTCGGTGGATTCTCCTCTCGCGCCAGGACCGCCGTCACCTCCACCGGCTCCCAGCCCTCCGATTTGGGCCAGTGGCCGGGCGGAAGGATTTTCACTCGCGCGTAGCGCACCGACAGCTCGGTCTTGCGCGGCTTCTCGTGCAGTTTCTTCGGGACCTGAATCCCCATGCGTCCCGCTTCTGGCTGCGACTCCAACTGAGCCCACACCTTGCCCTCTGCCTCTGCCACCCGGCGGTCCGTCCGCGCTCGCACCAGAACATGACTCTTGCGCCCCTCGAGACGCGCCGTGGTCAGTACGTCGAACGTATCTCCCTCCCGGTCGAACACCGCGATGACCTGCGTGTCCTCGTCCACCTCCTGCGCCAGGCGCTCCGCCGCCTCGAGTGACTGGAGCCACTTCCGGCTCTCTTTCTCGCTGACATCACGTCCTTTGGCCTTCTTCTTGCCGTGGTCATCCACGTCGCGAACCCATGTGTGGACGTCGATCACGCCGAGCGGGACCCGCTCCGGCGTCACCACCAGCGTGGGATGGAGCAGCATCCCGTGATGGACCAGGTCGCTGAGCGGACCCAGACCGTCGGTCTCCGGGTGCCGGGTGTAGTCCAGTTCGGTCGTGTCGCTGACCGCCAGCAACACCTTCTCCCCGGCGCAGCGGCGCAGCACGCTCTTGCGGTGTCGTTCGTAGAGGATGCTTTCGTCCACCTTGGGGTTGTCCAAAAAATGATACGCAGCTTTGGCTCCGGCCCATCCCCCGCACGCACGGGGGATCGACGCCTGGGGCGTGGCCATGAACGACGCCAACATCCGGGTGGCCCGAGCGTCGAGCCGGGCGTCCTGCCCCGCAAAGTTCCTCCCTGGCCCAAGACTGCCACTGACTCGTGGGCGTCCGCTCGGACTCCGGGAGGAGATCGGGGAGCGTCTCGGCTGCGGATGTCATGCGCAGAGCACCTCGCGGGCACCTGCCTCAAGAGGATAGAGCAGGACGCGCTTGACCGGGAGTTTCTTGTCGTGATGTTGGTCGAGCTTGCCTCGCCCTTTTGTGTCGCCTATGTCGATCCAGTTGGACGCGCGATAGCAGGTTCCCTGAAACCGGTCCTTCTCGACAAACGTCTCCAGCAGGACCGGCCGATAACCGTAGCGAGTCTCGAAGTCGGCCTGGATGCGCCTGGCGCACCGCGACAGCACCCAGGAGGCCAGGTTTTGGACCCGGACCCAGGGAAGCAACAGGAATCGGGCGTTGTTCAGCACCAGGTGGAGGCGTGTCTTGCGGAGCGATGGCGTCCAGCCGATCCACTGATCGCGGCAGGCGACCTTCCAGGCCGAGGCGCCGAAGCCGATCGCGCCCAGAAGACCGCCCTCGTGCTCGATCAGGTAGCGTTGCTGTGCACCCGGGAGCGCGTTGTAGCCGAGATAGTGAAAGCGGGCGATCGCCTCGTTCCATTGGCGGGAATCGCTTCGCGACTCCACCGTGCGAACCGTCAGGCCGGACAGCTCGGAGATGCGGGCCTCCATGCTTTGTGTGGGGATCTCGATGTCCTGGGTGGGGCGATACCGTTTGCCGTTGCCATTGCCCCATAATGGTGGAGGCAGCGAGAGGAGTCCGCGATCCGAAAGCCGCAGCAGCGCAACGCGACAGCTCATCTCCTTGAGGCGATCGGCGGGCGTCCGCCAACCGAGGGTCTCACATGTCTGGCGCGCGATGGCGGAGCGGGTGGGCGCCAAGCCGCTGGCAATGATGCCGCGGATGGTCTCGAGGTCTTCGATGGAGAACGCGCGACCGCAAACGGTCACCGCCTCGGAGCCTTGCGTTGGCATACGCACTCCCGCGCCTTGGTGGATCGTGTTGACGTGGGGAGGTTAGGCGGCGAGAGGGCCCGTGTCCAGCTTCAAGGCGGGAGGCGCGAAGTTCTTCTCTTCGCGGCGCGTCGCGTCAGGGGGGCGGGGAGCGAGATGTGGGTAACGGGAAGCATCCAAGTAGGGATCGCCTGTCAGCGCGTTCGGTTCCAGGTCCGGAGCGGTGACGATCATCTCGGGCGGTGGAGTATAGCCGCCACTTCCTGGTGGAGGCATTGGCGGGTAGATGTAGTCCCAGAACCCCGGTGGATC
>JAJRTE010000135.1 GCA_024278455.1 Myxococcota bacterium
GATGTTCCCTTTCGCGTCGGAACGACTCCGCCCAAGCAGGGTCGTACCGCGTGATGACGACCTCCTCATGAATGACTCGCTGGATCCGCTACTCTGGTGTACCGTCCCGTTCCGCCGACCGTCTCCGGTCGCAGGATTCTTGTCACAGAAGAGTTTGAAGGGGTACTCGCGTGGGGTGAAGGCGATCGCCGAGGAGGAAATTCCGAGTATCGTTCTGATTCCGTGTACGGGTTGGGCGATACGGAACGACCGGGAGCGCCCATCGATTCGCCCGAGGATATGCCTGTGCTCGCCGGCCTCAAGTGTCAACCGCCCTTCGGGCGGCGCCTTCGGCGCACTCGACACCGCCCGCGCGCAGTCCTCCACATTCCCTGTGGGCGATGGGCGGACGGGTGCCTCCGGCGGCTCGGACTCCGGCTGGTCCCCCGTGTCTCGACCCGTTGAAGGGGGGCCATCTGCCTTCGGTGCGCATTCGGCAGGAGGCACGCGCCTCGTCCTTGCGGGTAACGCGGGGCGCCGGTGACGTGCAACACACCGAGGTTGGCCAGGAGCCGAGTAGCGTCCTCGGAGACAAAAGAGGAACGCGTCCATTGGGCACGTTCCGGTCGGGCCATACTGTAGCACGTTGGTCGGACTGCGGCAAGAGCAGGGTAGAACCCATCGCGGTGTAGACGCGGCGGGACGCCGCATCTACGCTGAAGAACCTCCGCGACCCCCGTTGTCAATCCGGTCTCGAGTGAAATCCGCTGCACGAGGGCCGTGACCAGCCCTCCCGGGGATGGTGCGGCTTGGAATCCGGGGCAGTTCCGTTTCGACGACCTCGGTTCGCCGCGAAACTACTCGATTTCTGGACAGCGCGGATCGCTCGTCGATCACTGGCCCCTGGCGCATGGAATCCCTGTGTCGCGTTCGGGCTGAGGGAGCGCAGCCGTGGCATGCGCCGTTGTTTACATCCTCGAATACGGGATGCTA
Organism: Myxococcota bacterium; assembly: GCA_024278455.1. Classification (GTDB taxonomy): domain Bacteria; phylum Myxococcota_A; class UBA796; order JAJRTE01; family JAJRTE01; genus JAJRTE01. The sequence goes on from JAJRTE010000135.1 coordinate 973, forward strand.
TCTTGGTAGCAGCCGGACAGCGAAGGGTGCTGTGCATGTGTTGCCGGGCTGGAAGGTCAGGCAACGCCCGGCCGTCGACTCGAGGTTGTTGTTGCAACATCGACTGAGGTTGTCGGCCACGGCCGGACAGGCCGGCGGTGGTAGCAACCGGGACTGTGGAGGTCATCAGATGTCAGAGTTGCGTACCAGTTTGAGATGTGTGGCGATCGGTGTGCTTGCGGTGCCGCTGTTCCTGGGGGCGGGAGCGGCCATGGGGGCGACGCACCAGTGGTCGTTCCCCTCGGTAATGCCGACCGAAAACGACGGACCTGAGTTGTCCGAAGTGACGTTGAAGGGCCAGAGCGTCCTCTATAGTGCTTCGACTCCATTCTTCTTCCTGGACGGACAGCGTTACGAATTCCAGGACACGTACCGGGTCGCCGGACCGGAACTCGCCGGGGCCGACGGTTTTGCGCAGATCGTGACGACCTACTCGGTGCCCGTGGCCAACGGCACCGTGGACGCCCGTATCACCTACACCCTGGTCGACCTGGCCGACGTGGGGAGCGAGGATTCCCAGTTGTCCTCGTGGATCCAGTTCACCGGACCTCGAGGCGACTACCGTTTCTACTGGCGTATCGACCCCGATGTCGGCAGCCGGACGGGCACGAGGCCGGTCCTGCTGAACGGCGACGACACGACACCGGTCACCCGGGAATCCGCGGAGGACGTGGCCGGCGGCTACGGGATCATCGATCTCAACAGCTACCTCCAGGGTACGCAGCTCCAGATCGAGCCGAACCCGGACGACGCGGCGCGCATCTACACGATCGCGTTCCACCCCGGTGAGGCCGATGCGCTGCCCGCCGCCCTGGTCAATGACGAACCGCTCGAGCGAAACGGCAGGACAGTGGATTTCGTGCTCTGGTACGAAACCGTCCTCGACGATGTCACCGGTGGGTTGACCGGTCCGGACATGTATGCTCGAGCCGCCTACCGGGTCAACGCGATTGTCGAGCAAGACAAGATGACGTCCGCGTCGTTCATCACGCACGGAACCACGGTGTACGACGAGTACCGTTCCATGCAGAACGGGTTCGCCACGGCGGGAATCAACATCGTGGACGTCAAGGACGACAAGTCGAACATCGCCAACGACACGTCGACCACCAACGCCGAGCTGCACTCGATCATGCTGGCCAACAAGACCTATGAATACCAGGACTCGAGCAGCCAGTGGTACAGTTGGGTCGGGACGGTTCTCAAGTCGGCCAGCGGGATGGGTGTTCTCGGGATCATGTTCGACGACGGGGCGACCAACACCGACGGCAAGCCACGCCAGGGCTGCGGCGTCTTCTACGAAGCGCACGATACCACCTGGCCGGACGGGGATTCCGTGCAGGCCGAACTCCTTTTGAGCATGACCCACGAGACCGGGCATGTCTACAACCAGCATCACGAGGACTTCTGTCCGGGCAGGATCCCGTTCAGCCGGTTCAAGAACGGGTCGTCGATAATGGGATATGCGTTCAACAACACCAACTACTGGACGTTCAGCACCGGCAGCATCTACACGATGTCCAGCGAGGACGAGCAGTGGTCGCGGCCGGGCCACGGCGTGGACTTCACGACCAACGGTTCGTACAACATGACCGACGCTCACGCGGAGAAGCATGTGAGCACGTCGTGCCGCTGGTTCTGTTGCTTCTATCAATAGGCCGTCCATGCTGTCGAACAGAGAACGCAACCCATTCAAGGAGAGGAAAACGCGCATGAAAGCCATGAAGAGCATAACCCGGGGACTCGCCGTCGCGGGATTGTTGATACTGGGATGCCAGTCGCCAGTCGAGAGTACGAACGAGGCACGGGACCTGCAGCCGGATGCTGCCCCGATCCTGGATGAAGCCGTCGCAGCGGGCCGTCTTGCAGCCGTTCCCGCAAACGTGGTCGTCCGTGACCTGGCACCGGTTTCGGACCAGGCCGTCGCCTATCGTGAAGCCACCAAGAACCTCGGCAAGGCCATACGGACCCGCGGGGTTCCCGCGTTCGACCCGGAATCCTACGGCCGCCACCTCATCGAGGAGCACCAGCAGGTCCCCCTGTCCGAAGGCCTTCGGTTCTCCATCTCCACGTCCAAGACGGACTATGTCATCGGTGAGCCCGTCTACGTGCAGGCCACGATCGAGAACATCTCCGACTTCGTGAAGACGCTTCCTACCAAGCTGGACCCGCAATTCCAGTACAACCGGTTCATCGTTACCGGCCCGGATGGCCGCATCATGGGATTCTCCCCGGTCACCATCGCCTGTACACGAGGCAACCTCCTCGACGTGGACCTCCAGCCCGGAGAATCCGTGACCGAAGACATCCCCGTCTTCTTCCACAAGGACGGATGGATGTTCTCGGATATCGGCGAATACCGTATCCAGGCGCTCTACCGGGGCCTCACCGACGACGCGGAACGCCTCGACTCCAACGTGCTCACCATCACGGTCAATCCGGGGACCGAGGACGACCAGCGTGCCGCGGAACTCTTGATGGGCAGCGAGCAGGGTCTGTTCATGATGTGGGGCGAAGGCGACCACCTCGAGGAGGGTATCGCCGCGCTCGAGCAGGTGATCGACCTCTATCCCCACACCACCGCTGCGCTCTATGCCCGGTATGCACTCGGCTCGAACATGTCGGTCGAGTTCTTCGACGGTCGCTACAACCGGCATCGGCCGCCGCAGCCCAGGGCCGTCGTGCGGTACATGGGTCCCGTCGTCGATGCCGTTCTCGACGGCTCCGCGCCGGGGCTTCCCGAGGTCATGCTCGACAAGGCCTTCGGCGCACTCGCCGACGCCTACACCGCACTGGGTGACCTCGAGCAGGCCCGGCGCATTCGCAATGCCAAGCTGGATGTGATGACGGATCTCCGGTAGTCCCCCCCCGGCAGCCACATCCTTTCCCTGTCCCCCTTCTCGCGAGACTGTGCACCCACGTCCGGCGCATCATGTCCGCCAGGCCAACACCACCTTGCCGAAGGTCTCGTTCCGCTCCATCGATTCGTGGGCGGCTCGAACCTCTGTCATGGGCAGCACCCGGTCGACCACGGGCCGGAGCAGGCCGCGCTCGAACAGTGGCACGACCTGGCGCTCGAACAGCCTGGCCAGGGCGATCTTCTCCTCCAGGGGGCGGGCCCTCAGCGTGGTGCCTCGCATGGTCAGTCGTCTCGCCAGCAGCGTCCCCAGCGGCAACTCCGCCCTGGCCCCTCCCATCAGGCCGACGACGATCAGTCGCCCGCCGACCTCCAGGAGTTCCAGGTTGTCCTTCAGGTAGGGCGCGCCAATGAAGTCCATCACCACGTGGACTCCCCGGCATTCCGAGGCATTCCGCACAGAGTCGAGAAACCGACCGTTCTCCACCAGCACCGCATGCTCCAGGCCCAACGCGCGGGCAGCCTCGAGCTTCTGCCTCGAGCGGGATGTGCCGATCGTGACACACCGCGCGTTGTGAGCTAGTTGGATGGCCGCCGTGCCCACTCCGCTGCCTGCCGCGTGGACCAGGACCCGCTCGCCCATGGCCAGGGCGCATTGCAGGAACAACGCGTCGAACGCGGTGAGGAAGGCTTCCGGGATGGCCGCCGCCTGGGACAGGGAGATGGCTCGAGGCACCGCCATCGTCTCTCGTTCATGCACGACGACGTATTCCGCGCATGCCCCCCCGCCGATGATGCCCATCACCCGGTCTCCCATCCTGCGCAACGTTGTCCCGCGACCTGTCTCGACTACCACACCGGCGTACTCGAGGCCGGGGATATCCGCGGGCACGCCGGGCGGTGCGGGGTACAGGCCTCGCCGTTGCAGGAGATCCGCCCGGTTGAGTCCCGCGGCTGCCACCTGGACGAGAACCTGTCCCGCGCCGGGGACCGGATCGTCGGTGGTGCCGATCTCGAGGTTCTCGGGACCTCCGAACCGTTTGATGACCAGTGCCTTCATGACCACCTCCTCGACCGGGCGGGAAACGTGGGATACCTCGCCACCGCGCACTTGCCGGACCGGACTCCGGAAACAGCCCGGCCACCTGCCATTGTACCAGACCGAGAGCGTACCTGGCACCAGGTCGACCCGATTGGGTGCCAGGCGTTTCTTCCCCCGGTCTCGCCGCGAGTGAGGTACAATAGACCGACCGAAACCCCCGTCTCGGCCGGCCGGACCACCGCCGAGCGGCGTCATCGGCGGGGATGTGTCCGGACATGCCATCGTGAGTGTGCCATGAGCGTGTGGAAAGCGATTCGACTGTGTTGCCGGTGTGGGCGGACCGTGGCATGGGCGCTGGTGCTTCTCCTCCCCGCTGCGATCCTCTTCGGCCAGACTTCCCCTGGGGGTGGCGCCGGCCGCGGGGAAACCCTCGAGGCGATGAAGGCTCGAGTGGAGCGGTCCGCCCGGCAACTCGAGCGGATTCGGGGCAGGAAGCTCAAGCGTCCCGTCCCGGTCGTGTTGCAGACCGCGGCAGAGTTTAGGGCCTACGTCGACAAGGAGTTGGCCCATCAGCTCCCGGAAGACCTTGCGATGAAGGAATCCGTAGCGCTGCAGGCGTTCGGACTGCTTCCAGCCGGATACGACCTGAGGAAGGGTATCACCGAACTCTACGTGAGCCAGGCGGGAGCTTACTACGACCCCGACACGGACACGTTCTACGTGCTCAAGACCAACCTCCCGGAGGTCCAACTCGACACGCTCGTACTCCACGAACTGGCGCACGCCATGCAAGACCAGTACTTCGATCTCGGCGCGCTGCGCGAGGCCGCATTGGCCGGCCCGAACGAGGACGCGCGGTCCACCCTGGCCTACGTGTACGAAGGCGAGGCCTCCTATCTCATGATGCTGGCGCAGATGCTCCAGGGCGGGAAGGGCATTGACGACATCCCGGTCATGCAGCAGGAGATGGTATTTCAGACCATGCGGGACATGACCCGGGAGGCACTGACGGCCAGCGCGACATCGGCCCAGCCGCCGGGTTCGGGGGGCGACGAGGTCCGTGCGGCGGTGAAGGCGCTCTCGGAGGTCCCGGGCTACCTGTTCTGGGGACTCCAGGACCCTTACCTCAAGGGCCAGTACTGCATTCACCGAGTGCGCGTGGCCCAGGGGTGGGAGGGGGTCGACGCGCTCTTCCGCACGCCTCCGGCCTCGACCGAACAGGTGCTGCACCCGGAGAAGCTCGTGGCGCCGAGAGATGAGCCGAAGCCGGTGGACCTGCCGGAACTCTCGGGAATCCTCGGTGAGTCGTGGGCGGAAGTATACCGCAACACGCTGGGCGAGGCGGGCGTGATGACCTTCTTCGACGCACACGACCCGGTGGCGAAGGTCGAAGCGTCCGCAGGGTGGGGTGGGGACAGCTATGTCGTTTTCCGCCACCCCTCACAGGGTCTCCTTTTGTTCTGGAAGACCCTGTGGGATGACGAATCGGAAGCCATCCAGTTCGAGAAGGCCCTCGCCGCGGTGGACGCTCATGCCTTGTGCGCCCGCCGGGAGGGCACCACAAAACGGGTGGCCCGGGCCGGCGCCGAAGTCCTCATGGTGGCCGGACCGGACCCGGCTGCAGAAAGGGCGTTTGCGGCCGGCGTTGCCCGCGCGGAGACGGTGAAAGCCGAGTGACCGCACACCGCGGGCGGCAAGCCCCGGCCGACAACTCGGGATGGCAAGACCTGGAATGCCACCGTGGACACGGAAGGTCGTCGTCGATCACAGGCCCCCGACCGCGCCCGCCATGACGAAGATGGGCATGTACATCGCGATGAGAAGCCCGCCGACCATGAGCCCAAGGAAAACCATCAACGCGGGCTCGATCAGGGATACCATCGCCCCGACGGCTGTCTCCACCTCGCTCTCGTAGAAATCCGCCAACTTGGCCAGCATGCTGTCGAGCGCTCCGGTGGCTTCGCCGACGGTGATCATCTGGCACACCAGGCCAGGGATGATCTTGGCGCTGGCGAGCTGGCGTCCGAGCATCTTCCCTTCCGTCACGCCTTTCACCGCCGCTGCGATGGCGCGCCGTACATGCAGGTTGACAGAAGACCTGGCACAGACCTCGAGCGAGTCGATGATCGACACGCCGGAAGCCAGCATGGTATTGAGGGTCCTGGCGAACCGGGCCACCTCGATCTTCACGACGATGTCTCCCAGCACGGGCGCCTTGAGCATGACCCGGTCGATGACCTTCCGCCCGAACGCGATGTTGTAGAAGGCGATGAACAGCACCACCGTGCCCGCCAATACCACGGAAATGCCCAGGAAGTTCGTCTTGATGAAGGCCGACAGGTCGATGATGACCTGCGTCGGGGTCGGAATCTCGGTCCCAACCCCCAGGAACATCCTCTGGAAAACCGGCACGACCTTGAGCAGCAACAGCACCAGGACCGAAATGGCCACGACGACGACGGCGGCAGGATAGACGAGCGCAGCCTTGATCTGGCGCTTGAGCTGGGATGACTTCTCGATATGGACTGCCAGGCGGAGCAATACCTCGTCGAGGACGCCTCCCATTTCGCCGGCAGCGATGAGGTTGACATACAGCGGGTCGAATGTCTTCGGGAACCGCTTCAATGCGCCGGCCAGCGTGGAGCCGGATTGCACGCGCTCCTTGACGGCCGTGAGTTGCTCGCGAAAAAGCGGATTCGGCACCTGGAGACACTGGATCCCGAGGCTCTGGACCAGCGGGAGGCCCGCGTTGATCATGGTGGCGAACTGCCTGGTAAAAACCATGAGGTCCTTGTCCGACACCGTTCTCGAGATGAACGGGATGTCCACGCGGCTGGCGAGCCGGCGCAGGGGCGACACCGCCGCTGCCTTGAGCGGTCTGGCAGCCTTCTTGGGCTGCGCCTTCAGGCGTCGCATGAGGGCGTAGGCCTTCTGGCGCCTGGCGATTTCCGCAGTGGTCGCCGCCGGTGGCTTGCCGCCCGGCACCCGGGGAGGAAGGGGCCTGCCGGCTACCGGAACACCGCGGCGGACCGCCTCGTTTCGCCGTGCTATCGCCGCCTTGCGAGCCCGCTCGAGCTGCCGTGCCCGGCGTGTGTCTCCCGCGACGAGGCTCCCTCCGGCTCGCAGCGCCTGTTCCTCCTTGTTGAGGTCGGCCATGGACTGGTTCCCTCCGGCTGTCCCTGGACGTGGGTTTCGAGGCGCAAGGTTCGACACGATGAAGATATGGGAGTGACTACAGCAGCCGGCGCCTCGATAGGTGCTTGGGAAACATTCCGGACAATTCGGGAGCACATACAGCTTGACGGATTGCGGCTTGCGCCTTCCAATCAGTGTCTCGGCCATCGTAGCCGCTGAGATACACAATGTCAAGGTGAGCCACGCCGGGCAAATGTGTCATCCCCGGGCACACGCCTCACGCCAGCGTGACCTCGAGGAAGTGTGCCGGGCCATTGCGCGGCCGGCCGGTGACCCGGGTGCCTCGAGGCAGGAGGAAACAGCGTCCCGCGGTGACCGGGATGTGGTCCAGGTGCAGAGTGCCGTGCGTGACCAGGGCGGCGAGGAACCGATCTCGAGCGTCCATGATGGAAGGGCTGTCGATGCCCCGCTTCGTCACGCGGAACCACGGTCCGTCCACCAGCATCGCTGTCTCGCGAGGCACAAAGGAGGGCTCCCAGTCGCAGAAGTCCAGGGCGCGAAGCGCCTCTCGCGTGTGCAGGGGCCGCCGCGAGCCGCCAGCATGCCGGTCCCAGTCGTGGAGCCGGTAGGTGGTGTCGGAGTTCTGCTGGATCTCGCACAGGAGGCTCCCGGGGCCCAGTGCATGGACGCGGCCGGGAGGCACGAGCAGCGCGTCACCGGGCCGAGGGTGCAGTGTGTGCAGGCGTTCGACCAGTTCGTGGCTCCCGCGCGCCAGGGCGCGCGTGACGCGTTCTCGAGTCGTTCCCCGCCGGAAGCCGGCGTAGACGATCGTGTCCGGGGTGGTATCGAGAAAGTACCAGAGTTCCGCCTTGGGTTCGCCGCCGAGCGCCGCGGCGACCTCTGGCGAGGGGTGCACCTGGACGGACAGCGGCTCGTGGCAGTCGAGCAGCTTGACCAGGAGCGGGAACCGGGTCGGGCGTTCGGTGCCCGGAGCCGGGAACCAGTCCGGGAACGTTTGCCACAGTTCCTCGAGCGTGGTTCCGACCAGCGGTCCCTGGTCCACCACGCTCGACGCGCCGGCACGGTCGACCAGTTCCCACGACTCGCCGATGCTGCCGGGCGGAAGCCGCCGGTCGAACTCGAGTTCCAGGCGGCGCCCCCCCCAGACGCGCTGCTGGTAGCAGGCGTGGAATGTCAAGGGATACGGGGCGATATTCGGCCGCTTCAACCGTCGCATGATGGCGCTCCCACCTGCCGGTACCGGGGCGGACCCTCCTCCTCGTGTCGAGCTAGCTGCACCCGCTCGTCGAACCACAGTTGTGGCACTTGTAGCAGGAACCGTTGCGCACCATGATCATGCCGCATTCCATGCACGGTGGGGCATCGGCCTGGAGCACGAACACGCGGTGTTCGGTGTCCTCTATCCTCGAGGACTGGCTCGCCGGCTTGACCTCCGGTCGACTGGGGCCGCGGCCGGCGGAGACTTCGACGGCATGCTCGGCGTCCCCGGATGTGTCCGCGGTGGGCTTGAGGAACTTGAGTTCGAGCCACCGGAAGATGTAATCGACAATGGACTTGGCAATCGGAATGTCCGGGTTGTTCGTAAACCCGCTGGGCTCGAAGCGGACGTGCGTGAACTTGTCCACCAGGACCTGCAACGGCACGCCGTACTGGAGCGCCAGGCTGACGGCGGTGGCAAAAACGTCCATGAGGCCGGAAACGACGCTGCCTTCCTTGGACATCACGAGGAAGATCTCGCCGAGACTGCCGTCTTCGTACATGCCGGTGGTGATATAGCCCTCGTGCCCGGCGATGCTGAACTTGTGCGTGATGGCCGCACGCTCGACCGGGAGTTTTCGCCTGATCATGGAGGGCTCGCGTTTTTCCTCGACCTGCTTCGCCGTCTTCGACGTGGTCACGGGCTGCGTGCGCTTGCTTCCGTCACGGTAGACAGCCACGGCCTTCACTCCGAGCTTCCAGGCTTGCAGGTAGCACTCCCCCACGTCCGCGGGGGTCGCCTCCGGCGGTAGGTTGACGGTCTTGGATATCGCGCCCGAAATGAAGGGCTGCACCGCACCCATCATGCGCAGGTGCCCCATGTAGTGGATCGAACGTGTCCCGTTCAGCGGCCGGAAAGCACAATCGAACACCGGCACGTGTTCGGCACGTATCCCCGGCGCCTTCTCGATGGTCTCGTTCTTCTCCACGTGGTCGAGAATGGCCGCTCGATCCCCCTCGTCGTACCCGAGCCGCTCGAGAGCCTCCGGGACCGTGTGGTTGACCAGCTTCATGACTCCGCCACCCACGAGCTTCTTGTACTTCACCAGAGCGATGTCCGGCTCGATCCCGGTGGTGTCGCAATCCATCATGAAGCCGATGGTGCCCGTGGGCGCGAGGACCGTGGCCTGGGCGTTGCGATACCCGTGCGCTTCGCCGAGCGCCACGGTATCCCGCCAGACATCCCGTGTGGCCTCGAGAAGCTCTCCCGGCACGAACCGGGCGTCGATCCGATCCAACGCAGCCTCATGCTTGTGCATGACCTCAAGCATCGGTTCCCTGTTGTCCGGAAACGCCTCGAACGGTCCCAACAGGCCGGCGATCTTCGCGGACTGCCGGTAGGCCGCGCCGGTCATCAGCGCCGTGACCGCGGCGGCGATCGCGCGTCCGGCCGCAGAGTCGTAGGGGACGCCTCGAGCCATCAGCAGGGCGCCGAGGTTGGCGTATCCGAGCCCCAGCGGCCTGAACTTCAGGGAATTCTCCCGTATCGCCCGGGTGGGATAGCTCGAAGCGCCGACGATGATTTCCTGGGCGAGAATGGTGACTTCGCAGGCGTGGACGAAGCTGTCGGCATCGAACTCGCCACCTGCGTCCCGAAATTTCATCAGGTTGAGGCTGGCGAGATTGCATGCGGAATCGTCGAGGAACATGAATTCCGAGCAGGGGTTGGAGGCCCGGATGCGCCCGGAGTTCGGGCAGGTGTGCCAATCGTTGATGGTGGTGTCGAACTGGATGCCCGGATCGCCGCACACCCACGCCGCCTCGCAGGCCGCGTCCCAGAGTTCGTCCGCCTTGTACCGGTCCATCACGTGGCCATCGGTCACGGCTCGAGTGTACCAGGCCTGACCGTTCTGGAGCGCCTTCATGAAAGCGTCGGTCACGCGGATGCTGTGGTTGGCGTTCTGGAACGCGATCGAGTCGTAGGCCCCACCCGGCACGTTGAACGAGCCGTCATACCCGGCCTCGATCAACGCCCAGGCCTTGCGCTCCTCCTGGGCCTTGCACTCGATGAAGTCCTTGATGTCCGGGTGATCGATGTCGAGAATCACCATCTTGGCCGCACGGCGCGTCTTCCCGCCACTCTTGATGACTCCGGCGAATGCGTCGTAGCCACGCATGAACGAAACCGGCCCGGAAGCCGTTCCTCCGCCACTCAGCGGCTCCTTCGACCCCCGAATGGTACTCAGGTTGCTCCCCGTTCCCGAACCGCCCTTGAACAACCTCGCCTCCGTCGCCGCCAGGCTCAGGATCGAATCCATGTTGTCGTGAACCGAGTTGATGAAGCAGGCCGAGCATTGCGGCTGGGGATCGACCCCGACGTTGAACCAGACCGGGCTGTTGAACGACATCATCTGGTGAAGAAGCATGTAGACGAGTTCGTCGTGAAAAGCCGAGGCGTCCGCCGGCGAGGCGAAGTACCCTCCCTCGACGCCCCAGCGCGTGATGGTGTTCGTCACTCGACCGATCAACTGCCGGACGCTGCTCTCACGGTTGCGCGAATCGACCGGACCGCGGAAATACTTCGACACGACAACGTTCGTGGCAAGCTGGGACCACGCCCCGGGAACCTCCACGTTCTTCTGCTCGAATATGCGCTCCCCCCCCTCCCCGGTGATAGTCGCACTCCGAACCTCCCATTCCACCTGCTGGAACGGATCCACGCCAGCGGTCGCATAGCGCCTCGAGACCCGAAGGCCGCCATCCGTCGCCCCGGTCGTCGCCCCTGCCTCCTCTTGATCCGTGCCGGTCACGAGGTGGACGTGTTTCTCTTCCGATTGCGGTGCCAACCCTTCCATGCCGGAAGCCTCCCTGATTATGGTCAAGTCATGATTGGATGTCTTGCGAAATTGCCTGCTGCAGTCCGGGGACATGACGTGCGTTCGTCATCTGTCGGCTGGACGTATCCCGCCGATGGGAGCGCCTGACGCTCCATCAGCGTCCTCAGCGAAGCCGTTTCATCCTAGGGCAGGGGGGCGGGGTTGTCAACCCCGATCTCGAGGAAAATATACCATACTTTGTGGGTACACGGGTGAACCACCACAACATATTTGGTATGCAGGATCGAGCTGGAACCGTTCCGCGGGCGTGGCCTGGGTGATGCAGTGAATGGCGCCGTAGGCATGGGGGCCCCGAGCCCCAAACACCCAGACTGTGGTTATGCTACACCTGCACGCGGCTCGAGGGCGTGGTGGAACGCGGGCCCGGTCTTCAGAACCGCAGGTGTCCCTGTGTGCGCGCGACAGGTCCACCGTCGTCAAGAACCGCCGCCAGACGACGCCAGACGGGAGAGGGCGAATGCCGGCCACACCGAAGCGACCCAAGGTCGCCATCCTGCATATCGAAGACGAGCTGGACGAACGCTTTGCCGGGCTTGTCGCCGGCCGTCTCGAGGAGATCATCGTGCCCCTCCGCGCCGCATGGTACCCGGTGCATGTCCCCGGCCGCGGGCGCAAGGCGGGACCCGAGGACGGGCCGCGCAGGGACGGGGCCGAGGCCATGTTGGCGCAAGACGGCCATTTCCCGGGGTGGGAACGCGATCTCACCTTTGCCAGGGCGCTCCCGGAGGCCTGGCCCCGGGATGCGAAGGGCACCGTGATCCGGGGCGACCCGGGAAGCGGAAAAACTCGCTCGACGGAAGGGGGCGAGGAGGCGGGGGCAAGATCCGGAGGCCCGGCGTGCGCCTTGGTGCGGTGACTGTCGGGGCAGGTCTTGTACCTGCCCCTCGGCCTGAGATTGCGAAGTCACCCCGGTCGGCATCTTGGGACTGGCTTCCATCCGAAAAGACGGAGGCTGGATGGGAGGGGGGGCTCCACCCGCCGGGCGAACCGGCGCGAACGTCGTGTCTTGACAGCCCACTTCCTGTCGGCCTCGCCAGTGCCCACTTGTCATGGCAACCCGTGGGCCGCTTCGATCCCCGGGGACGAGCCCACGCCGCTCCCCCCGCGGCAGAGCCTCGAACGGGAGATCGACCGCTACCTCCGCCCCGTCCAGGAAGAGCACCACCTCCTCCCGGTCGCCGGCTACGAGACCGAGGTCAAGATCCCGATCACCCTGAGCAAGGTCTACGTCTCGCTGCGCGCCCGGGGCCACCGCGTGCTCGGCGATGCGGGCTGCTGCTGGGGGAGCCACGCCGCGGCGCGGCAAGGGAAAGAGGCGCTCGAGGCCGCGGACGAGGGACCGGAGACCGGGCTGGACGGGGTCCGCTCGCCGGCGGGGACCTCGACGGCGGGGTGGAGCACGACGTAGGCCTCGAGGGCACGTTCCGCCTCGTCCAGGAGCCAGTCGGTCTCCGTGGGATCGTGGTGGTCGGCGACCCCGGCAGCAGCAAGACCACGCTGCTCAAGCGGCTGCTGGTGCTGTGCGTCGAGCAGGGGCCGGGGTCGCTGGGGCTACCTGGCGACCTGGTCCCGGTCTATCTCCCATTGCGCGACGTGAAGGACGACACCCGCAGCCTGGCCGATTTCCTCCCGGACCAACTCCCACCAACCCCCACCTCTCGTTGCCCGCCGACTTCGCCCGGGCCCTGATCACGCGTGGCCGGCTCCTGATCCTCCTCGACGGTCTCGACGAGGTCGCGAACGAGAGAGCGCGCGTCCGGGTGCGCCGGTGGATCGAGCAGGCCCATACCGCCATGCCCGACAGCTTCTTCGCGGTGACCTCCCGCTACGCCGGCTACCAGGGGGAGGCGCGGTTCGACGGCCGGTTCCTCGAGCTGGATGTCCGGCCATTCGAAGACGCGCAGGCCCGGTCCTGCATCGGCCAGTGGTACGAAGCGGTGGAGGTGGGGCTCCGGGGGGGACACGCAGCATGCCCGCGCCCAGGCCTTGCAGCAGAGCGAACGTCTCTGGGAGGCGCTGACGATCAAGGAGTTCCGCACTCGGCGGCTGCGCTCCCTGATGGGCAACCCGCTTCTCCTGACGATTCTGTGCCTGGTGCACCGGGTGCGCGGGAGCCTGCCCCGGCGCCGGCTGCTGCTCTACCGGGAGTGCGTGAACGTGCTGCTGCTGCACTGGCAGCAGGCCAAGGGTCTGGCGCTCGATGTGGAGGGGGAGCAGGCGCGCCAGGCGTTGCAGCCGGTGGCCTGGTGGCTGCACCAAGAGGAGGGGCAGACCCGGGCGTCCGCCGCGGCCCTGGCCCCGGTGCTACGCAAGACCCTGGCGGAGATGCATCTCGACCCGGGTCCGGAGCGGTTCCTGTCGATCATCCGGGACCGGAGCGGATTGCTGGTGGGCTGGGACGCGGACAGCTTCGGGTTCATGCACCTGTCGTTCCAGGAGTATCTCGTGGCGCTGGAGGCGTGGAGCGAGGACCGGGTGGCGGAGGTGGTGGCCCACTTCGGGGAGAGCTGGTGGAAGGAGGTGACCCTGCTGCTCCTGGCCTTGCCGGAGAAGCCGGTGTTCGAGACCTTCATGCGGGAATTGGTGCGCCGCCCGGCGTTCACGGCCCACCCGGAGCTGGTGGGCCTGTGCCTGGAAGAGAGCTTAAAGGTGAGCGCGACGCCCTTCCTCGAGGTGCTGGAGGAGCGGGAGGAGGCGAGTTGGGAGCGGGACCACGCCGCGCTCCGGGCGCTCAAGGGGATGAAGGACCCTCGGATCGTGGAGGTCTGTCGTGCCCTGTCCCGCTCCGAATGAAGACCGACTCCCGTGTCGACAGACACAAACGCCGCTCCGGCGGTTCGTGACCGTCCGTTCCAGTAGGCGTGGCCGACCGTCCGGACGGTGTTTTTTTGTGGTGAGCCCCCGTGGCCGCGAGGGACACCGGCTGCTCGAGTGCTCTTCCTGCAGGGAGCGCGAATGCGTACGTTCAGGAGACTCTACGAACGGATCGTGAGCCTGGAGAATCTTGAGGAGGCCAGCAGGCGGGCGGTTAGGGGAAAGCGTCAGAAGGAGTCGGTCGCGAGGTTTCTTCTGCACCGGGAGCGCCGCCTGCTCGAGCTGCACCGGGCACTGGTCCGTGGGACCTGGCGCCCACAGGCCTGCGGGCTCCAACTCATCTACGAGCCCAAACCACGCGCCATCACGGTCACGTCACTGGAGAACAACATCGTTCATCATGCCCTGGTGGATCGGGTCGAGCCGCTGGTGGGCCGGTCCTATGTTCAGGACACCTTCGCCTGCCTGGCCGGTCACGGCGCACACCGCGCGATCCTGCGGCACTAGGCGCTCCAACGCCGCTTCCGATTTCTCATACAGCTCGATATTGTCAAGTATTTTCCGAGCGTCCCTCACGCCCGCCTCCTCGAAGTGCTTGGACGGCGGCTCCGGGACGGCCGGGTGATGCGCCTGTTCGCACAGATCTTGAAGGCGGACGATGGACTCTACCTGCGACCGGAGGTGGTGCGACATCTCGGCGATCCGAGCTACGAAGGACGAATCGGTGTCGGTCTGCCCGTGGGAACGCTCGCGTCCCAATTCTTCGGCAATCTCTACCTGGACGGCCTTGACCACCATGTCAAGCGTGAACTCGAGCAGAGCCATCCGCGCTGTCCAGAACCGGAGTAGCTTCGCGGCGAACCGAGGCCGTTGAAACAGAATTGCCCCAGATTCCATGCCGAATCACGCCCTGGAAGGCGGGTCACAGCCTATCTGAAGCGGATTCCACCCCAGACCGAC
>JAJRTE010000136.1 GCA_024278455.1 Myxococcota bacterium
TGGTGCGACTGGATGGGGTTCGAGGGGGGGAGCGAGCAGACCGGTCCCGTTGCCAACGTCGTGCGTGGCGTGCCGTTTTTCTACCTACTGTCTGCTTTCTCCTCCTCTTGCGTCGTAGTCGGCCTGGGGTGACATCCGCTCCAAATAGGCTGTGACCCGCCTTCCAGGGCGTTTTCGGCGTGGAACCTGGGGTAATGTTGCTTCACCGGTCTCGGTTCACCGTGAAACGAGTCAGCGTCTGGACAGCGCGGATCGCTACGGGAAGTGCACCAAGGCTCCGCACCGCGGTTGGCGGGTGAACCGATCTCCGGCTGGCGGGATCAGCCCTTTTCCGTACATGGAGTTGCTACCAGGAGAAGCGCCGAGAACCGATGGACAGCTCTCCATTGGCACCAGGCCCGGGATACCCGCTACCCGAACTCCGAAAAAGTGCCTCCCGCCATGTCAGGCTGACCGCTCCACTGTGGAAAGTCGAACGCGGTCGAACCCCATGGAAACTGAGGCTTGGTCGAATCTGCTGGTCGATTCGGTGGAAGGCACGCGCGTTGTGGCGGACGCAATGACGCAACCCGTGGAGGCGAACGAGGTGGCGACCGCCCCGGTCATGGAGACGGCCCAGACAGCGGAGCCCATGGCCCAGACGACCGCGACTGCGGAGCCCATGGCCCAGGCCAGGACCGCCGAGACGAGGCAGGTCGCGACGCAGCCCATGATGTAGGCGGGGGGCCATCCGTCGCCTCCCTGCCCGCTTGGACCCTCCCCCACGTTCTCCCTTGCGGTTCGGTGCCAGCGATTCTGTCTCCACCAAGGAGGTGGGGGCCTCTGGCGGGCGCTGCCGCGGGGCTCCCTCCAACCCTGGTGGCGGATGTGGGGTTCCGGACAACCTTGACACACGCTTCTCCCCATGAAAGACTTGAGCAAGCGTACGAACGCCCCGGTGCTCGAGCCGGGGTCTTGCCCGCACCACGGGCGGAACGGGGCCACTCGGAATGGCGATCTGCGACATCCACCACCTGGGAGAACCCATGCAATCCGGCCGTCAATCTCCGGCACGCGAGGGAATGCCGCTCGCGCTCGTTCGCCTCCTGGTACCGCTGACAGTCATCCTCGCGACCCCCGGATGTGGCGACCTGGATGGCGATGGCTATACCATCGAGCAAGGAGACTGCGACGACGCCGATCCCTCCATCAATCCATTCGCTCGAGAAGTGTGTGACGGCGTCGACCAGGATTGCGACGGCAAGGTCGACGAGGGCTTGACCATAACCTACTATCCGGACGCCGACGGAGACGGCTACGGTGTCGAAGCGGGAAGCCTCGAACTGTGCGGGGCGAGTCCGGGGTATGCCTCGAACGCGGACGACTGCGACGACGGTTCCGCAGACATCCACCCAGGGGCGATCGAGCTGTGCAACGGCATCGATGACGACTGCGACACCGCCGTTGACGAGGGGGCCACGACGCGATACTACGAAGACGCCGACGGAGATGGCTACGGTTCACCGGACGCCAGCGTCGATGCCTGTTCTCCTCCTGACCAATACGTGGCCAGCGGGGACGATTGCGACGACGCGGATCCTGCTGTCCACCCTTGGGCAGTGGACGAGCCCAACGGAACCGACGACGATTGCAACGGCGTAGTGGATGACCTGTTCATCGCGGTCGCTGCCGGCGAGGCCCACTCATTGGTGCTCCGCTCCGATGGCACGGTCTGGGCATGGGGGAGCAACGCCCACGGGCAGCTCGGAGACGGGACCACGACCGACAGCGCCCAGCCTGTGCAGGTCACCGGCCTCGAGGACGCCGTCGCTATCGCAGCAGGATTCGACCACTCCCTGGCTCTGAGACGCGTCGGGTCGACAACGGAAGTCGTGGCCTGGGGCGGCAATGCGGACGGGCAGCTCGGCAATGATTCGATCACGGACGCCCCGGAGCTGGTTGCCGTGAACCTGGCCGGTGTGGTGTCGGTGGTCGCAGGCGCATACCACACCCTGGCCATCGTGTCCGCCACCGGGGAGCGGGAGGCATGGAGTTGGGGAGACAACAGCGAAGGACAGCTCGGCAACGGCACACTGGAGGACAGCACCGTTCCAGTCCAGGTGAAGACCGTGAGCGATGTCACCGTCCTCGCGGCCGGTGACTACCATTCCTTCGCCATCGAATCCGGCGGGGACGTTTACGCCTGGGGGCGAAACGACGATGGACAACTGGGCGACGGGTCCATCACCCGGAGAATCTCGCCCACCCTGATCGACATCTCGACCCCGCTCGTTGCCATTGCAGCGGGATTCGGCCACTCGGTGGGTCTCGACGGCGACGGCGGGCTCTACGTCTGGGGCGTCTACGATGAGGACGAAGACACCGGCACAACCGGCGTGGCCCTTCGCCCCACCGCGCTGGAAACTCCGGGCGGACTGCTGATGGTCGCCGCAGGAAGCTACCACTCGGCGG
Source organism: Myxococcota bacterium (assembly GCA_024278455.1). Lineage (GTDB taxonomy): Bacteria > Myxococcota_A > UBA796 > JAJRTE01 > JAJRTE01 > JAJRTE01. Next base: position 2,452 of record JAJRTE010000136.1, read on the forward strand.
CCGCGGATGCGGAAGGTGTCACCTGGACCTGGGGCGAAAACGATGCCGGCCAGCTCGGCGACGGAACCACCACCAGCGACTGGGTGCCTGCCGAACGACCCGACCTGTCCCTGGTGACAGCCCTGGCTGCCGGGGCCCGTCACACCCTGGCCTTGACCAGCGGGGGAGACATCTGGACCTGGGGGGCCAACAACCATGGCCAGCTCGGCGACTGGACCACCGAAGACCGTTCGAGTCCTGTGCAGGTCCGGTGGTGAGGGGCGGGGTGGTAGGTGCGGGTTTCGAACCCGCACCAACGCTCCGACACGTACGGGCCCACAAATGTACGGGCGGGGTTCACACCGCTCCGTCCCCACGCCGGCCACAACACGCACAGCACCAACACTGTTGCATTCCAATCGCCAATCGGGTAGGTAGCATCACCCGGCCAGGGGCGTTGCATCGCCTTGGCTGGAAGATGTGTTTTGCGTGCAGACAGAACAGGTCCTGCCCGGCGTGCTGATGGCGCAGTCGCAGGACGGGGTTCCGGGACGGCCCGCTTGCCTTCCTCCGGCTGCCAGGCGTTGCGGAAGACGGGCGCGCCGGTTTCTCGTACATCCACTACAGGAGGTGCCTCATGGCCAACGGAATCGTGCCCATTCCGAAGCCGGTCAACGAGCCCATCAAGGCCTACGGGCCTGGGTCCCCCGAGAAGGCCGCCTTGAAGGCGAAGATGCGAGAGATGCTGTCCGAACAGGTCGAGATCCCACTGATCATCGGCGGCAAGGAGGTTTCTACCGGGAGGATCGCCAACGCCGTGTGTCCCCATGACCACGGCCACGTGCTTGCCACGTATCACCAGGCGGGTCCGCAGGAAGTGAACATGGCCATCAAAGCGGCCGCGGAGGCCTGGAAGACCTGGTCGGAGATGGCCTGGGAAGATCGTGCCGCGGTGATGCTCAAGGCGGCCGAATTGCTCGCCGGCCCCTGGCGCGACACGGTCAACGCCGCCTGCATGCTCAACCAGTCCAAGAACGTGTTTCAGGCAGAGATCGACGCCGCCTGCGAACTCATCGACTTCTGGCGGTTCAATCCGTACTACTACCGGTTCCTCCTCGAGCAGCAGCCCGAAAGCATGCGTGGGCACTGGGACTACGTGGAATACCGGGCGCTCGAGGGGTTCGTGTTCGCGGTCACCCCGTTCAATTTCGCGTCGATAGCGGGCAACCTGCCCACGTCGCCCGCCTTGATGGGGAATACCGTTTTGTGGAAGCCCGCCTCGTCGGCCGTATTCACCGCGTATCAGATCATGCGCCTGCTCTCCGCGGCCGGATTCCCCGACGGGGTGATCAACTTCGTCCCTGGACCGGGCGGACAGGTCGGCAACCCGGTCATGGCCAGCTCGAGCCTGGCCGGCGTCCACTTCACCGGGTCCACCCCGGTCTTCCAGGGAATGTGGCGCCAAGTGGGCACCCATATCGACAGGTATCACACCTACCCGCGCATTGTGGGGGAGACCGGTGGAAAGGACTTCGTGTTCGCTCATGCCAGTGCGAATGTCCCCGCCCTGGCCACCGCGCTCGTCCGCGGCGCCTTCGAATACCAGGGCCAGAAGTGCTCCGCGGCTTCCCGAGCCTACATCCCGACTTCCCTGTGGCCGAGCGTCAAGGAACTGCTCCTGGCCCAGGTGGCCGAGATCAGGATGGGCGATCCGTTGGACTTCCGCAACTTCATGAACGCGGTCATCGATCGAAACGCCTATCGAGAGATCAAGGCCTACATCGATTTCGCCAAGGAATCGACCATGGCCACCATCCTCACGGGCGGGACGTGCGACGACAGCACGGGGTACTTCATCGAGCCGACCGTCGTGCTCACCGAAGACCCCCACTTCAAGCTCATGGAGGAAGAGATCTTCGGTCCGGTACTGACCGTGTACGTCTACGACGACAAGAAGCTCGACGAGACCCTGGAACTCTGTGACACGACCAGCGTATACGCGCTGACCGGGGCTGTTTTCGCCGAAGACCGGATGGCGGCGGTCAAGTGCGCGAGTGCCCTGCGTCATGCCGCGGGCAACTTCTACATCAACGACAAGCCCACCGGCGCGGTCGTGGGACAACAGCCGTTCGGCGGGTCACGCGCGTCCGGGACGAACGACAAGGCCGGCTCGTTCCTCAACTTGATCCGGTGGACTTCGCAGCGGACCATCAAGGAGAACTTCATCCCGCCGGCCCACTTCGCCTACCCGTTCATGGGAGAGGAATAGCCCCGGCCCCGGAGACCGCCCGGGAACCGTCACCGGCGACCAGGCGCTCACGCCCCCACCCCGGCTGCCCGGAAACCATCGAAGGCAGTCGTTCTCTGGTGGATTGGTGCGTCACGCCCCGGGCCAGACGCTGCCCGTCTTGAGAATCTCGAGGAACTCGACTTCGGGAACCGGCTTGCTGAACAGGTAGCCCTGGGCCTCATCGCAGTCTTGCTCCCGCAGGAAATCGAGTTGGTTCTTCGTTTCCACCCCCTCCGCGACGATCTTCAAACTGAGGCTCCGGGCCAGCGCGATGATGGCCTTGGTGATCGCGATCTGGTCCGAATCACCCGGGATTCCCGCCAGGAACGACCGGTCGATCTTCAGCGTGTCCAACGGGAAGCGGCGCAGGTAGCTGAGGGAGGAATAGCCGGTTCCAAAGTCGTCCACGGACAGCCGAACCCCGATCTCCTTGAGCTGAAGCAGGCTTCGCCGGCTGGCCTCGGCATCGCTCATGATCATGCTTTCGGTCAACTCGAGTTCCAGGTAGGCGGGGTCGCTGTGCGTCTCGGAGAGCACCGATGAAAGTGTTCGCACGAAATCCTTCTCCGCGAACTGCCTCCCGGAAACGTTGACCCCTACCCGGATCGACGGCAGTCCCAGCTCCCGCCACACACGGCTCTGGTTGCACACCGTGCGCAACACCCATTCTCCCATCGGTACGATCAAACCGCTCTCCTCGGCCAGGGGAATGAACTGCATGGGCGGCACCAGCCCTCTTTCCGGATGGCGCCAGCGAATCAAGGCCTCCGCACCCACGAGCCGGTGGGTCCGAACGTCGATTTGCGGCTGGTAGTACACCACGAATTCCCCGTTCAGCAAGGCCCGGTGCAGCGCGTTCTCGAGGATCAACCGCTCGAGCATGGAACGATTCATCTCCTCCGAGTAGAACTGGTAGCGGTTGCCCCCACCTTCCTTGGCATGGTGCATGGCCGCATTCGCATTCCGCAGCAACTGGTCCGGCTCGGTCCCGTCGTGGGGGTAGAGCGCAATCCCGATACTGGCCGCGGGAACGATGTCATGGCCCTCCAGGGAGACAGGCCGCCGAACCGCCTGGACCAACCGCTCCGCGACCCTGGCCACGTGGGGCACGTCCTCGACTTCGGCAATGAGAATCATGAACTCGTCACCGCCGAGGCGGGCCACGGTGGGCGCGCGGTCCTCGGGAATCGTTCTCGTCACGGAGTCCGTCTTCCGCACCGACTCGAGCAGCCGCCTGGCCACGCTGCGAATCAGCTCGTCCCCCGCGGCGAGACCGAAGGTTTCGTTGACCCGCTTGAACCTGTCCAGGTCCAGGAACAGCAACGCCAGGCCCCGCTCATGGCGTCGCGCCTGCTCGATGACAAGGTTGAAACGTTCATTGAACAACTTCCGGTTGGGCAGCCCCGTGACCGAGTCGTAGTACACGAGCTGCCGCACCTCGCGCTCGACCTTGATCCGCTCAGTGATGTCCTGGAAGATGCCGCTCACCCGTACCGGTGCACCGACATCGTTGACCTCGACCACCGCGCGCTGGTGCACGATGCGCTCGCTACCATCCGGGCGCACGACGCGATAGTCGATACTGAACTCCCCACCCTCTGCCAGCGTCTCATCCACCCTGGCACACACCTGTGGCCGATCATCGGCATGCATACAGCGCACGAATGCGTCGTAGGTGCCCTCGAACGTCTCCTCGGAGATGCCCAGTGTCTTGTAGAACTCCTCTGAAGCCCCGAGCTTGTTGGCGACGATGTCCCACTCCCACCACGCCAGCCGGGCGATCCGCTGGGCATTGCTCAGCTTGCGCTCGCTCCTCCGCAGCGCCCTCGCCGCGGAGCCGGCCTGCAACATGTAGCGAATCCGGTGGGAGAGCGCGATCCAGTTGACGGGTTTCTCAACAAAATCCGTCGCGCCGACCCGAAAACTCTTCTGCACCGCCTCGATATCGTCCATGCCGCTCATCACGACAATGGGAATGTCCCGGCCCCCGCTCGAGCGCCGCAGCCGTGCACATAGTTCATAGCCATCCACGCCAGGCAGATCCAGGTCCAGCAGCGCCACGTCCGGGCTCAGACGACTCATCACCGCCAGAGCCCGGGCTCCGCTCTCGGCCACTTCCACGTGGAACCCGGACTGCTCCAGCGCCTGCGTGGCAAGAAAGCGCGTGGTTCTGTCATCGTCCACAACCAGTACGGCCGGCTTGTCGATACGCATTCAGTGCTCACCACCATGCCCGGCCAGGCAACCGGCCAGGACCGTTTCTACTCGCACGTACTCCTCCCTTATCTGCGCGACCACCTCCCCCATCGGGGTCGTTTCTCCACACCGGCCCAAGGCCTCGAGTTCGCGGCACAACGTTGCCAGCCGCACGGCGCCTACGCTGGCACTGCCGGTCTTCAGGCGGTGTGCCACACCCCGCACGTCGTCCGGGTTCGACGCCGCCAGCGCCTGCTCCAACGCGGACATCATGACCGGAGCATCTTCCAGGTAGTAGTTGACCACTGTGGCCACAATATCAGGCTTGCCCGGCTGTTGCAACGCCCGTATCTTCTCCAGCGCCTTCTCCCGTATCACCGGCGACTCGTCGCGACCACCTTCATCGCCAGGCGCCAGGCCCTGGTCCTTCGGAGTCGGCCCCCGTTGTGAACCGGGAGGGGGAAACAGGGCCACTTCGGATGCGTCATGCCCGGCATTGTTCACCCCCGGCCCGGGCACTATCCACCGCTTCACCATGGACTCGAACTCGTCTTCCGAAAAGGGCTTGTTCAGCACGTCGGTCATGCCCGCCCTCGAACAGGCACGGAGTTCCTCCTCGTGCACTCCGCCCGTGAGCGCCACGATAGGGGTGGTGCACCGCAGGCCACCTTCAACGGTTTCCCAACGGCGCATGACCCTGGTCGCCTCGAACCCATCCATGCCCGGCAACTTGCAAGCCATCAGCACCAGGTCGTACCGGTTCCTGAGAAACGTCTCGACGGCCTGGCGTCCATCCCGCGCAACATCAACCTCGTACCCCAGCCGCTCCAGGGCCTGCAGCGTCAACTCCAGGTTGGCCCGGTCGTCCTCCACCACCAGAATGCGTCCCGATCCAGGGGGCGAAGCATCATGATCGTCACCGTCGCCCTGGTTCGCAGCCACATCGACCCGCGCGCTGCCCCGCGTCATCTCGAACTCGGCCACTGTCGAAACGAGACGCTCCAGGGTTTCCCGAAGCCGCCGCATTCTGACAGGTTTCGCGAGATGGGCAAAGGCGCCTCCGGGCTGTTGGACATCCCCGGCTTCAGCAACGTGCCCGAGCACCACGATGCGACCGTTCAAAGTCGGGGCCCGTTCGACAAGGCTCCTCCATGCCGCCCCGCCATCCGGATCGCGCACCGAGCCGTCGACCACGGCAGCCACGTAGGCCGTACTGCCGGGATCAGGCCCAGACCCCGCCATCGCGTCCGCGGCCTGGCCGGCGGCGACCACGCGCAACCCCCACGCCTCCAGATGACGCACCAAGTTGGTTCGTATATCGTCGTTGTCCACAAGTACCAACACCGTGCCGTTGAGCGGCTCCTGGCCGGTCGCGCCATCCCCTGCCCGGCGACCCTCACGACCGAACACCACCTCGACCCAGAAGCAGGAACCAGCCCCGGGCCGGCTGGTCACACCCGTCCGCCCGCCCATCATCGCAACGAACTGCTTGACGATGGCCAGCCCCAGGCCACGGCCTTCGTTCTCACCCTTCAGACTCCGGTCCCCCCTGTTGAAAGCCTCGAACACGGAACCCAAGGCCTCGGCGGCGATCCCCACTCCCGTGTCCTCCACATCGAGTCGGATCTTGACACGATCCACACCCTCGAGGTCCGACACCGCACGGAGCACCACCTGCCCCCGATCCGTATACTGGACCGCGTTGCGCACAAGGTTGCCTACCACGTGGCGCCAGCGCGTGGCATCACCTCGTACCAGGTCCGGGATGGCGGGATCCAGGGCGACCACCAGCTCGATACCCTTGCCTCGAGCGGTCTCCACGTAGGATGCGACGATGTCCTCCGTCTCGGACACGATGTCGAAGCTCTCGCTCACCGCACCAACCCTCACCCCCCTCCCTCCACCCATCACCAGGCAATCGCCGGCAACGCGCAACAGCCGCCTCGAGGCATCCCGTATCTCCTCCACCTGCCGCGTCTGACCGGGCGTGAGGTCGCTCGCCACCAACCGATCAGCTATACCAAGGAGTCGGTTCGTCCGCGAACGAATCTCGTGCGCCACGCTCATCAACAACATCGAACTCGCGCGGGCCGACTCTTCCGAAACCTGTGCCTGTTCCAGTGCCTGCTCCACAGCGCGCTCCAGCCGCCTCGTCCGGGCATGGACCTTCTCCTCCAGCGTCCAGCGGGCGTCTCGCACCGAGTTCTCTGTCTCTATCAGGTGGTCCACTAGCGTGTTGAGTGCTCGAGAAAGCTCGGCGATCTCGTCACCGCCGGATTCGTCGAATCGCCCCTCCCGGCTGCCTCTGCACCGGCGGCTCACCCCCGCAACGAGGGCGTCGAGCCTGCGCATCGGCCTCCGGGTCCCAACCACCACCAGAATACCGCTCAGGACCGTGGCCAGGAACGGCACTGCCCAGATATCTCCGACGGAGAACCGGCTCGTCGCGCGAAGGGCCTCCGGCGTCAACCCCAACTGGACAACCCCCGCAGGTACCCGCTTGCCGTGGGCCTGGGAAACGCCGCCCGCCGAGTCGGCGGACATGGGCGCAAACACCGTCGCGGCGACTTCAACCATGCGCGGACCGGCCGGCGCCACGTCGATCGTGCGCACGACGCCCCTCTTCCCCGCGGGCAGACGATCCAACGGAGGAATCGGGCCAGCCAGCACGGAGTGCGCGACCAACAGGTTCAGACGCGCATCGCGAACCGCCAGGTAGGCCACGCCGCGGGCACGCAACTCATTGAAAAGCTTGCGCATCGCGGCTTCGTTCTCATGCGCGTCGAAGCCTTCCTCGAGCCCCGCTTCAGCGACCGCGCGGCCCACGATCTCTGCCTGCCACTGCCACTGTTCCGTCGCTCCACGCTTGTCCCGAAGCTGTAGCAACCACGCCGTCCCCAACGTGCACACCGCCACCAGGGCCACGGTAAAAACGCCGTACCTCCCAACCATGCCCAATCGCGGTATCATGGGGCCCCCCGCGTCCTGGACCCGGAACGCCAAGACTGTTGCCCACACCCTCGGCGAAATCCAGAAGCCCTCGAACGCTCTGCACTTTTCCGACATGCCGAACACCGGCACGAAGCCGGGCAGTGCACACTTTTCCGTCACATGCTCAATCGGCCGAATCGCGCATGCCTTGAGCATGTTGTGCGGTGGGGGGAGAACCTCGGCGGGCGAGCGGCACGGATTGCATTGTCACTGCACGCAGGACACCGGTGAAACAACGGACTGTGTGCCACGGAAGCACAATAGCTGTCGCCTACGCCGCCGTTCTGGACACGCAAGCACAGTCGTGGCGGAGTTCGTGAGACAAATGGTCACTCGCCGACGATGTGATCCAACCCCATCTCCGCAGAGTAGACTACCATGGGAGCGGACTGCCCCAGGGCAGGGTCGAAACGGTAGCGGTAGGAACAGACCACTCGATACTGTTCGTGCATGTGCGTCCAGCCTTCCGAAAAGTAGGGACAATGATCATTGAAACAGACGAGCCACGAACGCTGTCCCCAGGAACTCTCCGGCGGTGTCTGGAACCTTTTCAGCTTGTCCCCGCAATGGGGACACGTCATGTCTTTCAACGAGATCTCTCCTGCTATTTTCCCGTGCGGATGGCCTTGGACGCCGGCACACCCTGCTCGAGCTTCGCGTAGTCCAGTTCACTGCCCCGCATGCTGTGCGGGATGAGATAGACCGCGATCATGACGGCGCTTGCCAGGGCGACGACGATGCGGTTGGACCGCGAACGGGGGTCAGCGGCCTTGCCCTGCCAGGCGCACGCGACAACCCAACAAAGCCACAATATCAACATTTTATTATCGGTCAGGTCATATCCGTAGGGAAATCCGGTCCAGTAGGCGCCGAAAGCGTATTTCTGGACGACCGGCCCGAGCACCAGGCCCCCCGCGGTCATGCCTGCCAGCGCTACCCAACTCAACACACGTAGATCGCGGTGTCCTGCCAGGGCCGAGAGCCCGGCGCGGATACCGACGAGGATGGCCAGGAACATCAGCACGACGTGGGGTACTAGAACGCCGATGGGGACGTCGTCCTTGAACCGGATGACGACGTTCCGATCCGGGTCGTCGGGAACGCGGACGGACCCCGAGGGGGTCTCGAGCACGAGGTAGTATTCGAGCTTGCCGGCGGCGGACTGTCTGGGGAGGTATGCGGTGAACTGCCCGTCCTTCCGTGTCATCGCCCTGGCGGAAAAGGGGTCCCCGGTCTTGTAGCGCTTGAAGTACACGGTTGCGGCTGAAACGGCATCCGGAGCGGCCAGCGTCACCTCCCTGTCTTGCGAAGTGGAACCGCTGCGAGGCAGCCGGTAGGTGACGGTTTCGTCTCCGGCGGCATATCGCCCGCGCAGGGGGTGTGTGGGGCCAGTCAACCGCTGGTAGGCTGCTGCTCCCGCCATGAGGAGGAAAGCCAGCGTCCACAACAGGGCCTTTCCGGCCCGACTCTCGAGAAGGTGTGTCGGCATGGGTGTACCCCTATTGTCGGTTCCACTGCCTGGTCAAGGGTTTCCACGCTTCCCTCACCAGGTCCTTGACATCCGGTCCCTCGATCCATTCCCCGTGGGCCATGATCACTCGCTGGAAATCCCACTGGAGCATCCTCGATATCGCCTGTTCGGAGCTTCGCTTGTCCCAGGTGAACATGAGGAACTCCGGGGCGGGAACGGGTCGGCCCCAGAGGCCGAACAGCCGAAACCCGAGTCTCAACGCCAGGTTGGTGCCTGGGGTGTCGTCGTGGAAGTTCTCCAGGAGATCTACCACGATCAGGGTCCTGGTGTCACGATGGAAGAACACCACTTCCCGGATGATGTTGTTGCCCCTCGATCGCACCTGGTCGAATTCTCCGTCCCATTCCGGCTCGGCGTGGTCTGCCAGCACGGCATCGAACTCGAGGTCCGGGCGCTTGCTGAGCAGCCCCGGGCAGGCGAAGGTCCTGGCTTGGGGCCACAGCCGCATCGCCTTGGATACGTACAGGTGATGGAAGGTGCTCGGTGCGATGATGAAGGCAACCTTCCCCAGGGACCGGATCTCCGCCTCGAGCGGCTCGTCGAGAGGAATGGGGGAATGCAGCCACAGGCGTCCGTCCTGCAACCGCACCACGGTCATTCGGGTCAGGAAACGTGTTCCTGCATATCGAATCGGAAACGGCGCCACCCAGATGCGACCTGGGACCACGGCCTGAAGAGCCATCGTACATCCTCCTGTATCCGACACCGGCAGTCTACCTGCGCGGGCCCACTCCGACCACAAAAAAACACCCCGTTGACAGGCGTCGATGTGTCGACTATTCCTTGTGTCCAGGGCCACGCGGCAACCGGGGACCGCTCATGTTCCAAGGACATCCGGCCGGGTTCGACCTGGCGATCGTTGAGCGTCGCGCCACGCCCGCCACGTTCGAACGGGGCTGCGCGCTGGCGGATACCGGCCACATCTCCTGGACGGTATCGCCTTCCGGCGACGACAGCATTCGAGCGGAAGCCCGTTTTCCCGCTCTGAACCGGAGTCCGTTCCAGGTACGCGTGACCTGGGACGGACGCTCCCTGCGGACCCGTTGCACTTGCCCGGCCAGGCGGGGGCACTACTGCAGCCATCGCGTGGCGCTGGCCGTGCTGTTGAAGCGCCACCTCGACCTCCAGTCGGGAGTAGCCGCGCGGGCCGGGTCCAGGGAGGGGGAGACAGCCGCAACGACCCGCCTCACGTTTGCGCTCCGGGTCCGCCGGCGCATCGACTGGTTCGCCTGTTCGCTCACCGTCCGCGCCGGCGACGAGTCTTTCCCGGTCCGGACGGTCATTGACGCCTGGCGCCGGGGGAAGCGGTTCATGCGTACCCCGTCGCACCGCCTGGCCCGAGTGCCAGCAGCCTGGCTCGAGCAGCACGCCAACAGCCTGGAGGCCATGCTCGAGTTTCCGATCGATGGCGGGCACGCCTACAGGGTGCCGACGTGCCGTGTGCCATCTGTGGCCGCGATCGCGGAAGCCATCGAGGACCGCGACCTCGATCCGGAATTCCTGTCCGTCCGGCAACGCCTGCTCGACCTCGAGCATCCCGTGGGGGCGGTGCTCCCACGAGGGCTCCGGGCGACACTGCGCCCGTACCAGGTGCGTGGATACGGCTGGCTCCAGGGGCTGAGGCGGGATGGGGTGAACGGCATCCTGGCCGACGACATGGGGCTTGGCAAGACCCTCCAGGTGCTGGCACTTCTCCTGGCGGAGAAAGAGGCCGGGCGGGGAGGACCATCCCTGGTCGTCGCCCCCACTTCCGTGTTGAGCAACTGGAAACTCGAGGCCGAGCGGTACACGCCCACGCTTGCTGTAACCATCTTCCAGGGCTCCGGCCGCAAGGTGAGGACGAATTTCGAGGGCATCGACCTGGTCGTCACCAGCTACGCGCTCGTCCGGCGCGACCTGGCGTTCCACCGCCGTGCCGGCTACCACTACCTGGTTCTCGACGAAGCCCAGGCCATCAAGAATCCCGACTCCGACACGGCGGCTGCCTGCCGGAGAATCCCCGCGTCCCACCGGCTCGCGATGACCGGTACGCCCATCGAAAACCGGCTCCTGGACCTGTGGGCGCAATTCGCATTCCTCATGCCGGCATTGCTGGGCTCCCGAAGCCGCTTCCGGAAGCGGTACCAGGTCCCGATCGAGCAAAGGGGAGATGGTGTGCGGCGGAAAGCGCTTCGCGCGCGTGTGGCGCCATTCATCCTTCGCCGGGTCAAGGAAGACGTGGCGCCGGAACTGCCTCCGCTGACCGAGATCACCCTCTGCTGTCATCTCGAACCCGACCAGGCTGCCCTCTATTCCACGGTCGCCAGCATGTTTCGCACGCGCGTCCAGCGGGACATCGAGGCCACGGGCCCGCGGCGCAGCCGCTTCGCAGTGCTCGAGGCGCTCCTCAAGCTGCGACTCATCTGCTGCCATCCACCGTTGAGCGGCCTGGATCCTCGAGGCACCGTGCAGGGGTCGGCCAAGCTGAGATTGTTTCGGGAAACGCTCCAACGCTTGCTGGATGGGGGACACAAGGTCCTGGTGTTCTCCCAGTTCGTCAGGATGCTGGCCGTCCTGAGGACCGAGACCGAACGGCTCGGCGCGTCCTACGGATACCTGGACGGCCGCTCGAGCCAGCGGCAGGAGCGGGTGGACGCGTTCAACCGATCTGACACGCAGGTGTTCCTCGTCAGCCTCAGAGCAGGGGGAACAGGACTCAACCTGACCGGCGCGGACTACGTCATCCATTACGACCCATGGTGGAACCCGGCGGTCGAAGCACAGGCTACCGGCCGTGCGCACCGAATTGGCCAGACCCGGCCCGTGTTCGCCTACCGGCTGACTACTCGAGGCACGGTGGAGGAGAAAATCCTGTCGCTGCATGCGCGGAAGAGGGCACTGGCCGAAGGACTGTTGCCGCGCGAAGGGGGCTCGCCAGGCCCGTTGACCGAACAGGACATCCACTTCCTGCTGGGCGACATCGACGTGCACGATCCGGCACGACGACCAGTGTCCTGACGGGCAAACGAGTCCGCATTTTCCCTTGACGCTGCCGAGTGCCAACCGCACAAAGCAACCTATCAACAGGGACCTTTTTCCACGAACTCCTGGCCAAGGTGCAGCAGGCAGTGGAGAGCAGCGCTCGACCGCAGCATGCCCGGTTGCCCGGAGGCTCCCGCGGCGGTATACTGACCCAGTCGCCACAGGGGTTGGAGCCGGTGACTTGTCAGGCTGCTCGGCCCGAGGAGTCGCTGGATCGCCTCCCCGGCTGCCGCGACGGGCAAGTGTCTCGAGGCCGGTGCCGGTCCAGTTGTTGCTCGCACCAGTCGCTGTCGCGAGGGGAGGGACATGAGATGCTGGAGTCGAGCGGTGAAGAATCGATGGCACGATCCGGGCACTGCCCTGCGTAGCACCTGGCTGGGTTCGGGGCTCCTGATTGCGTTGGTCTCGTGGGGTTGCCCGCAGGGCCAGGACGACGACGCCACGTCGCCGGTCGCGACTCCCGGTACTCCGGACCCGGGACAGACGACTCCACTGCAGTCCCCGCCGCCGGCCACGACCCCGACAGATACGTCCCCCTCCCCGGAACCGACACCGGGTGGCGAAACGCCTGAAACGTCTCCTTCCCCTCCGGAGCCGACGCCGCAACCAGTCGCCCGTGCGACCATCAGCCCCGGTGAACTCGAGTACGGCCTCGTTTCCCCGGGAGACACGGCCGAAGACCAGGTGACAATAGGCAATGCCGGCGATGCCACGCTAGCCGTCGTCGCCACCCTGGTGAGCGGTTCCGACACGTTCGACCTGGTGGATATCGAGTCCTCGAGTGCCCTGTCGATCGATCCCGGATCGACACTGACCGTGCTCGTCTCGTTCTCGCCCGCCGCCGTGGGAGATTACACCGGTGTCCTGACCCTCGAGACGAGCGATCCGAACCTGCCTGTCGCCTGGGTCCCACTCCACGGGGTCTGCTCCGAGAATCCAGCCGACACGGACCAGGATGGCTATCCAGCAGACGTGGACTGCGACGATGGCGACCCTGGGGTACACCCTGGCGCCGGCGAAGTGTGCGACGGGGCGGACCAGGATTGCAACGGACTCGCCGACGACGGCTTGCCTTTCGAGACCTACTTCCTCGACGAAGATGGAGACGGCTACGGCACCTACACCGTCGCTACCGTCTCCTGCGAACCCGTGGCCGGCTACGTGCTCCAACCCTCCGGTACGCCTTTCGATTGCGACGACGGAGATGCCGGCGTGCACCCGGATGCCCCCGAGACGTGTGACGGCGTCGACCAGGACTGCGATGGCAGCGTCGACGAGGGGGTCCAGTCCACCTACTACCTGGACGCAGACCAGGACGGCCATGGTGACCCGTCGGCCCCTCGACAGGCGTGCGACATCCCGGACGGCTACGTCACTGGTGGAACAGACTGTGACGACGGCCAGGCCAGCGTCTATCCCGGCGCGATCGAGACCTGCAACGAGAGGGACGACGACTGCGACGGCGACATCGACGACGGGGTCACCACGACCTATTTCGCCGATGCCGACGGGGACGGCTTCGGGGACGCCTCGAGCCAGGTACAGGCCTGTGCCGCCCCTGTTGGCCATGTGGCGGACGACACGGACTGCGACGACCAGGACCGGTACACCTATCCTGGCGCCGAGGAACTCTGCAATGGCCGGGACGACGACTGCGATTGCGCCGGGGCGAGCGGTCCCTGCGAGCCCGAGATCGACGAGGGCGCCACGACCACCTACTACCTGGACAGCGACGGCGACGGCCATGGAACGGCAACCGATACCACCGAGGCCTGCGCCCCCCCGGCAGGATACGCGGTCACCGCCGGTGACTGCGACGACGAACGTGCCGACACCTACCCCGGAGCAGAGGAAACCTGCAACGCATTCGATGACGATTGCGACGGCAGCATCGACGAGGGGGTCCAGTCCACCTACTACCTGGACGCGGACGCCGATGGTCAGGGCGCCTCGGACCAGGCCTTCCAATCCTGCACCATGCCGGAAGGCTACGCATCGAATGACCAGGACTGCGACGACACCGACCCGGATGTCTTCCTCGGCGCGGAAGAGACCTGCAACGGTCGCGACGACGATTGCGACACCGTGGTCGACGACGGCGTCCTCCTCACCTTCCATCCGGACACCGACCAGGACGGGTTCGGGACACCGGACGACGGCGTGGAGGATTGCGAGCCGCCCCAGGGGTGGGTCGCCAACGGCGAAGACTGCGACGACGACAACGCAGACGCCTATCCGGGCGCGCCGGAGGTCTGCGGCGACCCGGACCTGGATTGCGACGGAGAGACCGCCCTGTGCGCCTCTTGCAAGGAATACCGCACCGTCGGTTCCGGAACCACCGACGGCATCTACTGGATCGACCCGGAAGACAACGGCGGCAGCTTCCCGGTCTTTTGCGACATGACCACTGCGGGCGGCGGCTGGACCATGGTGTTCAAACTCAGCCAGGGCATCACCGGCGACGCCTACTCCCTCTGGACCGGACCGGCTGTCAACGAGTTCGACGAATCCCTCCTGACATCCAGCTACTCGAGCCGCCAGTACGTCTCGCGCATTCCGTCCATGTACTGGAACATGGGTGGATTCACCGTGGACCGCGCTCGAGTCCATCTCTACACCGGAGGGACGGTTGTGAAGTACCTCGAGTTCGACGCTCAAGACAGCTCCTTGCTCGAGTGGTTCGCGCAGAGCCGATTGCTCTCGTCCTCTTGGACAGACATCGTCTCGGAGACCAAGAACTACTTCAGCATCGAGGGACACGACACGCTGAAACGTCGCTTTTTCATCAACCGAAGCTACGGTGGCTGTCCGGAAGACTATGGATGGCTGGTGGTCGCCACGCCTGGCGGAGGGTGCGACTGGGAGCTGGCAACGCCGGGTGCGCGGATCCTGTATGCACCGGGGGACACCTACATCAACTGGACCACGGCCACGTCGAATGGGACAGTGGGTTTCCCGGACGCCATGGCCGTGTTCGTCCGATGACGACACCTGGCAGGTCTCGAACGCCCGTGACGCTACCGACCTGGCCTTCTCGCACTGTGCTTGGGGTTGAAACACTTCGCCGGCGGTGTTAGGGTGTTCCCCTTCCGAACGCTGACAATATCAGGAGGACCAGATGCTCACCGACCAGGAACTCGAGGCTCTTCGCCTCTGGTACAGGCAGCCGCACATTCTCGAGGAAGTCAGGAGGCTCGTGGAGCAGGACGACCTCGTGCTCCTCGAGGAGTATCTCCACATGACTTGCCTGTTTCCGCTCTCCCGCCATTCGGAGCTTCCGGGATTCATGAAGAAATCTGATGGCGCCCCCCTCTTCCCCCACAATCTGAACCCCAAGGTCGCCCTCGACGCCTGGCGCGATGCGATCGAGGTGGGGTGGGAAGTGGTCGAGGCCGAGACCGGGTTGTCTCGAGAAGAGGCGAACCATCGTATCGCTCACGAGGAACAGGAGGACTGGGAACGGTTTCTCAAGAGCGTCGAGCAGCGCAAGAAGGAACGGGGACTCTCGTAAGGACTCGCACCGGCGCCGGGGTGGCCCCGACCTCACCGCGAAACGCGCTCGGGCAACAGGCTCCAGGGAGGCACGATGGTAGCAAGAGGCAGCGAATACGATGTCGCGGTCGTGGGGACAGGACCGGGGGGCGCGACGGTCGCCCGGGAACTGGCCCGTGCGGGCAAACGGGTGGTGATGCTGGAGCGCGGCCTCGATCACCGGGGACGGTGGTACTACGGTACGCACATCGGCGCGCTACGCTACGTGGATCGTCACGGCCTCCTGTTCACCCAGGAAGGTCTCAACATCATCCGGGCCATCATGACCGGGGGTTCCACAAACCTCTACTGCGGTTGTGCGGCACCTCCACCCGACTGGTTCAAGGACGACTACGGAATCGATCTTGCAGGCCCGACCGGGGAGACCATCGACGAACTCGGCCTCGCAGCCCTTCCTGCAAGCCACGCCGGGGAGGCTTCCATGCGCATCCTCGAGGCCGGTCAGGCCCTCGGGATGGACTGGCAACCCCAAATGAAGTTCATCAACCCGGCACGCACCCCCCGCTTCCATTGCACGGCCACCTGCATGACCGGCTGCCGCTGTGGGGCCAAGTGGACGGCGAACGAGTTCATGGACCAGGCGTTGACGGCGGGTGCCGATCTCATCACCTGGGCCGAGGTCGAACACGTCCTGGTCGAGGGCGGCGTGGCCGCGGGTGTGTCCGGGCGGCGGCATGGGAGGTTTCCGTTCGATATCCGCGCCAGGACGGTCGTGCTGGCTGCCGGTGGTATCGGAACGCCGCTGATCCTGCAAGGAAGTGGTCTTCCGGAGGCTGGAAACGGGATGGCGATGGATCCCACGGTGATGGTCTACGGGACGATTCCAGGCAAGGGCAACTGGAACGAGCCACCGATGAGCGTCAGCTTCGAGAACCTCGAGGAGGGCTACATGCTCTCTTCTCTCATCGATCCATGGCTCATGTACCCGTTGATCTTGTCGCTGAAAGGCCCGCGATACGCCCTCACGCTTACCCACTACACGCGGACGCTCGGTATCATGATCAAGGTGACCGACGAAGTCAGCGGCGCCCTCTCCGCCCGCCACGGTATCTCCAAGCCCCTGACACCTCGAGATCTCCGCCGGCTCGCCCGTGCCGAAGCCGTGTGCCGCGATGTGCTGACCAGGGCGGGAGCCGACCCGGACAGCATCTTCGTCACCCCCTTGAGAGGCACCCACCCCTCGGCGACGATGCGCATCGGCGAGGATCTCGGTCCCGAACTGGAGACTCGAGTCTCAAACTTGTACGTCTGTGATGCCAGCGTCTTCCCCAGGGCGTTGGGCCGACCGACGGTGTTGACGATCATCGCCCTGGGACGACGCCTCGCGAGCCACCTGTTGTCCCGCACGGATTCCGATTGACCCGCCGAGACCGATGATCGAGCCGGACAGACCCCGGACCGCTGCTCCGCTGGCTCCATCGTGGCGCCAGCCGCGGAAAGCGCCATCGGTGGCGCCTCGGCTCACGCCTCCCGGGAGCCGCCACCGGACCGGCGCCTGGCCACGCGAAGCTGTTTGAGGAGCAGAATGAAGCGCAGGGCGGCGAGGAGCAACACGAGCCCGCCCAGAATGGACTGGTCCGAGAACAGGAACGTCACTCCCACGACAAGAAAGAGAGCAACGGTGGTCGCGCCAATGATCACTCGAGCACGCGGTGGGATCGCCGCTACCATGGTGTTTCTCCTGTCTGAGACGTGGCGGCATGAGATTGTCACGCCGAGCGGGCCGATCCCGGGGCGACCAGCGATGCCGGCGCGGCGAGTGGGAGAGCGCAGCCTAGCGGCTACGCGGCGGGAAACAGGGCAGGGACGATGCTTGAAGACTACTGGCCGCCGCCACCACCTGGCTGCTGAGGCTGCCGTATGATCACGGTCACCCAGTCCGCCACCTGCAGACCATCGATCTCGACGGGCGTACCGTCGTCGTGGATGAGACGCAGCATGATCCGGTGCCCTTCCTCCCTGTACAATGCTTCGTCATCCATCTCGGCGAAGCTTACGGCGATGGGACTCGAAATCCCCTCCGCATTCGGCGTCTCGGTGCTGCCGTCATCGTCGTTGATGAACGCCTGGACGCGGCCGCAGGCGTCGTCGCCGGCGCAGTTGCCGGAGTCGGCGAGCGTGAAATTGTCGGTATCATAGTTGAACTGTACCGCCAGTTCCTTGTTCTCGTCCAGGTTGACGGTCTGCTGGGACCGCGGGAACGTGATCGATATGGAAGGATTGGTCGAATCGGGGGCCTCGACATAGAACGCGACCGTGGCGCTCACCGGCCTGCCGCCGGCGTTGATCTCGTTCCCTTCGTTGTCCATCAATGCGAGCGTCACGTTGATGAGGCCGGTTGACGCCGCCTCATTGAAGTCCAGGTAGTACAGGTAGATATCGATCGAGTTCATACCATCCGACCGACTATTGTAGAAGACGCCTTCCGGGAGGTCAGGCTGGGAGCCATTGGCGATGATGGCCCACACCTCGCCGCAATTCTCCGTTGCTCCACAGGAGAAGCTGGTGGTGAAGTTCGCGAGGGTGTAGTTGATGGTGATGGTCTTCAGGCCGTCGGTGCCATAGGTGACCGTGTCGCCGGAGGCGGGACTGTCGATGACGATGGCCGGGGCATCCGGTTCCTTGACGTTGAAGGTGCTGAGCGCCTCGATCGGCTCCCCGAGGAAGTCGGTGTACTCGTTGCCGTCGTTGTCCACCGGGACGACATGGAGCAGGAGGGGACCGGACGGCGCCCCGGCATCGTCCAAGCTGAACTCCACCGAGTATTCCGACTGCTCCCCCAGGGTCCCGACTGCTTCCATGGTATGGTCCCCCAGGATCGTGGCCGGATCATCTTGGGTGGTCAGCCAGAACTTGTGGCCGCCGCAATTCAGCATGCCGCCGCACGAGCCCGAAACCTTGTATGTACCCACGGTGTAGATGATTTCCATCATGCCGTCCGCGGGGTAGTCCATGTTGGTCGTCACGTTCGGGGTAAGGATGTTCACGGACGGCAGCGGCGCTTGCGCGAGTATGGAGACGGTCGCCTCGGAGCCGGTATCCGATCCATCGTCGAAGATGAGTTTCAAGGTCAGGTCATGATTGCCTTCCGGATTGGAGACCTTGTTGAAGTCCGCCACGACAGTCTGGGCGCCGGTCCGGTCGACCTCTGTGTTGAACTCGCCGTCGATCAGCAGTTGCAAGCGCCCGCATGAATACTCGTTTCCACACTCCCCCTCGGCAGCCAACTCGAAGTCGGACACATCGAAATTGACGACGTAAGAGACCGTCCACTCTCCCGTGTCCTGCGGATCGGCGAGCGTCAGCAGCACGGGGTCCCCGTCCTCGAGATCTGTGAATTGGACTTCACCAAAGAAAAGGTACGGAGTCGGAGTCGCCGGAGGCGGCGTGGCAGTCGTGGCACTGTCATCGTCATCTCCACCCGTGCTGCCGCAACCGCCAGCCAGCAGTCCGAACGTCAACAAGAACGCTGGAATCAACAACCATCTGGACACGAATTTGATGTCCGCCATCGTACTACCGCTCCTTGCTACATCCCCGTTGCACAACGCCCGAGGCCCCCGGATGCAATGGAGCCACGGTGCACATCATGGAACCGGTCCTGTGACCAAATCTTCGGGTTCCCTACACCAAACCACAGGGCCGCCAGGCGTCATCTGACCGAAGATACCGCCCAGCGCGCCGAATCCTTCACGAACACGACGACGACCTTGTATCGCATTCTCCTGTCGAATGCCAGGATTATCGCCATAGTGTACCAAATCGTTCCCGGCTGTCACGAAGAAAATGAACGGGATCGAGATCATCAGTGCCGTCGCTTGCCCTTCCCGGATTTCGATCTCGCCTTCTGCCTACCAGCATGCTTGCCGTGGCTTCGTTGCGGCTCCGACCCGCCGGTCTTGCTGTCCGATCGTTCCTCCGGACCACTGGACGCGCCGGGAACCAGCGCGTGCTCGGCAAGACTGCGGCTGTGGTAGATGATCCACAGCCCAAAAAGAAACAAACCAATCGCTGCATACTGCCCGGGCGTCAAACCCATGTAGCGCCTGTCATCGGTTCTCAGGAAGTCCAGCCCGAACCGTATCGGGGCGTAGACCGTGGCCAGCACGCCGCTGATGTAGCCCGGTGCTCGAGACTTTCTACCCAGGAGAAGGCTCGAGGCGATCCACAACAAGGTAAGCAGCGCTTCGATGATACCGAGATCGAGGCGCGTCCCGCCCATGGAGGGTGGAAACTTCACAGCCAGAAAGAAATCCGACGCGATCCCCTTGTGGTCGTGAGCCACCGAACAGCCGCACCGGCCGAAGAACCACGCAAAAGGAAATGCCCACGTGATGGCATCCAGGTAGTGCCAGCGCTCCACCCCCATCCTTTCCCGCTTGATGAACCACAACGCTCCGACTATCGCGCCGAGAAACCCGCCGAAAGACGATATGCCCTGCCAAATCTTGAGCAGCCGGATGGGGTCCTGCCAGGTCTGCCTCGGCGAATAGAACAGGCTCTCCACCAAGTGCGCGCCGATAAACCCCCCCAACACGACCCAAATCACCATCCGTGCCGTCACGTTGGGGTCGAGACCCATCTTGACGGACCGCCTGTCGGCAAGATGGGTGCCCAGGAGAATCCCGATCGCTACCAGCACCCCGAAGGCATGGATGGTGAACGGTCCAAGTTCCCACTTCGGTTGAGTAAAATAGGGTATCATTCAACCTGCTCCAATCGAGGGCTCGCCGGACGATGGCCAACTCCCGCGGACCATTCGCGGGCAGCAGCCAAGCGCGAGCGAAGTATAGCATCAACATGCCCCATGTCTGCACGCAAGTTTGCCTGGGCCCTCCGCGCTGCAAGGGGCTTGCGGGTGCAGACAGGTACCTGCGCCCCGTGCGGTCAGGACGATCGACAGGGATCGAGTCGAGATGAACGACGCCGTTGATATGCGGCCGGCGATCGCCACGGCCGGCCGGGCAGCTTGTCGCGCAAATCGGACGCGAGCACCTCCGATGCGGTAGTCGTCGTTCGCGGGAGGGGTCGCTGCATGGCGTGCCCCGGGAAGGGGCAGTCGGCAGGGATGTTCACGTCGCGAGCAATCGGCGCCTCGTCCCCCTGGACGCTTGCCCTCCCGTGCGACCGATCCTGGCCATGTGCTCCCGGTCCTGGCTGACGATCTTTCCGCCCTTCCGGCCTGCAGCTCGCGCCTCGTCAGACGTGAACTTGTGCGCGGTGCCCTTTCGGTGCGCGGCCTTCCCCCCCTTGCTCGCAATCGCTCGCTGCCGCTCCTTGTCCATCGAGGCAAAACCTCTGGTCTTCTTTCCCCGGGAAGCCTCCTTGGTCTTCATCATTCTGGATCTCCTCGCTTCACGCTGGCACTGGGATGGGCTCACGACACGACCCAGAGTGTGCAATGTGAGTGCCAACGTCACCAAGCCCCCCCGGTTCCTATACATGAGCTTGCCAGGTCACAAAAACGCCCCCCGGCCCTCGAGCCCCAAGGCTCATCCGGTGGCGCCGATGCCCCGGAACGGGCACGGCGGCCACCATTCCGCGGTCCGCCCCCGGCACAAGAGCCATCGAGCCCGTCGCGGCTCGAGGACACACACGGGCCGCCCCAGGATTCCGCGGTCCGCCCCCGGCACAAGAGCCATCGAGCCGGCAGGGTTGAACCTTGCAAAATATGCGCACTGGCGTTTAATACCTGCATGAACCTGTTCTCCCGAGCCAGGACGCGGCACGACCCGAATGTCGAATTCACAGAATTGCGCAGGCGCTGCATCGAAGGCTCGAGCCACGCTCGACGGACATTCATTCGCAGGTACGAACCCCTGGTCTGGCAGACGGTGATTTCCCGGTTCGGCACCATGCCCAGGGAAGACCAGGAGGAGGTGGTCGCCGACACCTTCATCGCCCTTCTCTCCGACAATGCCCGGCTGCTCGCCCGCTACAACTCGACCTTGGGCCTCTCACCCCAGGGATACATTCGCCGCCAGGCCATACTGCAGGGATACAATCGGTATCGCAAGTTGACCGCGGCCAAGCGCCAGCTCGAGGTGCCCATCGCCCCGGACAACCATGGCGATCGGCTCGAGGTGCACCGGGACCACTCCCCGGGACCCGAGGATCGGATCATGGAGCGAGAGACCCTCGAGCGAACGCTCGATCGGCTCCGCAACGAACTCAGCCCCCCCCTTGCGCTGACCTTCGAACTGCTCTACGTCCGCCAGCTCGATCCGGGTGAAGCCGCCAAGGTCCTCGGCTGCTCGCTCGACGTCGTCTACCAGCGCAAGAGACGGCTTCTGAAGGCTGCGAAGAGGATCTTGCCGGGTGCGGACGCAACAGGGGAGGGACCACGGTGACACGGTATCGTCCCGCTCGCCGGCCAGGGACAGCTTGCGGCTCGAGGAGGTGGTTTTCCCGAGCGCCCCGGCGGCCAGACGCCCGGCCGGGGGAAAGGCCGATGTCCGGCACCCCGCCCGCTCGGCCCCGGCACGCTCCGCGGTGCTCGAGCAGCAAGCGCGGATTCCCGGCGCACGCGGCGGCAGGGCGGCGGGCAGCCGCCTGTGTGGCCGCGACGGTGGTCGCTGTCATGACCGGCTGCACTCGAGGCCCGCAACCTCACCCCTACGACATCCACTTCATCGGAGCCGTCCGGCTGTACCGCGCCCAGGACGGCACCCTGGAGCCTGCGTACGAAGTCGGCCGGCCGCTCGCGCTGAGATTCGAGCCAGGCTCTGCTGGCCGCGACACGTGCAATCCGTTTGCAGGGGGCTCGCTGAATTTGCGGTTCCTGGACCCGTCCGGGACGCTCGTCACGGAGCTGACCCTGCCTGCCACGGGCGACACGTTCCGGCGCGCGGGCGAGAACTTCGTGCTCGCCCCGGTCCCCGCTGGCACGGACGGTGGCGAACCGGGGAGGACGGCGCCCATCCGCCTCCCCGACGCACCCGGACGGTGGACCCTGGACGTGACATGGCGCTGCGCCGGCGGCACGGCGACCCGCCGGACGGTCCACCACTTCCGGTGCCACCGGAACCCGCTTCACCGGCCGAACGGTGACCCCTTCTGGCAGGCCCTCGCCGACTCGGTGGACCTGCCCGCGTCAGCCCTTGTCGAAACCTACGACAGGGCTCTCGAGACGGCATCGTCTCCCGCGGACCGACTCTGGATCGTCCGGGCATTGTTCCAGGCCTACAAGTCGGCCGGGGATTACGCGAGCGCCGAGGCTGCTGCGTCGGAGTGGGCCAAGCTGGCCGCCGCAGCAGACTACCCGTCCGAAGCCGTGCTCGCATGGAATGCCGCCCACGAGGCAGCGCGGGCTTCGGGGGACCTGGAACGCGCCCTGAGATACCTCGATCAGTCCATGAAGCTGGCAGCGGACCTCGAGTACACCGTGCGACTGCCTGAAAGCTGGTACAGCCGGGCGGAACTACTGAGTCGGTCCGGCAGGCCGGTCGAGGCGATCGCGGCCGCGCGCGAGGCACGCCGCCACGCGCAGGCCAACGCCAAGACCCTGTTCGCCACCGGAGCGGACCTGAAGGAACTCGAGCTGCTCCAGGCCATGGGCCATCACAGGATCGTCAACGAACGTCTCGACAGGGACTACACCGGGAACCCGGCGCGACGGCCCCCCATCGCCAACAACATCGGGTGGTTGATCCTGCGCGGCGTCGAGGCCGGGGTGCCCCTCCACGACCGGAAGGAGGAGGCGCTGGACCAGGCAGAAGCAGCCTTCCGACACGCGCTTGCAGGATTCCAGGCACAGGGCAACATCGCGGAAGAGGCCAACACGCTCGCCAACCTGGCCGAGACAGCGTTTCTCCGCGGCGACATCGGACAGGCTCGAGACCTGCTCGCCCGGGCCAGGTCCTTCGCACCCGCCCGTGACGGCGTTCTCCAACCATTCATGACCTGGCTCGACGCAGAAATCCTGCGCGCTGAAAAGGCGCTGCCGGAGGCACTCCAAACCTACGACCGTCTCGAGGCGATGGCGCGCGATCGCCAGTCGGCCGAGTACGCCGGCCGCGCTGCGTTCGGCAAGGGGTCCGTCCTTGCTGCTCGAGGCGAACTGCCCCAGGCCATCGAGGCATTCGACCAGGCGCTCGAGTGGATCGAAGAGGACGCCGCCATCCGTTCGCCGCTCCACGAAGCTTCCGTGCTGTCCAACCGGCCCTTGTGGGAGGAGGCGGCAGTCCTCGCCAGACTCGACCTCGGCCTGAATCTCCCGGCGCTCGAGGTCGTCGAGCACGGCACGTGGGCCCGGCGGCAGTCTTTGACCCGGTCGGCCCGCAGAATCCGGCTCGACGACGCCACCCGCGCCGCGGTGTCGCGCCTGCAACAGGTCCTGGACCGGCTCGATAGTGACATCATCCGGCTGCAGCACCTGCCCCGGACGCAGGACAACCTCGAACGGCTCCGGGAAGAGGAGGAGACCCGCCAGTCCCGCTGGGCGGAACTCGAAATGAAACTCGGCACCGCCCGGCGCGGCCCTGCTCCGTCCCTGTCGCTGGAAGCCATCAGGGAGCGGGTCCCGGCGTCGTCGGTGGTGCTTCGCCCGGCCTCCTTTCCCCACGAACTGGTGATCTGGGCGATCGACGACACCGGACTCCACGTCAGGCGCCTCCCTGTGCCCCGCGCCAGGCTCGAGACGCTCTGCCTCCGGTTTGCGGAGTCGTGCCGCATGGGCCATCCCGACGGGACGCTCGGGGTGACGCTCGCCTCCATACTGCTGGGCAACCTCGAGGACGACCCTCCGGCCCATCTCGTCCTGGTGACCGAAGGGCCGCTGCGCCTTCTTCCCTGGAATGCGCTGCCTGCCGGGGGGAAACGGTTGATAGACCGCACTGTTTGCCACTACCGGACGACCCTGTTGCCTCTCCAGCAGCGGCCGTCCCCGGCCTCGTCTCCCCCCGAACATCGCGGAGCACCGCCAACCAACGACGTGCTCATCGTGGCCGATCCCACGCGCGACCTTCCAGTTTCGGCACGGGAAGGCAGGCGACTCCTCGAGCGGTTTCCCGGTGCGACCCTGCTGCTCCGGGACGAGGCGACCCGGGAGGCGGTGACGCGCGCGCTGGAAGAGGCCAGCCTGTTCCACTACGCGGGCCACGGCGTCACCAACCAGCTCAGCCCATACCTGTCCCACCTTCTCCTGGCCGGGGGCGAGCGCCTGAGCCTGATGGAGATCCGGGCACTTGTCCTGAACGGGCCGTCCGTGTTCCTCAACGCCTGCGAGGCCGGTCAGGTCGCCACGGAAGGTGGGGGCGTGGTGGGCATTGCCGACAGCTTTGTCGCCGCCGGGGCGCGGACCGTGATTGCCGGTCGATGGGACGTCCCGGACCGGGTAGCCTTCAGGGTAGCTCTCGAGTACTATCGCCACACCCTGGAGCCGCATTCGAGCTGTTCGGCGGCAGAGGCCCTGACCGCCACCCTGCGAGCGCTTCGCCAGGACAATGGGGCGGAAGGCCCGCCCCTCGATAGCGCCGCCTGGAGCGCCTACCTCGTGCTGGAGGGTCCCTGATGCATGCGCCGTCATCCGCACCGCCTGGCGGAGGAACGCAGAAACACAGCGCACCCACGTCAGGAAACCCTCGAGTCGACACTATACTGATGTGTGGGAGCAGGGGAGCACCTGCCTCGCCAGCGAGTCGCACCGCACTCGAGACGGTGGGCACAGCCCGGAGAGATCGGCGCACCCGCCCGCGACTCGACCCGACAACCCGGTACGCCTGGAAATGTCACACGGGCGGAAGGAGGCCAGGATGAACCCGGACGATCTGCTGCACCGGCTGGCCGATGTGGCCAGGGACCCGCCGGAACCGGCGTCTGCCTGTCCCGGGGACGCAACCCTCGAGGCCTTCAAATCGCATGGGCTGAATCCTGCCGAGCATGATGTCGTGGAGAAACACCTCGCCGATTGCGCCGCATGCGTCGATCGGCTTGTCACGCTGGATGCGGACCTCCCACGGATGTCCTGGAGGACTCGAGCGCGGGTGCTGTCGGCGACCCGGCCTGAAAGGGACTCCGTGCGGCATGGTATGCCACGGTGGCTGCTCGGCGCGATCCCTGTCGTCGCCACGGCGGCGGCCGTCCTGTTCCTTCTCCCTCGGCCCGCGACTCCGGCGTTGCCGGACTACGCCTTCCAACTCGGCGGGGCCATGATGATGGCCCGGGGATCACCGGGCGGCGCTGGGGGGAGTGTCCCGGCGACCACGCTTCCGGCGGAAGGCACCTCGCACACAGACGGCTCGAGCGGGGAAGGACAGGGGGGGGGCGGCATGCCGGTCTACACCCCCGGCAGCGTGCTGATACTTGCCGCCGCACCGGAACTGGCGCCACCTGCCAGCCCACCATGGTGCGTTCTCTACCTCGAGGATCCGGCGGGAACGGTCCGTCGCATCCGTCCGGATCCCACACCGAACCTGGATGCGGCTTCAGGGGCCATCGAGGTGCGCCTGCCACTGGGGCCGCTCCTCGGCCGCCGGTTCGGGCACTACCGTATCAACGCGCTCCTCGGCCCCCAAGGGACGAAGGCGCCCGAGACCCTGGCGAGAGACGGAAGCGATCGACCGCCGGGAAGCCGGCTGTTTCACGCCGACTTCGTCTACCAGGCGTCCCCCTGATCCCACGCATGCGCGGTATCCGCCAGGTGGGGGCGCCACGCGTCCGGTGGTTCTTCCCTGCCACGATACCCGGCAATCGCCCGAATTGTCTTGCGTCTCTCGTCGTCTTTGGCACAATGGTCTTCCGGTCCGGGCCACGGGTCCGAGGTCGACGCTTGCGGGGAACCGGCCCACTCCAGCTCTGCCGGGTTTGCGGAGAAGGCGCAAGCGCACGTGGACCACCAACCGTTCAACCTGGCGGCTACTCATGCCTCGAACGAAGCGACACATCCCGACCAAGATGCTCGCCGCGGGCTTCATGACAGCCATGGCGGCATGCATTCTCGCGATGGGGGGCACGGAACCGTCCGACTCGAGCGGCGACGGCACGACGACTTCCCCCGGACCCCGTAGTCAGGAAGACGGAGCGATGGCCATCAAGGAGCGGTGGAAGAAGGTGGCACTTGCCGTGCAAAACTGGTCGAGAGAGCGGGATGAACGGGCCGAATTCATTCTCAGGGGCCTCGAGGCTCCGATGGGACCCCCGATCCTGGATCCGGTGCTGGCCATGGAGTCGATCGAGCCCTTCCCGCGTTTCGATGATCACCCCTACTACACCGCCCGGTTCCAGGAGGAACTCGACGAGGCCACCGAGTCCCGGCTCACGGCAGGCAACAAGGCCCGGCTGCTGCCCAACCACACATCTTGGGAGACCAAGCGCGTACTCATGGCCCAGGCACGCGAGACGCTTTTTGCAACCACGATGGTCTACCACTGCGACGAGGGGGGCGAAGCCTTCGCGCAGGGCATGATCGATGCCGCCCGCCGGGGTGTCGACACCCGGCTCATCGTGGATGGGATCTACATTCCCGCTGCCCAGCCCTGCCTACACCGCATGCGGGAAGCCGGTGTCGACGTCCGGGTCTCCTTTCGTTCGCTGCGACCGGACAAGTTGGACTGGGAGATGCACGAAAAGCTGTTCATCGTCGACGCCACCATCGGCATCACGGGCGGGCAGAACGTGGGTCGCAAGTACCAGGATGCGTCGGGGTTCGATGCCAACTACCGGGATACGGACATCCGCCTGGAGGGGCCGGTGGTCAGGGACATGGCTCGAAGATTCGTGCAACTCTGGGAGATGATCGATCCAGAGGACGCGTCCCTCGAGCCCTATTCCAGGAAGCTGGACGACCTGGAACGGCAAGACCGGCAACGCGGCCTGACCGGCCGGGAGAACTACGACCGCTGGCTCGCGCCCGGACAACGCCGAGGACTCTGCCGTTTCGTGGCGCAAGATCCTCACCTGGGCACGTTCCACGTCTGGACCGCGTATCAACGCTACGTCGAGGCCGCGCTCGAGCGTGTTCTTTTGACCTCCTACGCCCTCGACCCGAACGGCTCCCCGAGACAGGAGGCGCTTCGCGACGCGCTCATCGCCCTCTCGAGGCGTCCCGGGGCGCGCGTGGACATCATCACCAACGGCCCCTGGTTCGGCAGCGCCGTGACCGTGCCGCCCTGGATCGCGAAGGCACGCTCCACCAACATCCTGGCCCGTTCCTACCAGGGGTTCCAGGACACGCCGGTCCGCATCCGCACCTACCACTATTTCACCCACGCCAAGCAGTACTACTTCGATGGTATCGCGGCCGGAGTCGGGAGTTTCAACTTCGATGCGAGCGGGAACCGCTGCCAGGAGAGCGTGGTGATCGTCATGGATCCGGACCTTGTGCGGGAACTCGAAGCCCTTTTCGCCCTCGACCTGGTCAACTCCACCCTGTTGACCGATACCGAAGGCCTTTCCGCGTATGATCCCCCGGCAACCACGGTCAGCCGCTCGAGTGAGGCCGACTGAGGTGCCCCGGCTTTTTGCCGCAGGCTTCTCGAGCGCGACGCCTCGCCACGAGAGCAGGGGAACCTGGCTACCAGAGTCCCGCCAGCGCCCCCTTGCGCCACAACGCCAGCAAGTCCATGGACCAGGCGACAGCGATGTGGATGCACACGCCGCCGAGGATCGACCGGGTCCGCAGGGACAGGGTACCCAACGCCGTCCCGGCGATGACTGCCCCCAGGGTCTCCGGGAACGGCTTGGCGAAGTGGATCATCGTGTAGGGGATCACCATCGCGAACACTGCGTAGGCGCCGAGAAAGCGCGCCAGAGCGAACAGCATGAACCCACGGAAGAAGAACTCGAGCGTCACGAACTGGAAGCCGTAAGCGGATTCCCACAGGAGCAACTGGGTCCAGGAATCCCCTGTCCCGGCGTAGAACGGATACCGCTTCAGGAACCCGGGCGCCGATGACGCCAGGAACACGAAGGGCGCCACCACCAAGAACATCAGGACATAGAGTGGGACGTGCTTCGAGACACCCTTGACCCGCCACCCATAGTCGCGAATCCGCTCCCGCCATACCAACCTGACGAACAGGGCCGGCACGACGAAATAGACGATCGCGCAGCCGAGAGACCAGTAGAGGTGAGGATAGATGTCGGCCAACGGCCAGCTCTTGACCAACTCGGCCAAATGGGCACGGAAGAACCGCCGCCCGCCGAA
>JAJRTE010000137.1 GCA_024278455.1 Myxococcota bacterium
CGAGTCGCTTTCGAGCCAGGTGCGTTCGGGCAACCCGCCGGAATAGCATCGCTATTTCAAGTGGTTGCCCGGGCGTGCCTGGCGAAGGAATGGGCCGCTCCTGCGATGGGAGCAGTTTCCGGATGGGAACTGACTAGGAGGCGTCCGAGAACGGCGGTGCCAGCAGGTGCCCGGTGCGGAAGTCCGCGTGCGGGTAACGGGCCCGCGCCCGCTCGACCATCGCCGGCGTCACGTCGAGGCCCAGGTAGCCGTGGGGGCGCAGGACCAGGCGGCGCATCAGCGCCTCGTGGGTCCGCCCCGTGCCGCAGCCGACCTCGAGGATCGGGCCCGCACCGTGGTGGATCTCCACCAGGTCCACGAGCGACGACAGGGTCGGGTCCACGGTCAGGCCCGGCCACTCGGCGTCGAGCCAGTCGACCACGCCCGGAGCGTCCCAGTTCTGCCAGTGTCGCCGCCCCATCCACCACGCCTCAGGTCGCCGGGTCGGTCAGGCTGTGGAAGCGCACCGAGCCGATGGAGACGACGCCCGGGTCGGCCAGCATGCTGCTGCGCAGGTCGGCCTCGAGCTGGTCCATCTCGGCGTCGGTCGGGAACTCCTTACCCTCGTAGGCGACGTCCTCGACGACGACGAGGCCCGTGTCCTGGCCATCGGTCCGCTCGATGAACAGCCGCACGCCGGAGAAGGTGAGCCCGGGGAGGGCCGCGAAGCCCTGCGCCACATCCGAGGCGGTCTGCTGCATGGCCGCGTCCGTGTCTCGCAGCGGCCCGGTGACGACCATGTCATGGATGAAGATCTGCATCGTGTCTCTCCTCAAGGCTCCGTCAGGCCGAGGAACCTCCCCGGCGAGACCAAACTGCCCGTCGTCGTCCACGATGAAGCCGAAGTACCTGCCCTCGGGCGAGCGAAGGACCAGACCCTTGCTGGTGTCGCCGACGACCGCCCAGGCGTCGGTGCGAATGACGCCGTCCTCGTCGATGGTGGCGCCCCGGCCCGGCGGGCAGTCGTTCGACGGGTAGCCGCCCGTGGGGTAGCCGCCGCTGCCGTAGGGATCGCCGCCCGGGGCGCCCACCTCGAGGCGGAGCACGAGCAGCACGCGCTTGATTTCGGCGTTCTCGCGAACGCGCAGGACGACGGTGTCCGCGTCCCCGTCGAGCACCATCTGCCCGCGGACCTCGTGGACCGCGTCGTCGTCGCCGAGGCGCACCTCGCGGAACGACCAGGCGCCCGAGCGAGGTGGAGCCGGCGAGCGGGTTCTTGCGCCTCACGGGGCTCTCCCGGGCGGTGGCGGCGGCTGCCTGCATCTCACTTCCGTCCCTTGTGGCTCGTGGCCTTGGCGGCGGGCGCCGAGGCGGTGGCCGCATCGGGCAGGTCCTCGGTGGTCACGGCGCCCCCAGCCGAAGCCGCAGGCGCGGCGGGCTGATCGCCGCGGGCCGCCGACAGCTTTTGGAGGAAGCACGCCTCGTACTCGGCGGTGTGGCGGGCCACGAGGTGTTCCAGAAGATCCCCGGCCCTCCCCTCGGTCGGTGCCTCCGGGAACGTCCCCACAAGAGCCTGGTTGATGTGGACGATCTAGTGCTCCACGACCGACCGGAACGCGCTGCTGCGGGCCCGGCGCTTCTCGTCGTCCGCGGAGGACACGGGCGCGCCGAACGCGGTGTAGAGCACGGGCAAGACGACGAGCGTCGCCAGCATCGACGTGATGATCCCGCCGATGACGACGGTCGCGAGCGGCCGCTGGACCTCCGCGCCGACGCCGGTGTTCAGCGCCATGGGCACGAAGCCGAACGCGGCGACGAGCCCGGTCATCAACACCGGGCGTAGCCGGGTCTCCGCTGCCTTGCGCGTCGCCTCGGCGAGGCTCCGGCCTTCCGCCATGAGCTGCCTGGCCCGGGAGACGAGCACGAGCTGTCCCAGCACCGAGACACCCGACACCGCGATGAAGCCGACTCCCGCCGAGATCGAGAAGGGCATGGCGAGCAGCCAGAGCGCGACGACACCGCCGACTCCCGCGAACGGTACCCCCGTGAAGACCAGGAGGGCATCGCGTGCGCGGCCGAAGGTCATATGGAGCAGGGAGAAGATGAGCAACAACGCGATCGGGACCACGATCATGAGCCGTTCCCGAGCGCGCTCCAGGTGCTCGAACTGCCCACCGTAGCGGACGTAGTAGCCGGCCGGTAGATCGACGGCGCCGGCGATGGCGCTCTTGACGTCGGCGACGAACGATCCGACATCGCGGTCGCGGACGTTCGCCTGAATGGTGACGCGTCGCCGCGCCCACTCGCGGTTGATCGTCGAAGGGCCCTCCACGACGGTGATGTCGGTGAGCTGGCCCAGCGGGATCCGCTGACCATCCGGAGCGGTGAGCAGCAGCCGCTCGATAAGCCTCGGGTCGTCCCGGTAGCGGTCGTCCAGGCGCAGGACGAGGTCGAAGCGCATCTGACCTTCGACCACCTCGCCCACGCGGCGGGTACCCAGCGACTCGACGAGGTCGAGGACCTCCTCGGCCGGGATCCCGAAGCGTGCGATGGCGTCGCGGTCCACCTCGATACGGAGGATCGGCTGGCCGGTGACCTGCTCGACGGTGACGTCCGCGGCGCCCGGCACCTGCTCGACGACCTGCCGGATCTCGTCGGCCCTCGCCCGCAGTACCTCGAAGTCGTCACCGAAGAGCTTGATCCCGACGTCGGCGCGGATGCCCGCGATCATCTCGTTCATCCGCATCTCGATGGGCTGCGTGAAGATGGAGCGCATGCCGGGCATGCCCTCCAGCACGGTGCTCATCTGCTGCATCAGCTCGTCCTGGGTGCGCCCTCGCCTCCAACGGTCTCGCGGGGTCAGCGTAAGGAAGACGTCCGAGACCTCGAGCCCCATCGGGTCGGTGGCCACCTCGGCCGTGCCCGTGCGCGTCCAGACGTGGGCGATCTCGTCGGGAAACTCGGCGAGCATCAGCCGCTCGATCTGAGTCCCGTACCGCACGGACTCGTCCAGGGACACGCCCGCGAGTCGGACGGTGTTGATCACCACCGCCTGCTCGCGTAGCCGCGGCACGAACTCGGAGCCGAGGCGGCTGGCCAGGAACACCGCGTTCCCCAGCAGGAGCGCGGTGAGCCCGAGGACCAGGGCGCGCCGCGACAAGGCCCAGGAGAGCACCGGGCGGTATGCTCGCAGGAGTGTGCGAACCAGGATGTTGTCGCTGTGCCCCTTACGCCGTCTGAGCACGAGGCTCGCCAGCGCGGGCATGAGCGTCAGCGAGAGGATCATCGAGCCTGCGAGCGCGAAGATGACGGTCAGCGCCATCGGCTGGAACAACTTCCCTTCGACGCCCTCCAGGGCCAGGATCGGCAGGTAGACGATGGCGATGATGAGTTCGCCAAAGAGCGTGGGCCTCCGCACCTCCACGGCAGCTTCGCGGACCACCTCGCGCACGCTGCGGCCCGTCTTGTCCTCGGCCACACGGCGAGCGGCGTTCTCGATCATGATGACGGAGCTGTCCACGACGAGGCCGAAGTCGATGGCGCCGAGGCTCATGAGGCTGCCGGCGATGCCGAAGCGCAGCATGGCGTTGAAGGCGAACAGCATCGACAGCGGGATGGCCAGCGCCACGATGATGCCGGCTCGGAAGTTGCCGAGGAAGGCGAACAGGATCGCAATGACGAGGAGCGCGCCCTCGACCAGGTTGTTGCGGACGGTGCGCAGCACCTTGTCGACGAGTTCGGTGCGGCTGTAGACGGGTGTCAGCCCTACGCCCTCGGGCAGGCTTGCCTGCACCTCCTGGAGCCGTGCTTCGAGCCGCTGCGTGAACTCCCGGCTGTTCTCCCCCATGAGCATGAAGCCGAGACCCAGGACAGCCTCTCCACGCCCCTCGGCGGTCACCGCACCGCGGCGGATCTCGTGACCTTCCTCGACGCGGGCCACGTCGCGAATGCGGATCGCCGCCCCGTCTTGCGCGGCCACGACGATGTTCTCCAGGTCGCCAATGCTGCTGGCGAGACCGACCCCTTGGACGATCTGGGCCTCGCCGCCCCGGTTGAGCACGCCGCCGCCGACGTTCGCGTTGTTGCGCTGCAGCGCCGCCGCGAGATCGTCGAGCGTGAGTTCGTACTTGATCAGCAGGTCCGGATCGGAGACGACGTGGTACTGCTTCTCGTAGCCGCCCCAGGTGTTGATCTCTGCGACTCCGGGCACCTGCAGCATCTGCGGTCGCACGACCCAGTGGTGGAGCGTCCGGAGTTCCTGTGCCGACAGCGCGTCGCTCTCGACGAGGTACTGGAACACCTCACCGAGGCCCGTTGACACCGGGCCGAGCGATGGGCGCCCGACGCCCTCTGGAAACTCCACGGTCTGCAGCCGCTCTCCGACCACCTGCCGTGCCAGATAGACGTCGGTGTCGTCGTCGAAGATGGCGGTGATCTGTGAGAAGCCGAACTTGGAGATGGAGCGGACCTCGGCCAGGCCCGGCAGCCCGCCGATGGCCTGCTCCAGGGGGAAGGTGATCTGTCGCTCCATCTCCAGCGGGGACAGCGCCGGCGCGACCGTGTTGACGGACACCTGGACCGGCGTCGTGTCCGGGTAGGCATCGAACGGCAGATGTTTGAAGGACACGAGCCCGGCGACGACCAGGATCGCGGTGGCGAGCAGGACCACACCGCGGTAGCGGAGCGAGAGGTCGATGACCCTATTGAG
The DNA here is from genome assembly GCA_024278455.1 of Myxococcota bacterium. GTDB lineage: Bacteria > Myxococcota_A > UBA796 > JAJRTE01 > JAJRTE01 > JAJRTE01. The sequence goes on from JAJRTE010000137.1 coordinate 4,688, forward strand.
CATGGTCAGTTCCCCCCCGGCCCTTCGAACTCGCAGCAGCCCGCCCCGATGCTGTCGCGGCTCAACTCGGTTCGCAGGAGGAAGGCGCCGGTAGTGACGACAGTGTCGCCCGCCCGCACCTCACCCGCGACCTGCACGCGGCGGCCGTCCGAGCGTCCGGGACGCACGATCCGGGGCTCGTACAGACCATCGGCGGTGCGCACGAAGACGACCGACTCGTCGCCCACCCGTTGCACGGCCTCCATGGGCACGGTGGCCGCACCCTCGGGAACTGCGACGCCAACCGATGCGCGCGCGAACTGCCCGGCACGCAGCAGCCCGTCCGGGTTCTGCACCTCGGCGCGAGCTGTGACGGTGCGGGTTCGTGCATCGACCTCCGAGGCAATCCAGCTCACTGTCCCGGTGAAGGTCCGGCCGGCGACGCCGTCCACCCGTAGCTAGAACTGCTGACCGACGCGAACGCTGGCCGCGTCCCACTCGGGGATGTCGAGGAGCACCCACATCACGGAGATGTCCGCGATCGTGGCGAGGGAGTCGGGCTCGCCGGCGAAGGTCCCCACCAAGGCAGGACGTCGCACGACCCACCCGGCCATCGGCGCCTGGACGGCGAATCGGCCAGTGCGACCGCTGCGCGCCGCGCCGCTGATCCGCAGCGACTGGTCGATGGAACGCAACTCGGCCTCGGCCGCCGCCAGCTCCTGCCGGGCGAGTTCCACCTGGCGTTGTGATGCGATGGCACCTTCTCGAAGCTCCTGCTGCCGAGCGAGGTTCGCCTGTGCGGACTCGACTCGCGCGTGGGATGCGCGCCGCCGCGCTTGCAGATCCCCGACCTGCGCGCTTTCGAGCGTGAAGAGCGTGTCGCCCGGTTCCACCTGTTGCCCGAGGTCCACAAAGACCTCGCGCACGATGCCCGGGACCGCCGAGCGAACGTCGGCCATCGAGTTGCGGTTGAACTCGATGCGCGCCGTGGCATCCACGCAGATGCCCATCGCGCCCCTGGTGGCCGGAACGGTCTCGATGCCAGCCGCGCGCTCGATGGCGGGCGAGCGGAAGCGAACCCGGGTTCCCGGTGCGATCGCGCTCGGTGGCGGCACCCCGGCCGGCGGCTGCATCGGGTTGCAGAAGGGGCAGACCGACTCCGGGTAGCCGTGCTCTGCGCACCAGTCACCGGAACTCTGGAACCGCTCGACGAGGCCGGCGTTGCACTTCGTGCACATGGACTCCGGCAGCGCGTGCTGGGCACACCAGTCCGCCGGATCGGCGACGCGCGCACCATCGCCCTGTGACGTGGCCGTTCCCGCACCAGGCGGCTGCATCGGGCTGCAGAAGGGGCAGACCGACTCCGGGTAGCCGTGCTCTGCGCACCAGTCACCGGAACTCTGGAACCGCCCGACGAGGCCGGCGTTGCACTTCGTGCACATGGACTCCGGCAGCGCGTGCTGGGCACACCAGTCCGCCGGATCGGCGACCGCGGATGCGCGAGGGGTTGCCGCCGTGCCGGTCGGCCTCGTCGTGGTCTCATGGTCTTTACAGGCGGTCGCCAGGAGCGCAGTGCCCAGGGCGACGGCGCCGGCCCGCAATGTCAGGGTGGCGTACAGCGCCTTCAACTCCACCTGGTTCGTCGCGCTTCTCATGGGAGCACCCCCGCTTCGGCTTCGAGGTCGACGCCGGCGAGTGCAGCGTTGCGCAGAAGGTCCGCATGGGTGACGCGTGCCTCCACGAGTTCCCGGCGGACGGCGAGCAACTCGCCGAGCTGCATGGCGCCCGCCTCGTAGCGATGGATCTCCGCGGCGAGCCGCGCCGTGTCGGTGGCGATGCGCAGCCGCTCCTCGGCGTACCCCGCCCGCACGAACGTCGCGGCGACGTCGCGCAGGGATCGCCATGATGCATCGTCGGCGGTCGCGGTGGCGCGTTCGACGCCCGCGTTCGCGGCGTCGATCCGGGCGGCGCGCTGGCTGCCCAGCTCGAACACCTGGCCGACGCCGATGTCCACATCCGGGCTGGTCCCGCCCGGACCGATGCGAGGCCCTCCTCCGACGTCGAGCGTGGGGTTTGCGCGGAGCAGTACGGAGGCGTCGACGAGACGCCCGCGCGCCTCGCCGACGCGCGCCTGCGCCACCCGCACGGACGGTGAACGCGCCCGCGCCAGGTCCAGCGCCTGCTCCAGTGTCAAATCATAGGTTCTCGGTCCTGCCGCCTCTTGTGCCGCCGCGGGTCGAGCCGCGACGAGCGTGCAGGCAAGCAGGAGACCGCACGAGATCCATCGAGTCATGCTTCCATCTCCCTCGTTGCAGGACGCGGCTGTGCGGCGGGCGCACCTCGCCCCAGCGGATGCCGGTCCTTGCCTGAACTACTGGCCTGGGTTCAGACGAGGGAGGGTTCGGGGGGTCTGAAGATCCGCCCCGGCACCCCCGTGGCCGGGTCGTCGGGAGGGGAGTTCAACACGGCGCCGCCGGGCGGCGACTCCAGACAAGGGGCCAGGCTCGGCGCGACGGCCACCACCGCGCCGGGGCAGCAGGTGCAGTCGTGGCAGCCCGGGGGACACGGCTCCTCGGAGCCTTCCTCCGGGCAGGAACTCTCATCGTGGTCATGATGGGTGTCGTCGCCGGCCTCGGCGACCTCCTCGTAAGGGCATGTTCGATTGCAACAGGCGTCCGCGCTGCCGGTCACGGCCGGGAGCAGACCCGGCCCGAAGCCAAGCTGCCCGAAGAGCAGGCTGGCGAGCAGGACCCACTCCATGAGCCACGACTGGCCGGGCGTTCTTTGAAGCTGCCGCATCATCGTAGGCCTTGGATAACCTCTACGCGCAGTCGGGTCAACGCGCACCTCGACACCTCGAGCGTGGCGCGGCGCCGCGTGCCCGGAGGCCGGCTTTGAACACGCGCGCCGCGCGGCCCTCGTAGAACGCGACGCCCCATCCGTCCGCGTGCGGGCCGATCTCGCCGCCCCGCGGTCGCAGCAGGGCCAGCCAGATAAACGCCACGCACTAGGGCATGTTGCCCTGCAGCGTGTCTTCCACCACGAGGCGGTCGCGCAAGGGCTGGCCGACGTGCGGGCCGGACGGGTCATCAGCGACGAGGAACTGCTCAAGCAGCTCGATGCCGAGTTCGGTCCGCTGGAAGCAGATCTACGCTATTCGATTGCTTGAAGGTAGGGGATCTGGTAGAGCACTGTCCAGGTCGAGACCAGGGCCTGCCCACTGGCCGGGTCCACCGCCATGTCCCTGACCATGGGCATCACCGTCCCGAATCTGTCCAGAATCCTACCGTCCGAGGCATCCTGGACAAGGATGTTCCCCGTGAGGACCGAGCCAGTGAGCAGGATGTCCCGGCCCGCATCCACACCCAGCACCCGCACCCCCACCTGGGTAGGGATCTTGCGCTCCACGCTGGAGGTTGCAGGGTCGACGACCCACACATGCCTGCCTCCCGGCTTGGCCAGTAGCAGGCGCTCCCACTGGGGTACCCAGAGCATCCGAGCGTTGAAGCTGCCAGTGTCCAACCATGGCTCCACGTCGCATGTCACGGGGTCCACCAGGTACAACCATGAGCTGTAATCCGGGGAGATGACAAGTTTTCGCAGAGAGGGAATCCAATCCACGTTCCGCGGCGCTCCCACCGGCTGGCCAGTGACCTTGTCATGGAACCAGCATTGGCCCGGGTGTTCCCTGCCTGAAAGATCCAGCAGCACCAGGTGACCCGGCACAGCACTCAAAGCGGCGACCTCCACCAGCAGCAGACGTCGAAGCTCGGGGGCCCATCGCATATACGGAAAGCTCATTCGAAAGGGAATCCGCACTTCGTCGCGGTGGACCCACCTTCCTGCGGAGTACTCCAGAACGGCCAGCCTGTTGAAATGGTCCATGATCCAGGTGAGGCCGGTGTTCGGGTCCGTGAAGGAAGAGACCGAACCGACCTCGCCACGTTCCAACTTGCGGGCAGCAACGGGGTACTCCGCCATCGAGCCATCGGCGAGGGATATCGACAGGATCCTTCCGCTGCCCTCGGCCGCCACCACGGCTCGCTGGCCCAGCACCTGGATCTCGTGGAAGTCCCCCACGATCCCCTCGGGGGCACGATCCACGACCTTGATCCGTTGGTCCAACTGGCCATCGGGCCACTGCACGAACTCCGCCGCGTGGCCCTGCGGCCCGATGGACAGCAACAACGACCCACAGAAGCACAGGACTGCCAGTCCCATGCAGAGCAAGGCTGACAGAATCACGCGGGGGAGGCCGGAAAACGTGTTGAACACCACCTGCGCCGTGGGGAGCGGGAACAGGACGCATGAACCGGGAACCCAGGCCAAACCCCGAAAGAGCCGCTCATGTCGTTCCACGGTACTCGGCGGGAGCATGTTGATCGCCAGAATGCATACGAGCAGCAGAACCAGGACAGGTTGGGCCGACGGCAGCAGAGCCACCGATAGAAGAGCCAAACCGGCCAGGCTGGCCCAGAAGATAGTCGCCCTGGTCAAGGCCAGGACCACGGCGCCGAGAGCAGCGCCCATCAGCAGCCATGGAAGGATCTGCTGGTGCAGCAGGAGCAGACCCCACCACTCGACGAAGAGCTTGAAGGACCCATGTACGTTCCAGGAACTCTCCATCAGCCAGGTCACGAGAGAGCTTCGCAGCAGGAACAGCCCCGGCAGCGCCAGCAGGCCCAAAAGCAACCGGGCAAGGAGCCATCTTCGCAAGGCTGCGGATCCGCGGCTTTTGTGCTCTGTCATGCAAACCCACTCCCAGCATGGACGTCAATCTCCCGATCTTCGGAAACGGGCCAGGTATCGCAGCGGAAAGAACTCTTCAAAGGTCTGTTCGAGGGGGAAGCCAGCGCGGATCACCACTCGGGCGAGTTGCTCCATGGGGATCCTGTCTGGCAGATCCTCGGAATCCTGTTTCTCGGAGATCACCAACACTCCCTCTGGCTTGAGAGATCTCCGGATGCTCGCCAGCAGGCGATACACTGGCGCCGAAGGAGAAGCGTCCTCACGGATGATGGTCTTCAGGGTATCGCAGATGAACACCATGTCCAGGGATGACCCATGGATAGTGATGTCGTCGGGTTTCGAGAGCAGTGTCGAGATGTTTTCCAGGTGGTGGAACCGGGCCAGGAAGCCAATGAGATTCTTGGCGTAGGGGTCGATGTCGACGGCGTATACCCTGCCGGAGGGTCCGACGACACGGGCGAAGGGCAACGTGAAGTAGCCAACGCCCGCTCCCAGATCCGCCACATCCATGCCTGGCTGAAGGCCGATTATCCTTGCCAGTTCTGCGACGCTGGTTTCCGGGGCGTCTGGATTCCAGAGCCCCACCCGGTCAGCGCCTCGGGAACGCAGGGTGATACGTTCGAACAGACTGTAGTCTGGCGGGCAGATCCGGGCCCGGATGCTCATGCCAAGGCAGCGCAGCTCAGTGTCTGGTTTCTCCAGGCCGTTGCGCCAGAGAAAGGGTGGCACGTACAGGTGTTCCTCGCGCAGACAGGCGTGGATCCGATGGCAACGTAGCAGAGCAGCAACCTCGTTGGGAGGACGAAGAAAGAAGTACCTGTACCGACCCTCGATGAACTCACCTGCCCGCTCCAGAGCCTGGGCCTCAAGGGTCTCTTGTCCCGCAAGTCGGGCAGCATAGGCGTATAGATACCACAAGTAGGTGTAGTTGGGTTCCTTTTCGGCCGCCTGCCGGGTCTGCTGGAGCAGGTGCTCCCAGGATCGCACCCCCCTGGCCCTAGAGTACTCCAACAAGGCCTGTTCGCCGGAGAGGGCGTCGTCGGTGTAGGGGCTGTTGCTGGTTTCACTGGTGCCGATGGTCCTGTGCGAGGCCCCGGGATGCTCGCTCCCGGAGGTGGTTGGGTAGGGGGAGCCCACCTGGGGACTCTGCTCGTCCTGGCGGCAGGATGCCAGCAACATTGTAAATACAACGAGCAGAATCACCAGGATCTCCCGAGATCGACGGTTGGACCCCCCAAGGGTGCCGCAGCAGATCCGGCAAATAATGCCACGGGTTTTTCCTCGTCGCAAGTGAACAAGTTGCGGTTGTGTCAAGGTATGGGGGATGCCTCCAGAACCAGGAGTGCGTATGGTACTCGGAGCATGTCCCTCCGGAAGGTGACGTGGAGATCCCTGAAGTGCCGGGAAAGAAGATCCCGGTACCCCTCCAGGTCCCGGTGGTGGCCACCTCGGTCCCACTGCAGAAGCGCTCTGGTCAAGGGCGAATTGCCACTGCTCATGCAGCCGTCAACCGTGATCAGTCTACCTGACGGGTCCAACAATCGACTGAGCTGCGCCACACCGTCCATGGCTGTCTGATCGTCAACGTGGTGGAGCCAACCCATGGCAAGGACCAGATCGAAGGATCGTGATGGCAGATCGTACAGCTCCTCGACGCCACCCACCATGAAGCGGGCGCGATGGCCAAAGCACTTCGCGGCGAATCGCAACTGCTCGGAGTTTGTATCGAGGCCGATGTAGTCCACTCCTTGAAGAAGCTGTAGTATGTCGGCGGGACCACATCCCAGATCCAGAACACGCATTCCTTCAACAGGTCTGATGTGCAGATCCACGAGAGCCCGCCTGGCCCGTCTCCAGCCCACGAGATTCTGGAGACCGCTGTAGAACCATGGTCGTTCCATCATGGCATGAGCCAGTTCCAGCAACGCAGCGGCGATTCCCCGCGGCACCCGGTGCTCCCATGGGCTCATCGAGGCTCTCATGTCATTCGGCTCCCGACATTATTGATAACCATGATATTTCAGAGGCAAAGGTTACACAGGAACCCTGGCAGCCCTCGTCGGGAGGGCTCGATCCCCACAACGGTTTATGGTCACGGCAGCGGCATGACAAGCAGCCACCCCGGTAGTTCCCGTCCTGAAAAGGCTCCCATCGCCGGATCGGCCCCCCTTGTCCCATCACCGGCCAGGCACGTCCGCGCGTCCACTTGAAATAGCGCTGCTATTCCGGGCGGTTGCCCGGATGCCCCTGCCACGAAAGCGACTCGCTCCTGCTGGGTGCGGTTTCTTGGAACGGGTACTCGGCAACAGAAAACTGAAGGGAACTGGAAGCAGACGATGCCCCCCCAAAAAACCCGGAAAAAATAATGCCCGGAAAAAAAAAGATTATCCTGTTTCGTCCGGATCCCGGGCAGCTCGCGCGTCTGGTGGGTGCTCGGCTGCCGGTGGCGTTGCTCCGTGTGGCAAGTTTGATCCACGAGGACTTTCAGGTCGTTATCGTAGATCAGGCCATCGACACCGACTGGGAGGCCCACCTGCGGCGCGAGCTGGCCTCGGGCGATCCTCTGGTATTCGGTGTGGGAACCATTACGGGACCTCAACTCAAGGGTGCCGTGAAGGCAACCGAGATGGTGAAAGCTCTGGCCCCGGATGTGAAAACCGTCTGGGGAGGCGTCTACCCCACCCTCTGCGCCCAGGACCTGGCGGGGGATCCCAGAATCGACTTCGCCATCATCGGCGAGGGAGAGCACGTATTCCGGGACCTCGTCGGGGCCATGGAACGAGGCGCTGATCCCGGTGCCATCACCGGGCTCGCATACTCATCCCGGGGACAGGTCGTGAACACCGGGAGGCGCCCTTTCCTGGACATGGACACCCTCCCTCCCCTGCCCCTCCATCTACTGGATGTCCAGCGCTATCTCTTCTCCGATTTCGGAGCCGACGGTCTGTTGGAGTTCGAGACATCGCGGGGCTGCCCCCACGCATGTACCTACTGCTACAACGAGGCCTACAACAACCGTCGCTGGCGTGCCTTGTCACCGGAGCGCGTCCTGGACGAGATGGAGCACCTGCACCGTCACCACGGAGTTCGGGGCCTGGGCTTCCTCGATGACGAGTTCTTCATCGATCTGAAGCGCGTCCACTCCATCATGGAGGGCATCCAGAGGCGCAACATCAAGATGAAGCTCATCTTTCAGGGAGCCCGCGTGGACACCTTCGCCCGGATGTCCGACGACACCCTGAACCTCCTGGACCGGAGCGGGACCATCTCGATACAGTTCGGCATCGAGAGCGGAAGTCAGGCCATCCTGGACTCGATCCATAAGGGCTACGAGGTGGAACAGGCCATACGGCAAAACCGCAGGCTGGCAGCCTGCAACAGCATCGTACCGTACTACAACTTCCTGGTGGGCTTCCCTGGCGAAACCAAATCGGACATCGACGCCTCGGTCCGGCTGGGCTGGCGTCTGCTGCGGGACAACCCCAGAGCACGTCTGGGACCGTACCACATACTTCTCCCCTACCCCGGATCAGCGATATTCGAGCTGGCGGTCAAGCAGGGATTCCGGCCCCCCACGACCCCCGAAGGATGGTCGGACCTCGACTTCCACTCACGAGTCCCTCCATGGATCACAGACGATCTCTTCGACCACATCAAGCGTGTCACCGTCGCCTCCATCTTCGTAGACGACAAGATACCCATACGAACCCGCTCCCGCCTGGCTCGTTACGCCTCACTGATCTACAAACCTGTGGCCCAATGGCGGTTTCGTACACAGCGCTTCGGTCTCATGCCGGAGAGGCACATCTTCCGGTTGCTTGGCAGATAGCCGATGCAACGCCGCCGCTCCGCCCACCACGAAGACAGGTGCATGCTCCCCCTCGTCCCAGGCCTGGCCGAGCGCCGCGACGTACCCGCTGATCTCCTCGACGTCTGCGTCGATGTGGGCTCTCCGGATGCCTCCACCTCCGGGAGGAGCATGAGCGTGGCGCGGATCCCCTCCATCTGCGCCGAGAGCAGGGCCTGCTTGTGCACGGAGGCCCAGACGAACCAGTCCACCGCCACAACCGCAACCCCGACTACTCTCTCGCCGGCCTGCTCGACTGCCGCTGCGGCGACCCCATCAACACCACCAACGGGCGGGGGCGCCGACGAGCACGGTGTGGGCGGAGCAGCGGGTGCTGTGCGGAGATGTGCGCCCATCCCAACAGAGAGCCATCGTTCATGGGCACACGCGACTTTCACCGACTGTTGATGATCCAGAGCAAAGACGATAGGCTCCAGACCTCTGTTGCGTCGATGCAGCCGGCTTTTCGTGTGCCTGCTGCTCTGCGAGGAGGATACTTCCGTGACCGTCGAACCGTGGGTTTCTGTCGAGGAGATCGCCGCCCATCTCGGGGTAACCAAGGACTCCGTCTACCGCTGGATCGGCAAGAAAGGGCTCCCGGCCCACCGGCTGGGGCGACTCTGGAAGTTCAAGATCTCACAAGTCGACGCCTGGGTCGAAGAAGGCGGAGCCGCCAGGTCCACGCGCTCCGAAGAAGACGGAGAAGCTACCTGATGGCACCGCCGCTCTCCCGTCAGATTGCGGAGCGGGTTGCTGAAGCCCCGCTGCTGTACCACAAGCTCGTGCTGGTGGTTGGACCGGCAGGCTCCGGGAAGACAGCAGCGCTGTGCGACCTCCATGACGAGCGTGCATGGCCGCTCTTGAACGTGAACCTGCTGCTCTCCCAGCGTCTATTGGAGTTGACCGCCCGGCAGCGCGCGCTGCGGGTTGTGCGGATCGTCGACGACATCGTAGCGGAGATCGATGCCGACCCAATCATGCTGGACAACATCGAGATGCTCTTCCACCCAGACCTCCAGCAGGATCCGCTGCGGCTGCTTCAAAGCCTCTCGCGAAATCGGACTATCGTGGCCACCTGGCGGGGCGCCCTCCGGCGCGGTGCCTTGACCTATGCAAGTCCGGATCATCCCGAATTCCGTCGGTTCCACGACCCACAGGCGCTGGTCGTGACAATCGCAGCCAGCCAACCAGTCGGGAACACGACAGCCCCCGTCCAGGAGCACTCGGCATGAAGTACTCAGAAATCATCCACTACGATCCCATCGAGTCCGTCGTGCAGCTCCGCGAAGCGGACCTGGAAGCCAGCGCTCGCCGGCTGGTGGAGACCTTCGTGATCTCCGACCGCATGGGGGAGCAGCTCTCCGAGCTGGTCTTCCGCCAGTTGCAGTTCGAGAGGCCGGCGGACAACAGAGGCCTCATGGTCGTGGGCAACTACGGCACGGGCAAGTCGCACTTGATGGCGGTCATCTCGGCCGTGGCCGAGCGCGCGGATCTCGCCACTGCGCTCACCCACTCTGCTGTCGCGGATTCCGCGGAGCGGATCGCCGGGCGCTTCTTCGTCATCCGGGCCGAGATCAACTCCACCATGCCTCTGCGCCAGTTCGTCATGGAGACCCTCCAGGAGCATCTCGCCGACCAGGGTGTCCATTTCCAGGTTCCGCCAGAGGACCGGATCCGCAACCACAAGGACCTCTTCGCCAACATGATGGCGGCGTTCACGGCGCAGTTCCCCGACAAGGGCTTGCTCTTCGTCCTCGACGAGTTGCTGGACTACCTCCGCTCCAACAAGGAGCAGGAACTCATGCGGAACCTGAACTTCCTCCGGGCTGTGGGAGAGTTCTGCAAGGGCTCCCGGTTCCGTTTCATTGCGGGCGTTCAAGAAAGTCTCTTCGACAACCCGCGCTTTCAGTTCGCCGCCGACAGTCTCCGGCGGGTCAAGGACCGCTTCGAGCAGATGCGCATCGCCCGGGAAGACGTCGCCCACGTGGTCGCGGAGCGCCTCCTCAAGAAAGACGCCAGGCAGCGAGGGCTCGTCCGCGACCACCTGACCAGGTTCGCTCCCCTCTACGGAACGATGAACGAGCAGATGGACGAGTTCGTTCGGCTCTTTCCCGTCCATCCCGCGTACCTGGACACCTTCGAGCGCGTCTACGTCGCCGAGAAGCGCGAGGTCCTGAAGACTCTCAGCGCGGCCATCCGGCGCCTCCTGGACGATGAACTCCCAACGGATGAGCCGGGGCTCATCGCCTATGACTCGTATTGGCAGAACCTCAAGGACAACCCGTCTTTCCGATCCGTCCCGGAGATCCGGGATGTCATCCAGAAGAGCGACGTGCTGGAAGCCCGCATCCAGCAGGCATTCACGCGCCCCCACTACCGCCCGGCGGCGCTCCGCATCATCCACGCGCTCTCGGTACACCGACTGACCACCAGCGACATCTTCGCCCCCATCGGCGCCACGGCGGAGGAACTCCGGGACGATCTCTGCGTGCTCTTGCCCCTGCCGGAGCGAGACGCCGAGTTCCTGAAGACCGTCGTGGAGACTGTCCTGCGCGAGATCGTGAAGACGGTGAGCGGCCAGTTCCTCTCCTTCAACCGTGAGAACGGCCAGTACTACCTGGACCTGGAGAAGAACATCGACTTCGACTCCCTCATCGGCAAGAGGGCCGAGTCCTTGAGCGACTCGCAGCTCGACCAGTACTACTTCGACGCCCTGCGCCGCGTCGTGCTGGAAGATCCCGAGGCGCCCCCCTACGTGGGCGGCTACCGCATCTGGGAGCACGAGCTGGAGTGGCGCGAACGAAGGGCCGGGCGCAGCGGCTACCTCTTCTTTGGGGCGCCCAACGAGCGCTCGACGGCCCAGCCTCCCCGCGACTTCTACATCTACTTCATCCAACCCTTCGAAGCGCCGTACTTCAAGGACGAGCGCAGGCCCGACGAGGTCTTCTTCCGTCTCGAGCACTTTGTGGAGCCGGCTTCCAGCCGGCTGACTGGAAATGGCCCGCAAGATGCCGGCCCCACCTTCCTGGATGCGCTCAAGCTCTACGCAGGGGCGCGAGAACTCTGGGCCACCGCGTCCGGCAGCAACAAAAAGGTCTACGACGACAAGGCACTGGGTCACCTCAAGACGCTCACGCGCTGGTTGCAGGACAAGCTCACCACCGCCTACGAGGTCACCTGTCAAGGCAAGACTCGCCTGCTGGGAGCGCTGCTGCAGAGCAACTTCGCCCGTTCGCCATCACGGGGCGGCGTTCGCGACTACGTGGACGTGGCGGCGGCGGTCTCGCTCTCGGCACACTTCACGGATATCGCCCCGGACTATCCCATCTTCAGCACCACCATCACCCGGGCCAACCGCGCACAGGCGACCCAGGATGCCATGCGCTGGATCGCGGGCAGCGTGAAGAGCAAGCTGGGGACCTCCGTCCTCGACGCCCTGGAGCTGCTGGACGGCGACCGGCTTCGCCCACGAGAGTCGCGCTACGCCAGGCACATCATGGAACGGCTTGCTGCGAAGGGAGAAGGACAGGTCCTCAACCGCTCGGAGCTGGTGCAGGACGACGGGGGCATCGAGTACTGGACCCGTTTCCGCCTGGAGCCGGAGTTCCTGGCCGTGGTCCTGGCGGGGCTCGTCCACAGCGGTGACCTCGTGCTCAGCATCACCGGCAAGAAGATCGACGCCAGCGGAATCCATCACTTCGCGAAGCTCAGCATCGCGGACCTCGCCCGGTTCAAGCACGTTGGTCGCCCAAAGGACCTCCCGCTGGGAGCCCTGCAAGAACTCTTCGACCTGTTGGGGTTGCCCAAGGGGCTCGTGGTCAACCCGGCCAAGCGTGACTTCGCGGTGACCCAGCTCCAGTCCCGTGTAACCGAACTCGTCAACAAGGTGGTGATGGCGCTGGCGCAACTGGGAGAGCTGGTCCTCTGGGGCAAGAACATCCTCTCCCACCAGGAGATGGCGACGTGGCGCCGGCATCTTGCCGGCGTGAAATCCTTCCTCGAGTCGCTTCAGGCCTACAACACCGCCGGCAAGCTCAAGAGCTTCCGCCATGACGTCCCCACCATTCAGGCCCAGCGCCCAGCCTTGGCCCTCGTCCGCCAGGTCTCGGAGCTGGTCGAGCTGGTGCAGCAGCTAGGCCCCATGACCTCCTACCTGGGCAAGGCTGAGGCCGTGCTGGAAGCGGGGCACCCCTGGGTCGACCGAATGCGCGAGCGGCGCGCCGAGCTGATGGCCAAGATCACCAGCCCCAAGCACCGCGCCGATGCCAGCTTCCAGCGCACCCTGGGCCAGGCCCTCTCCGAGCTGAAATCCACCTACCGAGACGCCTACCTGGAGAGCCACGGGAAGGTGCGCCTGGGAGCCACCGACGATCAGCGCAAGGCTCGTCTGGGACAGGACCCGCGGCTCAAGCAACTGCAGCACCTCTCCACCGTGGAGATGATGCCCACGCAGCAGCTTCGCGACTTCGAGAACGCGCTCTTTGGCCTGAAGACCTGCTTCAGCCTGACGAAACGAGATCTCGAGACCGATCCCGTCTGCCCACACTGCGCCTACCGCCCCGTCGAGGAGGCAGTCGTGGAGCGGGCTTCCAGCCGGCACAAAGTGGAGCCGGCGTCCAGCCGGCTGGAATGGCTCGACAATCGCCTCGACGAACTCATCCACGACTGGACCACCACGTTGCTGGGAAACCTGGAAGACCCAACGGTGGCGGCCAACATCGATCTGCTGAGCGACGCCAAGGGCAAGGAAGCCCTCCGCTCCTTCCTGGACGCCCGCGTGCTTCCCGACCCGGTGGACGCCGTGTTCGTGAAGGCCCTCCAGGAGATCCTGAGTGGCCTGGAGAAAGTGCTCGTGCGCGAGTCGGACCTGGGTGCGGCGCTGGCGGAGGGCGGCGTGCCCTGTACGCTCGCGGAACTCCGTGAGCGCTTCGAAGACTTCGTCGCGACGCTCACCAAGGGCAAAGACGCCACGCGGGTGCGCGTCGTGTTGGAGAAGTAGGCATGAGGACCCTCCGCAATCTCGAAGAGCTTCTGTACCAGCTCGACCAGGATATTGCTGATGAGCTGGAGGACCAGGACCTCGACTTCAAGGAGTGGGACGGCACGAGTCTGGACAAGGCCGTGCGCAAGGTCATCGACTGGGCCATCTGCATGGCCAACGGGGGTGGAGGCACCGTCGTCTTCGGTGTGGCCGACAAGGTCCGGGGCCGTGCAGCGGCCTACGCTGGAGTAGCGGGGGAAGATGAATGACAGCGACTACGGCACGGAGACATTTCTGTGGACATTTCGACCGTCAAATGTCTCCTGCTGGCGACTCGGACATTTCCGGGGCACATTTCTGGCCAGGTGAATGTTCTGGTTCCATTGTTGGTGCCATTCTGGCCGATGAATGGTCCCCTGAATGGTCGCGCGCCATTGTCGCGCCATTCTTCCTTCTCGACACCTGCTTCAATACGCGCGCGCAATTCTGCGAGCAATCCGCGTCTTCCATCGTGCGCGGTGATCGCCTCCCCGAGGAGAACCTATGAAAGACCAGCAGTCACTTGGTTTTGGCAAGCAAGAGAAGACGGGTCCCGTCCAGTGCCTCGGCATGACCTTCCAGAGCGAAGAGGCTCGGCGCGCGCACTTCCTCGGCCTGCTCGCCGACAAGCTCAGGGACCCCGAGTTCCGCGAGACCCCGGGCTTCCCCAAGGCCAGCGACGAGGACATCCTGCGGCTCTCCGATCCGCCGTACTACACGGCCTGTCCCAACCCATTCCTCGCGGACCTCGTTCGCATGTGGGGCCGGCTTCCAGCCGGCCAGCAAGCTCAAGAGAACGCCCGGCAGGATGCCGGCTCCACGCAGGAGTACCGCCGGGAGCCCTTCGCCGTCGATGTGAGCGTGGGCAAGACCGACCAGCTCTACCGGGCCCACGGCTACCACACCAAGGTGCCGCACCTGGCCATCGTGCCCTCCATTCTCCACTACACGCAGCCGGGCGACATCGTCCTGGACGGGTTCTGCGGATCGGGCATGACCGGCGTCGCGGCCCAGTGGTGCGGCACCGCGCCCAAAGCGTACCGCCGCAAGCTGGAAGAGGACTGGAAGAAGAGCGGCCGGCAAGATGCCGGCCCTACGTGGGGCGCCCGCCGGGTCGTCCTGGGCGACCTGGGGCCCGCGGCCACGTTCATCGCGGCCAACTACAACATCCCCTTCGATGTGGAGGCCTTCGCCGAGGCCGCCCAGCGCATCCTGGACCAGGTGGAGGCCGAGCTGGGCTGGATGTACGCCACGCTGGCGCGTGGGGTTCAGGGTTCAGGGTTCAGGGTTCAGGGTTCGGATGACCGCGAGGTGCAGGAGCTTGCAGAGCGGATTCGCAACGCCCAAACGACCGACGAACTCCGCCGACTCCTGTCCCAACCCAGAACCCAGAACCCAGAACCAGGAACCGTTGATTTTGCCTTCGGCAAAATCAACTACACGGTGTGGAGCGAGGTCTTCTCCTGCCCCGAGTGCGCCGGCGAGGTGGTGTTCATCCAGGAGGCCCTGGACCCGGAGACCAAGCGCGTTCGGGCTGAGTTCCCGTGTCCGCGCTGCCAGGCAGCGCTGAGCAAGAAGAAGCTGGACCGTCTCTACGAGACCCGCTTCGACGCGGCCATCGGCGAAACCGTCAAGGCGCCCAAGCGCAAGCCCGCCCTCATCAACTACACCGTGGGCAAGACCAAGTACGAGAAGCCCCTGGACGAACAGGATTGGGCGATCCTGGAGCGCATCGAGGCGATGCCGTTGCCGGCGGAGGTGCCTGTCGAGAAGCTCCCCTACATGCACATGACCCACGAACGTGCGCGGATGGACCATTCGGGCGTCACGCACCTCCACCACTTCTTCCTCCCCCGCGCCGCCCAGGCCCTGGCCGCGCTCTGGCGCAAGGCCAGCGCTGAGCCGGACAGCCGCCTGCGCAACATGCTCCTCTTCTTCGTGGAGCAGGCCATCTGGGGGATGTCGGTGTTGAATCGGTACAAGCCTATCCAATTTGGCCGCCCAGGTGGCTCCCAGGTCAACAACTACATGAGTGGAGTCTATTACATCGCGTCAGCCTTCTCTGACTGCAATCCACGTTACGTCCTAGAGGGCAAGCTGAAGCGCCTGAATAGGGTGTACAGCAGGCCCAATGCGATAAATGCTCTGGCTGTAGTGACCACCGGCGACTGCGCCCACCTCCCCATCCCCGCCGACAGCATCGACTACATCTTCACCGACCCCCCCTTCGGCGAGAACATCTACTACGCGGACCTCAACTTCCTGGTGGAGTCCTGGCACCGCGTCCTCACGAACGCCGAACCCGAGGCCATCGTGGATCGCGCCAAGAAGAAGGGGCTCCTGGACTACCAGGACCTCATGCGCGGCGCCTTCGCGGAGTACCACCGCGTGCTCAAGCCCGGACGCTGGATGACCGTGGTCTTCAGCAACTCCAGGAACAGCGTCTGGCGCTCCATCCAGGAAGCCATGGGGACGGCCGGCTTCGTCGTCGCGGACGTGCGCACGCTGGACAAGAAGCAGGGCTCGTACCGGCAGGTCACCAGCTCCGCCGTCAAGCAGGACCTGGTCATCTCCGCCTACAAGCCCACCGAGGCCCTCGCCCACGAGTTCGAGCTGGGCCACGTGAGCCCCGACTCCGCCTGGGTCTTCGTGCGTGAGCACCTGAAGAACGTCCCCATCTTCGTGGCGCCGGCTTCCAGCCGGCGGAGCAGCGGAGAGGACAAAAAAGGCCGACT
Source organism: Myxococcota bacterium (assembly GCA_024278455.1). GTDB lineage: Bacteria > Myxococcota_A > UBA796 > JAJRTE01 > JAJRTE01 > JAJRTE01. Next base: position 21,018 of record JAJRTE010000137.1, read on the forward strand.
GGAAGCCGGCCCCACGAACCTTGAACCTTCGACCTTGAACCTTCGACTGGAGGTGGTCGCGGAGCGAACGCCTCAGATGCTCCTGGACCGCATGATCGCCTTCCACGTGCAGCGCGGGCTCAGCGTCCCCCTGTCGGCGCCGGAGTTCCTCCAGGGCCTGGCCCGGCGCTTCCCCGAGCGGGACGGGATGTACTTCCTGCCGAACCAGGTGAACCAGTACGAGCGCAAGCGGATGAGCGTCAGCGAGCTGCGCCAGATCAGCCTCTTCGTGAACGACGAGGCCAGCGCCATCCAGTGGCTGCGCCAGCAGCTCCACGACAAGCCCCAGAGCTTCCAGGACCTGCAACCCCGGTTCATGCGCGAGATCAAGTCCTGGGCCAGGCACGAGGCCACCGTGGAACTCAAGGTCATCCTGGAGCAGAGCTTTCTCCACTACGATGGCAAAGGCCCCGTGCCGAGCCAGATCCACCGCTACCTGTCCAGCAACTTCAAGGACCTGCGCAAGCTCGACAAGGAGAACCCGCGCCTCCAGGACAAGGCCCGGGACCGCTGGTACGTTCCCGATCCCAACAAGCAGGCCGACATCGAGAAGCTCCGAAGCCTGGCGCTCCTCAAGGAGTTCCAGGAATACGAGACGACCAAACAGCGCCGCCTCAAGGTCTTCAGAACCGAGGCGGTCCGCGCCGGCTTCAAGGCCGCCTGGCAGGACCGCGACTACACCACCATCGTCGAGGTCGCCGAGAAGCTCCCCCCCAAGGTGCTACAAGAGGACGCCACCATGCTGATGTACTACGACAACGCGCTTACGCGGCTGGAGGGCTGAGTGATGAGCACGACGACGACACCTTCACAGCCAGACTTGGCACAGAATCCGGGAGCCCCAAATGTGAGCCAGGATACCAAGCTGGGCGAAAAGAGTGGCGCAAGTGACGACACCAAGACAACCGCCAACACCGAGGAGGAGCACCCTCAGATTCTGAAAAGCCGTGAGGACCAGACCTACGTCGTCCTTGTACCATACGCCGATGACGACGACCGCCTCGTCGTGAAGGAAGGTTCGACGTGCTCCTGGCTTCAGAACCAGGAAACGATATCCAAAGAAAGGATACGCAAGCGCATTGAACCCTGGCTCACAGCGCTCTGCCAGTCCGAGCATCTTTCCCTCTTGGTCGGATCTGGGCTCACCCATGCGGTGCATTGGATGGCTGCCAAGAAAGGCCTGCCCGGCATGAGCAAGGCGGACTTCGGAAATAGCAAGCTCGCGGAGAGAATCGCGAGCGAGGCAAAGCGTTCCGCGAAGGCAGCCAAACGCAGCGAGGGCAACTTTGAGGACGAAATCCGCGTGGCCAACGAGCTGATCCGCGGTTTGGAGATCATGGGAAACACCTGCGACAAGGCCAGCCCCCCGCTGGATGAGCTACGTAAACGCCGCAACCTGGTTCTCAAAAACTTTGCAGAGAGCATTCTTCAAGGTGAAGCGGGTATCGCCGAGGCTGAAGAGGACGAGCGCGAGCGCGCCTTCAACTACCTCGTCACCTTCTTGATGAGCTTCGCGAGCCGCAGCGGTACGCGAGACCGTCTCCATATTTTCACGACAAACTACGACCGGCTCATCGAGGCTGGGGCCGACGCCGCAGGCCTACATCTCCTCGACCGCTTCGTGGGCGCGCTTGCTCCCGTATTCCGCTCCTTGCGCCTCGATCTGGACATTCACTACAACCCGCCAGGGATCCGGGGTGAGCCTCGCTATCTCGAGGGGGTGGCGCGATTTACGAAGCTGCACGGCTCCGTGGACTGGGTGGATGCCTCCGGAGCCATCCGGAAGATCGGGCTCCCGTTTGGAGCGAAGGACGTCGCATCCTTCCTGAACGCGCCGGGCCTCTCGGGGGAAGACATCAAGCGACTGATGATCTACCCCAACGCTGCGAAGGATAAGGAGACGGCAGGCTACCCCTACGTAGACCTTTTCCGTGACCTCGCCGCCTCATGCTGCCGACCAAACCATACCCTGTTCACCTACGGCTACAGCTTCGGTGACGATCACATCAACCGGGTGATTGAGGACATGCTGACGATTCCGTCGACACACCTGGTCATTATCGCTCACGGCGATCCTTTGAAGCGCATCATGGGCTTCTACGATAGTGTTGGCCGTCCCGCCCAGGTCAGTCTGATGATCGGTGACCGTCTTGGGGACTTGACGCAGCTTGTGGACTGGTACCTTCCGAAGCCTGCTATCGACCGAACCACTTTCCGCATGGCTGATCTCCTCAAAGCGCGTTTCGGGACCAGCCCTACCGAATCTCCACATGAGGCTTCTGCACGGGTCGACGGCGCTGGCAGCGATGATGATAAGGGAACAGCATGACTCAGACCGTCTTTGAGTGTGCTGAAGGTCTGCGCGTCGGCACCGTTGACTTCGTCTCGCCGAGCGAGATCAAGGTGCTCCTGGACATCGAAGCCCCCGACTCCGTGGCCCTCAATGCTGGAGGAGTTCGCTCGTTTCCCCGCGTTAATGGCTACGTGTTGATTCCCGTCGACGACGCGTACGTCGTGGGACAAGTCGAATGGATCACCATCGAACGATCCGCCTTCCCCAAGCGCAGCGGCGTCCGCGACTTCGGTGTAGTGGACCTCCCATACCCCCTCCGCCGAATGAGCACGAACCCTGTCGGCACACTCCGCAAGCAAGCCGGACCGGGTGATGAGTACACATTTCGACGTGGAGCCAACGCCCTTCCCAGCGTGGGGGGCGCGATTCTTCTGCCGACAGAGCGCCAGCTTCGGTCGATTGTCGAGTCCGGGGATCAGCAGCGTATCCAGATGGGCACCAGCCCGTTGGCGGCAAGCGCTACGGTTTCAGTCGACCCAGACCGGATTTTTGGGCGACATCTCGCGGTACTTGGGAACACCGGAAGCGGAAAATCATGCTCAGTAGCCGGGCTCATCCGGTGGTCGCTCGAAGAAGCTCGTTCGAACAGGAGTGAGGGGAGACCAAACGCCCGCTTCATCATCCTCGATCCCAATGGGGAATATACTCGCGCTTTCAACGACGAGGAGGGCGGTCTGCAGGCCCGCGTGTTCAGAGTCGAGCCCACGTCCGAGGATGAGTCAGCACTGAAAGTCCCGTTGTGGTTCTGGAACAGCGAAGAGTGGGCATCGTTCACCCAGGCTAGCGCGAAGACGCAGAGGCCACTGCTTGCACGCGCACTGCGCGAGGTGAAAGCAGGGCGAACCGGGTTCGGCGAGACGTCCGAGGAAGAGAAGCGACTTCGGTTGAGGCGGTATCTCTCGTCTGTCATGATCACGATCCGCAAGGACCTGACCACGGGGGCGATCCGTGACGACGAAAACAAATTCGGATTCAGGCTCCGAGCGATCCGTGATGACCTCGATACTCGCAGAGCCGCAATGCCAACCTTTGGGCTTGATGCGATCCGCAAGGCAATCGACGAGTCCCTCGACAGCGCGTACAAGAGTTTTGTCAAGAATGGCGAGACGATTGAGTACTTTATAGCCTTCAGCGAGGCGCGCATAGAGGCAGTTCTCGACCCGCTGCAAGCCTCCCTCGATAAGCTCGGTGGCATCGTCTACCAGGAGGGGCCCGACGAGGATGTACCGATACCGTTCAATGGCAGCGATCTGGCCGATCACATAGAGATACTCGCAAAGCAGGAAAACCTAAGCCAATTCCTCGACTTCCTGGTGTCGCGGATTCGGACTTTCCTATCCGACTCGCGCATCAACTCCGTGGTGTCAGCCAAAGATTTCACCAGCCTTGAACGGTGGCTGACCGACTATATCGGTGCCGATGCTGCCGCCGAGGGGGAGATTGCTGTCCTCGATTTGTCTCTCGTGCCATCGGATGTCGTACACGTCGTCACGGCTGTTGCCGCTCGCATGGTATTCGAGGCCCTGCAGCGATATCGAAGACTAAAAGGTGAGGTGTTGCCGACCGTTATCGTGATGGAAGAGGCGCACACTTTCGTCAAGCGATACAACTCGGACGCCGAGAACCAGAACGCGGGCGCCATCTGCTGCAAGGTATTCGAAAGGATCGCCCGCGAGGGTCGCAAGTTCGGACTCGGGCTGGTGCTCTCCTCGCAACGCCCGTCGGAGTTGTCTCCCACGGTCCTTTCTCAGTGCAACAGCTTCCTCCTTCACAGGATCAGCAACGACCGAGACCAGGAGCTGGTAGCGCGCCTGGTGCCGGACAACCTGCGTGGCTTGCTACGCGAGCTGCCGTCGCTGCCATCTCAGCACGCCATCCTCTTAGGCTGGGCATCGGAGTTGCCAGTGCTCACGCGAATGCGGGACCTGCCGCGCGAGCATCGCCCGCAGTCCGATGACCCAGACTTCTGGGAAGTTTGGACCGGCAAGGGGCGGGATGGCAAATCGGTCGAGCGGTCCATCGATTGGAAGGCGGTCGCCCGAGTTTGGCAAGGCGACCGTGGAGCAACAGACACTGCGCAAGGTGAGGATGATGGAAGCGACGCTCTCGAAGAATAGCTGTGCTTACCAGTACTGTCCCGGGTGTGATGCTCGATCCCTACTCGTCGAGCGGGATGGCACGCTGACCCACGTTGCGTGGTTCTTCGGCGACCGCGTGGAGATTGGCAGCGAGAACCCCGGGGTTGTTTCGTCCGTCCTGCGAGCCCCTGCAGCGGGGTTGGCCTCTGTCCCACCCCTGAGAGGAGCGAAGGAGCGAATGGTGGTTTGGCTCCACAGAAAGCTCGACGTGAGCGGCTCTGAAACCATGCTTTGGGCAGCGTCGGCGTCAGGACGACACAATCCGATTGAGGAAGGGTAGACGATGCAGCCCGGCGACTGGTGCCTCAGCCTCGACCACGACGAGCCCTGTCGCGTCGTGGGCGTCGACCTGTTGTGGGGGGAGCGGACCGCGCAGGTCTGGCTCGCCCGGCGCGACGCCGTCGTCCGCCTTCGCGAAGATCGCCTCCAGCCGCTGGCCCGGGCCGCTGCCCCGACCCTCGACCATCTCTGCTTCGTCAGCGCCGCGGCGCGCATCCTCGACTCACTCCAGCGAGACGCCCTGGTCGCCCCCCTGGAAGGGACCGTCATCCCGCTCCCCCACCAGCTCTACGCGCTGCAACGGGCCATGTCGGGGGATCGGGTTCGGTACCTGCTGGCCGACGAGGTCGGGCTGGGCAAGACCATCGAAGCGGGGCTGATTCTTCGCGAACTCAAGGTCCGAGGGCTAGCGAAGCGCATCCTGGTGGTCGCCCCCGCTGGACTCGTGAGCCAGTGGGTCAGCGAGATGAAGACCCACTTCAACGAGGACTTCAGGCTGGTTCTACCGGGTAACTTCCGTGCGTGGCGGCAGCTCGCCGGCGTCGACGGGCGCGAAAACCTCTGGCGCCTCCACGATCAAGTCGTGTGTCCCCTGGATTCGGTCAAGCCGATGGACACGCGGCGGGGTTGGTCGAAGGAGCAGGTCGCCCGCCATAACCGTGAGCGCTTCGAAGACCTGGTCTCCGCCGGATGGGACCTCGTGATCATCGACGAAGCCCATCGGCTCGGGGGCAGCACGGAGCATGTGGCCCGCCACCGCCTGGGCGAGGCGCTGGCTCAGGCTGCGCCCTATCTGCTGCTGTTGTCTGCCACGCCCCACCAGGGCAAGACCGACGCATTTCGACGCCTCGTCGCGTTCCTGGACGCCGATGCTCTGCCCGACGACGAGTCGGTCACCCGCGACAACGTGGCCCCCTTCGTCATCCGCACCGAGAAGAGCCGCGCCATCGACGCCGACGGCAAGCCCCTGTTCAAGCCCCGGCATACGCAGATCGTCCCCGTCCAGTGGGACGCCTCCCGTCATGAGCAGCGCGCGCTCTACGAGGCCGTCACCGAGTACGTGAGGGAGGGCTACAACCAGGCGCTTCGAGAAAAGAAGACCGCCGTCGGCTTTCTCATGATCCTGTTCCAGCGCCTGGTGACCTCCAGCACGGCAGCCATACGCACGGCCCTGGAGCGCCGCCTCCATGTGCTGGAGCTGCCCTCCGGGCAGTTGTCGCTCTTCGCCGAAGATGTGGGGGACGAGTGGGTCGACCTGGATGGGCAGGATCAGATGGAGTCGCTGCTGACGAGTCGGCTCAAGGGGCTGAAGAACGAGCGAGCAGAAGTTGAACTCCTGCTCTCCGCGGCACGACGCTGTGAGGCACGCTCCCCGGACGGAAAGGCCGAGGCGCTGTTGTCGTGGATTCAGAAGCTCCAGCGCCAGGAGAACGATCCGTCGCTCAAGGTGCTGGTGTTCACCGAGTTCGTACCCACCCAGACCATGCTCGCGGAGTTCCTGCGTCAGCGCGGGTTCACCGTCACCTGCCTCAACGGCTCCATGAACCTGGAAGAGCGCAGGGCCGTGCAGCGTGCCTTCGCCAACGAAGCCCAGGTGTTGATCTCCACCGACGCAGGCGGTGAGGGGCTGAACCTTCAATTTGCGCACGTCGTCGTGAACTACGACCTGCCGTGGAACCCGATGAAGCTGGAGCAGCGCATCGGTCGGGTTGATCGTATTGGGCAGAAGCACGTCGTGCGCGCCCTCAACTTCGCACTCGAAGACACGGTGGAGCTGCGTGTTCGCGAGGTACTGGAGGAGAAGCTCCAACGCATCTTGGAGGAATTCGGTGTCGACAAGCTGTCGGACGTCCTCGATTCGGAAGAGGGTGGTGTCGATTTCCAGCGGCTCTACGTGGGCGCGGTACTCTCACCCGAGGAGGCCGAGGCTCGCGCCGCAGCGCTGGCGGACGCCATTCGTGCCCGCGCACGGTCCGCGCGGAGCGGTGCAAGCCTCCTGGGCGCAACCACCCACCTGGACCCCTCCGCGGCCCAACGCGTTGCCGGCCACCAGATGCCGTACTGGACCGAACGTATGACCCTCGCATGGTTGCGTGGTCAGGAGGGACAGGGCGCACGGGTCGTGAAAGCCGAGCGTGGTGGCTTCGATATAACCTGGCCAGACGGGCACACGACGCCCCCTGTGGCATTTTCCAGGCGTGAAGCCGAAGATGCAGGCATAAACCTGCTCAGCATCGAAGACGTGCGAGTGCGCGGCCTGACCACCCGTATTCCTCCGGTTGCTCCGGGATCGCCAATTCCAGCGATCTACGTGCCAGGCGTCTCGGACAAGGTTCAGGGCTGCTGGGCTCTGTGGCGCGTCGCCCTCCAGTCCACGGACAGCCTGGAGCAGCGCGTCCTTCCTGTCTTCGTCACAGGCTCGGGCCAGGTCCTCGTGCCTACCGCACGCGTCGTGTGGGAACGGATGATCCAACAGCCGCCAGGCCTCCACCTGGTACCGGATGCCGTTGTCGCTGACCAGGACGCACGGCGGGCCTTCGCGCGCAGTCGTCAGGCGGCGGAGGAGCACGGTCGCACCGTGTTTCACGAGCTAAAACAGAAACATCAGGCGCGGATTGCGCAGGAACGTCGCAAGATGGGGATTGCTTTCGCCGCTGGGCGTCGGGCCATCCAGCGCGTTGGCTTGCCGCAAGTGCGGGATTTCCGGCTGGGTCGGCTCCGACGAGAGCAGGCCGCCTGGCAGCAGGGACTCGCTGAACGCGAAGCAGCCCTGCCCCATCTCACGCCGCTATTGCTCGTGGCGATTGTCTCCCGGGAGAACGCATGATGCCGAGCCAACCCTCCAATGGGTACGAAGGCGGCTGGCGCCGTCCCCTGCTTCAACACTTCAGCAAGGAGAGCGCGGCGGCGGGCCGCCTCACGGTGGTCGCCGATCCGGATGGGCTCTTGACCGAGCCAGGCGTCGTTGCCCGGCTTGCAAACCGTGGCTTTGATCTGATCACCTTCGGGGACCCCGTCGCCTTCCGCTACGCCTGCGAGAGTCGCTTCCGTCGCCGCTGGGACCGCGGTGAGGCAACACATCTCGTTGTCGTCATCCGGGCCGGCCGCGACGGGCTCCAGAGCGTCCCCCACGATGTCCTGGAGGAAGCTCGCGGCAGCGGGCGTGTCCTGTCGTTCAGCCTCGTGGAGATCTTCCCAACACTGGCGCCCAACGTCGTGGCGGAGCTGGATCCGATACATTTTGATACACTGTCACGAGCCGTCGACATGGCCGCGCCCGGGAACATGGGAGCGAACGCGAGCCGCGACTTCATCCTTCGACATGTGTTCGGAATCGCTCCCGAACTCATCAAGAAGCCTGCCGATCTGCTTCGTGTGCTTCTTCGACGACACTATCGCTCCCAGGTCCTGCCGCCGAGCCTCGACGCACGGTTCATCGAGCTGCTCGCCCGGCAGAATTCGTGGCGGCGATGGCCCCTGGAGCGCATCGTACCCAACCGAAAGGCCTTCCTGGCCTTCCTCGAAGAGCGCTGGCCGCACTTCCTCATCGCCAGGGGATCGACGCCGGTGCCGGGGCGCGAGCCTCCCCAGCCGGCATTCTCGGGTCCATTGCACTTGCCCTTCGACCACGATGACGTGCGCGTCTACATGGACAACCTCTTCGTCGAGGGGCTGATGGAGCCCACCGCGGCGGTGCAGGTCGTCGATGGCGATCCCTGGTACGCCGTGGGCATCACTGGTTCAACGGCCTCCAGCGCGGAAGGTCGATTCTCCCACCTCCTGGAGGAGTTGAGAACCACGGTCCCTGGTTCAGACACGGCCACCTTCGAGGATTGGCAGGAGTTCGCGCTCCGCTGGGGGACATGGGTCCGACTCCGCTGGCGCACCGAATCCGCGCGGGATGCCGAGAGCGAGGCCGAAGTGGAGACCTTCGTCCATCAGGTGCAGGGTTCGTTTTCCACGTGGCTCTTCCGTCACTTCGGCCCGATGTCTTCGCTGCCCTACCTGCCGCGCCCCGTCCTGGGGCACCACGTCCCACACTACCTGGCGCACAACCTGGGCCGGAGGGGCTTTGAACGTGTAGCTCTGCTGGTGATTGACGGGATGGCAATCGACCAGTGGCGCGTCCTCCAGGACTCCCTGGGCTCCTTCCAGATGGAGGAGCACGCGATATTCAGTTGGATTCCGACGCTCACCCAGATCGGTCGGCAGGCCATCTTTTCGGGCCGGATACCCCTGGAGTTCTTTGCCAGCATCGAAGGAACGCACCGGGAGCCCCAACTCTGGAGCAACTTCTGGCAGGACCGGGGGCTTCAGCGGAACGCCATCCGGTACGTCAAACCCCAGGGAAAGAAGGAGTCCTTCCAGCGGCTGGCCAATGACGTCCTGGGCGCGGCAGACGATCCCCACGTCAAAGTGATTGGGGCGGTCATCGGCCTCATCGATCAGAACATGCACCAGACCGGCCTGGGAACCGCGGGCCTCCACGGTTTGGTGGAGGTCTGGGCCAACACCAACCAGCTCCAACGATTGCTGGGAGACCTCCTCCAGAGGGGGGTGACCGTGTTCATCACCGCCGACCACGGCAACGTCTTCGGCCGGGGCTTCGGCAAACCCAGCGTCGGAGTGACCGCACAGCAGCGTGGCGAACGGGCCCATGTCTTCCGGAACAGGGAGCTTCGCAACAAGACGGCACGGCTGTATCCCGATGCCATCCAATGGCCATCGGTGGGGCTCCCGGAAGACTACTTCCCGCTCATCGCCCCCCATGGCTCGTGTTTCCTGGCTGAAGGCAGGGAGACCGTAAGCCATGGCGGTATCGCGCTGGAGGAGGTCATGGTGCCCTTCGTCAAGATCTCGGAACTCTCGTGACACGACGCTCAGCCATTGGATTCGACCGGCGCATAGACCTGGAGTGGCTCGATGCCGCCGCCGCGCGGGCCGCCGCCGGCTCATCCAGCGCGGAGCTGCGGGGGTATCTCTGGAACCTCCTTGACGATGTCATCGGCGGTGACAGCGCCCGTCGCAAGACGGTCACCGTGCTCAACCACGTCTGGGGCGATGTTCCGCCAACGGCGAGCGGGCTGCGGACACGCGCGCTGGCCAGGCTGGCGGATGCCACGGTCCAGGAGCGCCTGGCGCTCCACTGGGCGATGATGCTGGCCACCTACCCGGTCTTCACGGACGTCGCGGCCTCTGCGGGGCGCCTGATGACGCTGCAGGGCTTCTTCTCGCTGGCCCAACTGACGCGGCGCCTCGTGGGAAGCTGGGGCGAGCGCTCGACGCTCACACGAGCGATACAGCGGATCGTTCGTTCGATGATCCAGTGGGGCGCGCTGCGCGACACCGACACGCGGGGCATGTACGAGGCAGCGCCCGAAACACCGTGTATCGGCCATGAGACAGGGGCGCTCCTGGTGGAGGCCCTTCTCATCGACGCCGAAGCCTCATCCACCCCCTTGGACCAACTGCTGCGCCACCCCGCGCTCTTCCCCTTCCATCTCCAACTCCACACCGGGCACCTGCGAACCGCCGCCCAGTTCCGGGTGCATCGCCAGGGGCTGGATTCCGACTTCATCGAGCTGCGGGGGGGAGCATGACGTTGCTGGGGCAAGCAGCTCCCCGCGGAATGCTTCGCAGTGCATCGTCTCGAACCGCGTGACCCAAAGATGGAATGGACCGAATCAGGCCTGTAGCAGCCCCCGCAGAGTACCCTCGCTCTGGGGGCCGATGAGGATCTCGTCCACCAGGCCCTTTTTCACCAGCACGGTGGTGGGAGTCGCCATGACGCCGAACTTGCGGGCGGTCTCCATGTCCCGGGAAATATCCACCGGAAAGACCGTGTCCAGGGATTTGGACATCTGCTTCACCACGGGGGTCATGGTGCGACAGGCGCCGCAGGACGGTGAATAGAAGTAGAACAGGGCCGCGGGGCGCTTGCGAACGACCCGGCCGGGCTTGCCGGACAGTTGGGGAGCCGGCTTGCCCTTTGACTTGCGAATACGCAGTACCAGCACCAGGCGCATGCCGAAAATCAGCACCAGGAATGCGCCCACCAGGGCGAGAAAGACGTACAGGATCCCTGTCATGGCCAACTCCTGAGATTACTCTCGCATGATCCACCAGGGCGCTCGAGCGTTACACTCTTCCAGTGATTCCCCCCCAATTACGAGAAATTGCTGGCGTGGAACTTGCGGGTCTCCATCAGGAGGAACCGACCTCGCCATCAAAAAGAGAATCGCTTGCTGACACTCCACGCGCCTGGAGCCCTGCTGCTCTCGTCGTCGCTCTCCCCAAAAGTCAGCAGCGCATCTCCCGGTCCAAGCACTCTTGCTCTGCTGCTGGGGATCTCCGACTGCGAGCACTTGGATACCTCCAGCGCCCACCTGCTCTTCCCGACGAGCCTTCCCATGTGCCCCGGGGTGAGAGTAGGTTCACCGGTGCCTCGCGGAGAGAATGCAGGAGATCCTTGCGCTCACCACCCGTAGCGGAGCGCGTGGTAGTCGAGCCAGTCAGCCAGTTCGCCGGCGACATCGGAGGCACGGAGGCTGGCGATGAGCGCCTCCGAGGACGCCACCTGGATGCCGCGGGGATCGCGCAGCGTGGCCTGCATGACGGCCTGGATGGTGGGCAGACTGGGGTAGTGACGAGCCAGGGCTGTGCTCGCAACCGGCACCAGGTAGTCCTGGTTGGCGGCCGGGCAGATCACCACCACGCGGGCGTCGGTCAGCGGCATGGCCGGTGCGACGCCCCCGCGCTGCATCTCGTCGGCCAGCAGGCGCAAGCGCATGAGTTGGTAGAAGGGCTCGACAAGGAAGTCGTCCAGGGGAATGTCGCCTGTGAAGGACGAATCGGAAGCCGCATAGCGGGCCTGGTAGCGACGGCGGCGGGTTCTGCCCGATGGGCCGGCAGCCTTGTCCGAGGGCCGCAGGTATTCCTCGCAGTACTTCCACTCGAAGACGAAGGCGCGCAAGCCCTGGACGGTGCGACCGACCACCAGGGCGTCGGCGCTGGTCTGCATGGCCCCGCGGGTGACGCGCCCACCTTCCAGGGGGGCGTCCCAGCCGACCCACTCGAACTCCACCAGGGAGGGCGCTCCGCCGCCTCGGTCGGGAATGGGCTCGACGCCAGTCACGTTGGGGTCGATCAGCCGCAGAAAGGCGAGCAGCGCCGATGGCCGACGAGCCAGGGGGAGCAGGAAGTTGACGCAGGCGAGTTGAGAACTGGCGAGGTTGCGCGTAGGACCGTCCACGCCGGGTACGTCCCCGCTGCGGGCGTTACGCCACCACTTGATACCCCGCGACCCAAACAGTTGGATGGCACCTCCGGGACCGCGTAGTTCAGGTATGAGATTGTACTGCTCTTGCCCCTGGGCGAGCAGGTGCCCGTGCCGGCGGCCCTTGTCGTCGCTGGGGTTGCGCGCCGCCCTGGGCAGAGTCTCACGGAACCGGGCTTGCTGGGCGCGGGCGATCCTGCCGAATCGCTTGGCGGTGGAACTCTTTCTATCGGCCACGTGTCTTCTCCTTTGCTGGTCCCCGAGAACATCCCGGAACGACGCGAACTTCATCTTTGGTTCCCATCCGGAAAAGGCGGACCGAGCCGTGGCGAGTCGCTTTCGAGCCAGGTGCGTCCGCGCAACCCGCCGGAATAGCAGCGCTATTTCAAGTGGTTGCGCGGATGTGCCTGGCGAAGGAATGGGCCGCTCCGGCGATGGGAGCCATTTCCGGATGGGAACTCTTTAACCAATGGCCCTCGGGGGTGAGTTCGTCGCGGTCCGACTCGTCGATGGTGAGGAACCCGGCGCGGATCGCCAGGACGAAGATTCCGTCGCTGTGCAGAACCCGTCCCTTGCCCGAGCGGCTCCTCCGCCAACCGCTGGAAGCGACGTCGCTGGTGGGAGGCGACGAGCCAACCGGCGGATCTGGGCGATGGCCAGGCAAGCCGACCCATCCTTGCCCAGCACCTGGAGAAGCTCTACTTGGATGCCCAGCTCCAAGGAGCCGTCGGGAAAGGGGCTGTCCGAAACAGCCGGCTCGGGCCCTGGTCAGGGGCGCCAGGCGCTCGCGACCGTAACGGATGCCGTGCCCTGCCCGATATCGCACGTTGAAGGGTTATTGGAGTACCTCGAAGCTCCTCCCCCCAGGGGTGAGGCTGGGAGGGGCGAAGACGCTGCGCGATGTCGAGCTGGGCCCGGCCTGGTAGCGACTGGCGCTCCGCAGCGGGCCCGAGCTTTCCCGACGGCTCCCAGACTCGAGGTAGCGCCACTGTTCCGGCGGGTTAGGCGGACGCACGTGGCTCGAGAACGACTCGCTCCTGATCACATCGCCATTTCCTGACCAAAACCCACAGGGAGGCAAGCACGTGAAGCTCAAGCCCGGGCTCTACGAACAGCTCGTCACCGCCGAGCTACGCGCCCTTCTCGATGATCCGGCCTGGGTAGCCCAGGTCGAGGCCCTGGGCACGGACGCCGCCCCCGACCTGCTGGCCCGACACGTCTTCGACACGGCGCACCGAGTGCTGGGCGGCATCGGCGGCCGGGATCGGCTCCAGCGGCAGCTCCATGTGACAAACCGTCTCCTGACACTGCTCGGCGAGTTGGCACCGGGCGAGGTGGAGGCCGGCGACGTCGTCACCCCCGGCCTCCTGCTCTCGCTGCTGCGAGCCCAGCAGGCCGGCCTGGGCCTGGGCCGCCTCCGTCGCCCCGGCATCCCCCTCCGCCACAGCGAACTCATCGTCAACGGGCCGCGTGACCTGCGCGTGGGCCTGGAGATCGCCCGGGAGCTGCCCTCGGCGGACCGCGTGGACCTGCTGATGAGTTTCGTGAAGTGGAGCGGCTTCGTGGAACTCCGCGAGGCCCTTGCGACCTTCTGCGCCCATGGGCCCCTGCGCGTGCTCACGACGACCTACATGGGGGCCACCGAGCACGAGGCCCTCGAAGCGCTGAAGGAGCTGGGGGCCGAGATCCGTGTCAGCTACGACCCGCGACGCACCCGCCTGCACGCCAAGGCCTGGCTCTTCCACCGGGATAGCGGCTTCAGTACTGCCATCATCGGGTCGAGCAACCTCTCCCACGCCGCCCTGCGGGACGGTTGCGAGTGGAACGTCCGCCTCTCCCAGCGCGACAGCCCCTCGCTGCTGGCCAAGTTCCGCACGACCTTTGCGCAGTACTGGGAGGATCCCAGCTTCGAGGCCTACGACCCGGAACGATTCCGGCTGGTCCTTGGCGCCCGCCGGGACGCGGGACGCGACGCCCTGGCATCACTCGTACGCCTCCGGCCCCTCCCCCACCAGCAGGCCGTGCTGGAGGCGCTCCAGGCCGAGCGCCAGGCCGGCCACACGCGCAACCTGGTGGTCGCAGCCACCGGCACAGGCAAGACTGTCGTCGCCGCACTCGA
>JAJRTE010000008.1 GCA_024278455.1 Myxococcota bacterium
CAGGGCAAGCGACAAAGGTTGGCCCTCTTCAACGCCGTCTACGTGAGGGATGTCTGCGGGGGGGGCGTCAGAGGAGGAAGACTTCTCCGGCAATGAATCGGGGGAACGATTCCTGAGTACAAAATATACAGACCTCCCCGCGAAGTCAAACGCAATCTCCCGTGCTCTGAGCTTCCTGGAACGGATACCTACCATGAAATCTCGACAACCACCGAGATTTCACGGATTTCCGCAACCCGACCAGCGACCACCAACAGCTCATCCACCGCCCCATCGGACTACGGGTACGCGTCCAGATTGTATACCAGGTTGCGGGAGACGCGCTCGAGGAGTATGCCGGAGTCGTACACGGTGACGTTCGGGTCGAAGGTGAACTCGTCGAACGTCCAGTCGCCGTTGTCGTAGCCGAACAGCTCCCACTGAACCGACTTGTAGGTCCACCCCTCCGCGCCGTAGACCGCTCTCGGCCGCTTGTCGATATCCGGCACGTCGACGACGTTGGTTGTCGGCGGCTGGTAGACATCCCAGTAGACCAGCTTGACGATGGTCTGCTGGTCAGCCCCCTCACCCACGGTCTGTGTGAACCGCCACGTGAATACCGAGCGGTAGACGGTGACGTCCGGGATCGGGATGAAGGTGTACCAGGTGGGTTCGTAGTGGACCTCGTCCTCGTAAAGGAGGTCCATGAACTCGGGGGTCACGATGGTTTCGCCGGGTGTCGCTTGGGACCCCATGACCACCGAATAGGCACCTTCCGCGCCAACCCCTTTCTCGGCGGCGAGGATCACGGCGGAAAGGAGTTGTCCATCGAAGGACGGGCCGTGGTAGACAGACGCCGTGGTGTTGCCTTCCGTGCCCGCTACCCCAATGGGAAGCATGCCGCCCCCACCCAGGTCGAGCAACGCAATCACGGTCGGCGGGTAGTTCCCGACTATGCCGGACGGCAAGGAGGGTACCTCGACCTGAAGCGCCGAACTGGTGCTGCCGTCAGGCGTCATGACCGTGCCCGCGTTGATGTCGGGAGCCACGATGTCCAACCCCTGCGCCTGGTCGTAGGCGAACTGGTCCAGGTTGGGGATGTCCATCATGAGCAGACCGAGATTGGTGAAGATGGTGGGGTTGGCCGCCCAACGCAGGACCGTCGTCAATGGCAGGTCTCCGGCGAGCATGTAGAGGTCGTAGGTCCCGGTCGGTCCCGGCACCGCCCAGGTCTCGAGGCTCTCGCTGCTAGCGCAGTTGGCCGGCAGTTCGCCAGCGATGTTCGACGGCAGGTCGAGAAGTGCCCCGCACACGTCCACCTGCCGGTAGTCGCCGATGAGCGTGCTGGTATCCAGGGTGAGAGGACTCTCGATAAAGCTCCGCGTGACCATGCCGATCCGGACCTGGCCTCGGTCCAACGAGCCGAGGTTGGAGAAATCGGCCGTGCCGGTCAAGGTGCCCTGTAGGGAGTTGGCCTGGCTGCGGGCCGGTATGACGATTCTCCTGTTGAGCACCTTGGTCAAGGTGACCCAGTGGTAGTCCGGATGGTAGGAAGTTACTGTCTGCCGGCCGGAGAAATCGCCGGTAATCTCCGCCTCCCCATCCGCACCGGTGAGCACCGGGGTGGAGCTATCCACGCCGAGATAGACTCGAGCGCCCTCCACTGGTTGGCCAGTTTCGGCATCCACTACCTTGACGATCAACCGGCCGTCCTCGAAGATTTCCAGCGGCACCGGATCGCTCGAGACGTACCCCAGCGAGGCCCTGATCGTGGTTGTCCCGGGTGCGACCGGTTTCACGACACCGGTTGCGTCGATGGTGGCCACGTCTGGAGCAGAAGAAATCCACTCGATGCCCGAGAGGTCGGCAGCGCCGCCCGATTCGTACCACCCCTTGGCGGTGTAGGTGAGCGTGGAACTCATGTCGATGGTCGCGTCGGGAGGGGACACGAGGAGTGTCACGACCGGATCGGCGGGCGGCGTTATCGCGGTTCCCGGGGTCGGAGTCGGCGGATAGGGGGCCATGGTCGGCGTGGCCGGCGGCTCGGTAGGTCCTGCGCCGGGCGTCGGGGTCGGCTGCGGGGGCGCCGTCGGCGTGGCCGGCGGCTCCGTGGGCTCCACGCCCGGCGTGGCTGTCGGCGCCGGTCTGGGCGTGGGCGTCACGATCGGGACCGTTGTGGGGGTCAGCGGGCCCGCGGTCGGCGTCACGACGATACTGGTGTCATCGTCGCCGCCGGGCGTGGCAGTAGGCGCAATCGCGGTGTCGTCATCCCCGGTGAGGGTCGGCGTGACGACGGGGCCGGTGTCATCGTCTCCGGGGAACGGCGTGGAAGTCATCATCCCGGTGTCATCGTCGCCGGCGGGTGTGGCGGTGGGAGCCGGAATCACGGTCGCGGTGGCGTCGTCGTCACCGGTAGGTGTGGGCGTCCCGCCGGTATCGTCGTCTGAGATGATCGGCGTGGGGGTGGCGTCGTCGTCGCCCGCGGGAGGGATGTCGTCGTTGCAGCTCCGGCACCCGGGGGTGGCGAGCAAGAAGAGGGCCAGAATCCATACGACTCGTTTCATCATGATTATTCACTCCCCAATACAGCATACCGTGCATCAACGCAACAGACCCCTGTCGGGATTGCCGCGACCGTCCAGCCGCCATCGTTCGAGCGACGATTGCGCTCGACGTCCTGTTGTTGCAGGCATGCAGTCGGCCGGAATGCTTGCCGGCAAGGATCTGCAGTAATGATAACCGACAGGCCGCTCTCCTTCTATCGGATGCGTTCCGGGGGGAGTCGGTGGCGAGGCAGATCTTTGGGAAGAACTCGAGGAATCCATGACCTTGGCGGACGTCGAAACCTGACGGAGGTCACCCGGCGACCGTCCCCAGGGACGCTCGAAACGGCTGGAGCGCACCTGGCGCGGAAGCGGCTCCAGGGCACCTGCTTTCCTCGAGGGGAAACGTCTCACGGGGGCGTCTTCTCGCCAAACTGCGCATCCAGCCACTGGAGGATCTCGTTGGCCAGCGGGCCGGGATCGTAGGAGGAAGGCGTCATGTACCGATGATCGAGGTCGCCGCCCGTGTTCGCACCGACTCGACGCCAGCGGCACAGGCGCTGCTCCCGCAGGCCCGGCGTCGCTCCACCCGGTGGCCCGTCCAGAACGCCGATCCCGGCAGCGGTGGATGGGCGGGTGGCGGGCCCATCCTCCGTCCGCAAGTCGAACTTCGGAGCTTGGCGCGACCGAGCGGCCGCTGTTTCCAGGCGGCGTTCCTTCTCGATGTTCATCGGAAACTCCCCTCGTCACGGGCTGACTCCAACCCCGGGAGCGATCGTAGCACGGGGGTCGGTTGGGCCACAAGCAGGGCGTTGCGAACCGCCCCACCCGACCGCGGCGTTCCGATTCCGTCCGGGGCGGAGGTCGGCGACCGCCCCATTTCGCGACGGACGACCGGGGCCGCGAAACCAGGTGCGGGAGCCAGCAGGCAATGCTATATCACGGGCAGGTGTTTCGACGACGTGCGCGTTGCCGACAGGAGGGAAAGCAAGCATGTCAGCGTTCAGCCTGCTGAAGAGGGGCGGCCGGTTCGAGATACAGGCGTACAAGCGACCAGAAAGCACGGCCCGCCGCCTGAAACAGACTCACGTCCCGTTCTCCGGATCGCCGGCTCGCCACCCGGACGACGACGCTCGAGTCATCCTGGTGCCGGATCCGTACAGCACCAACGCCTGCTACTACGAGTTCCTGGCCACAGACGTGGACTTCGTGGAGAGACTCCCGAGTTTGAGCGACGCGGAAGGTAACGTGATGCCGATAGTGCGGCTGTGGATCAAGAAAGGCAGTGTGGCCCTTTTGTGCACGCCGTTCGTCGTGGACTCGGTGGCGGACGGCGACTGATACCCAACGACCTCCTCCATGCCTGCTCCCCAGCCGATCAGGCCAGGCGATAGAACAGGTCCACGGCCCACCAATGGCGGTTGATACGCTCGGGGGTTCGCAACCCGGCAAACAGGAAGTTCGCCACGGGACTCATCAGCCGGTAGACCTTGGCGATGTGCCGATACCCGGGGGAACGCCGAAAGGCGCGGTTGTACCGCCGCGCCATCCTGTCGCTCCAGCTCCGTACCTCGTGGCGAACCAGAAAGTCGACGGCGAACCGGGCGGCTTCCATGGAGGACAGGAGTCCGGACGCGCCGCTACTCTCCACGAATCCCATGGCGTCGCCCGAGAGGGCGAGGCCGGACAACGGCATGGGCGGGTCGAACAGGCCCGCGGTGGGGATGCTCGTCGTCCCCTCGAACTCGACACGGGCACCATCGAGCAGCGGACCGACCCGCGGATGGGACTCGAGCAATCGGCGCCAGGCCTCGCGCAACGCGTCACCGTCCGGCATGTCGCAGCGCGCACCGAGCCTCGCCGCGGCGGTGCCGAGCACCATCATGCCCGCCTCGCACCGCCGTTTGCCTCGAGGAAACAGGAAAACGACGGCGGGGGGGAAACGCGGTGCGCCGGGTATTTCGCCCTGGGCCAGGAAAAAGAAGCTCAGCCCGGGGTAGTCGTCGCGGTAGTTGGAGACAATCTGTTTCAAGATTGGACAGTTGATCGCGGGGTAGTCCACCCCCATCGCGCGGCCCAACCGGCTCGAGTGGCCGTCGCAGGCCAGCACGGTCGTGCCGTGAACCTCGCCGCCGCCGGCCAGCCGTACCCCCGTGCACCTGCCGCGCTCGGTCACTGGCGCGACGACCTCGCAACCGCAACGCACTTCAGCCCCGGCCAGCTCCGCCCGTGTGGCGAGCCGATCCACGAAGGGTCGCCAGTCGAAGATGAGCGACGGCGTGCGACTGGTTACGTCGACCCGGTTCGCGCCGTGGGGGCTGTGATATCGCCGCAACGTGGTTCGGTGGAGCGTGATCCGTTCCATGAACCCGTGGCCGAGGAGTTCGTCGAGCAAGGGGTGCGCGTGGATGGTCTCGCCTCGAGGAAACGGTCCTGGGCGGGAGGCCTTCTCCAGGACCACGACACGCAGGCCGGCACGTGCACCGAGAATGGCAGCGGCGAGTCCTCCTGGACCGGCACCGCTGACCACCAGGTCGTATGTTCTCTCCACCATCGGCATCTCGGTGTTCTCCTTTCGAGTGCGCGTCACGCAGGGAAGCGTCTTACCGAGCCCTCCCCGCACGGGGCCGCCCGGCGGCGTTCTCCATCGGGACACGCCTCACCACTGGGGTGGTCCACCTGGAGTCGCCGGACGCTTCGCGCGCCAGGTGTCCCCCAGGTCTTCGCTGGTTTCGTCGTGGCCGCTGATACCGTTCCCGCCAGTGCGGGTCTCAGTACCTTCCGAGAAGTCGACGCGCTGCGTCGATTCCCACGTGGCCGGATCGCTCGCGCTGCCCGAACGGGCCGGAGCCGGCTGCTGGTCCGCGATCGCCGTGTCCGGCAAGTAGGTGGACGACCCCACCGTCACGCCGGTCTTGTCGACTGCTTCTCCCTTGTCGCCCCAGATCAGGTAGTCGACGTCCTGTACCAGGTCGCTCGAGCCGTCCCAGTAGAACAGGATCATGTCCTCCCCGGTGTTCGACAAGCTTACGTTGTCCGAGACCGATGCTGCGTAGGCGGGCGTCATCAGTTGCGTGTCTCCCGACACGTCGCCCTGGATGGCGAAGTCCGGTTCGAATCCGTAGATGTTGGAGAATGCGTCCGCTGACGCGACGGCGATGGTCAGAAACTCGCCAGGGGAGATGACGGTCCCATCGGGGAACCGCACGACGAAATCATATCCGCCCACCTGGGGATGCGACGCGATGTCGTAGTAGTCCGAGACGCTCGAGGTGGCGTTCCAGAGGTAGTAGTCCTGGAGATCGATCGACTGCCACGACGGATTGAACAACTCGATGAATTCGTTGTCGGCCGGCTTGACACAGACCTCGGTCAGGAGGATGTGGCAGTCATCTCCGACGCCGTCACCGTCGGCGTCCGCCTGATCGGGGTTGGGCATGTATGGGCAGTTGTCGTCACACGCCTCGGTATTGCCGCTCGAGCACGGAGACTCGCCGTGCCCCTGGCCTATCCCGTCGTCGTCCCAGTCGGGGTCGCACCGGTCGCCGAAGCCGTCTCCATCGAAGTCCTCCTGGGCCGGATTGCCCTCGTCTGGGCAGTTGTCGCAGAGGTCTCCCACACCGTCGCCGTCGCCGTCGTCCTGGTCCGGGTTCGCCAGATCGGGACAGTTGTCGTCGCAGCCGGTCGTCTGCCCGTTCGTGCAGGGATTGGTGCCGTCTTCCCAGGAAACCCCGTCCCCATCCCCGTCCATGTCACACGCGTCGCCAAAGCCATTGCCGTTGCTGTCCGCCTGGTCCGGGTTGCTCACGTCCGGGCAGTTGTCGCAGAGGTCTCCCACGCCATCGCCGTCCGTATCGGCCTGGTCCGTCCCGGCGTCGTCGGGACAGGTGTCGCAGACATCGCCGATGCCGTCCGCATCGCGGTCGTCCTGGCTCGAGTTGGCGGTACCGGGGCAGTTGTCGCAGGCGTCCCCCACGCCGTCGGCGTCGGCGTCGGCCTGGTCCGTGTTGTCGGCGTAGGGACAGTTGTCGTCGCAGCCGCTGGCGTTCCCCCCGGTGCAAGGATTGGCGCCGTCCCCCTGGGCAATCCCGTCACCGTCGGCGTCCGCGTCGCACACATCTCCCACTTGATCGCCGTCGGCATCGGCCTGGTCGGCGTTGACATCGGCGGGGCAGTTGTCGCAGATGTCACCCACCCCGTCTCCGTCGTTGTCGAGCTGGTTGGGGTTGAGATCCTCGGGACAGGTGTCGCAGGCGTCGCCGAACCCGTCATCGTCAGTATCGGCCTGATCCACGTTGGCCACGGCAGGGCAGTTGTCGGTATCGTCGGCGATGCCATCCAGATCTGCGTCCACCTCGGCCCCTTCCACGATGTCGTCGATGGTGCGGGGTTCGATGCGGAAGTGGCCCCAGGAATAGGTGAGGAGGCCGGTGAGACTGTCTATCTTCTGCCCAGAACGGCGATGATCGGTCTCGCACGGCTGACCATCAACGCTCGGGCAGGTGTAGTCATGCTCGAACATCCAACCCACGATGATGGTTTGCCCCAGGTCGCCCTGGTCAGCCACGACGAACTCTTCGTCGTCGTCGCCGTAGGAGGGATCGACGATGATGACGTCCCGCACGACCACCAGGACGCCCTCGTAGTTCTCGGCGAGCGAGCCGCTATCATTGACGTCGCCGACAGAGACCTCCGCGGGCGCGGGCACGGCGGCCGTTCCCAGCAGTTCGATCGAGGAGGCGGCAATCTCGCTCAGATCGTAGTACTCCTGGTAGACACCCTGCACGGTGACTTCGGCGCCCGGCTCGATTCCGGCCAGGTCCAGCCCCTTGACGTAGAGGTAGATCCCGCTCCACTCTCCCCCGGCCGGCTCCTCCACGAACAATCCACCGGAACTCCCGAAATCGGCCACCGGGCTCGTCACGACGACGTTCTCGAGACGAACGCTACAGGAGGGTGACACGGCATTCTCCTCGCTCCGATCCTGAATCTGCGCAACGGCGACCGGACCCTCCGGACAAACCTTCTCCTCGCAGACAGGACCTCCCTCCACCGGCACCATGTCGTCGCATGACCGTGGCGCCATGCGATAGTGGCCGTAGGCATACTCCATCACTCCGGTCATGCTGAGGAAGTCGTCTCCTTCCTGCGGGTCGTAGATCCACGCGCTGTCGAAAATGGGAGACACTTGCAGCTCTGCGTCTCCTCCCTGGCCAATCCCGAACACGCCACTCCCAAGGTCGGGATTCGTCACCACAACGTCCTCGACCTGGACCAGCACGCCTTCAAACTGCTCAGCGGTATCGCTCTCGTCATATACCTGGTCCACGGTGACGGCCTGGGGGGCCGGAACATCGGCCTGACCTGTTACCTGGACCTCGTTGGCGACAATCTGGGTGTTGCCGTAGAACTCCCTATACGTCCCGGTCACATCCACGATGTCTCCCTCGGAGACTGACAATTCCAGGCCTCGCGCAAAGATGAAAATACCGGAATAGGCGCCACCAGCAGGCTCCTGCGCCCAGAAACCGTCGGGCACCGTGGAATCGTTCGCCGTCAGAATCATGGGTGTCGTCACGACGATACCGGTCACGTGGACCAAGGTCTCCACGCCGGGGAAGTCGGGATCCGCCTCGTTCTGAATGGCATACACGGTCACATCCACGGGGGGCACAGGCGTGGGCGTCAAAGTGTCATCGTCACCGGCCGGCGTCGTCATGTCGTCGTCACCGCCGGGCGTCGTCATGTCGTCGTCGCCGGCCGGGGTCGTCACGTCGTCGTCACCGCCGGGCGTCGTCATGTCGTCGTCACCGCCGGGCGTCGTCACGTCGTCGTCACCGCCGGGCGTCGTCATGTCGTCGTCACCGCCGGGCGTCGTCACGTCGTCGTCGCCGCCGGGCGTCGTCATGTCGTCGTCACCGCCGGGCG
>JAJRTE010000138.1 GCA_024278455.1 Myxococcota bacterium
AGACCGCAAGCAGCAGCGCGAACAGCAGGATGGACATTCTGGTCAGGATCTTCATGGCTCATCCTTTTCGTGGTCTGCTCGAGCGACCCAGCGTTTGTCGAGCCTCTCCATGGCCTCGATGAAGGCGTGTCGATCGTGCGGTTCGATTTCCCGGGCAAGCAGGTCGATAATCGCTTGGCGTGATGTGGCTGTCTTCGTGGCAGAGTCGACGATGAGAGCTGCGACAGGTCCCACGTAGCGTGCGAGTTCTTCGCGCAAGAGGGACTTCTCCTCCATGGTCAAGCCTATTGGGCAGGCCTCGTGCTGTGCCGCACCAACTTCCTGGTAGACCTCGGGGGCCGGTTCGGTCTCTTGGGCTTCGCTTTCGCCGGCGCGCCGCCGATCGTCCACCTGCTCGCGCAGCTCCGGCACAACGGCCTCGAGAAGCGTCTCCAGCGCCTGCATGTCCGCCGACGGGCTGTGCCACACCACGAGGACACACTCGTCGTCGATTCGGACGGCCAGTATCCTGGATTCATCGAATTGCAGGATCAGCTTCGTGGCATCGATCGACAGTTCGCTGGCGACCCTGAGGGCGCGGTGGATGGCGGGACCTGTCCTGGCCAGGGATTCCGTGGTGAGGTATGCCGGGAATCTCCGCGCGAGCACCTCGCGAGCGGTGACGACGAAGGTCCCGTTGACGCCTGGAATGGCGCTGATACGTTCGAGAGCGGATTCCATCGTGTCTCTCCGCCGCTTCAGCCCGGCCGGCCCCACGACCTGTCGGGTGACCCGTGCCGGTGGCCCCGGAAACGGCAGCCGGCGCGCATGCCGGCAGGTTGCAGTGGACTCCTCGAGCGAACTCCGCCGGCGCACCGTTTGCCCGGCAGAAAGAGATCCGTTCGGCCTGCACGGCCGGTCAGTCCGGTCACCACTCGAGCGTGGGGACCTCGGTGTAGCCACCGCACGCAAAGATTCGTCCCGTGGACGCGCAATAGTGCCAGTCAGTGTTGTCGCCGCTCAAGGTGCCCTGTGTGGGTACCTCGTTGCAGTATGGGGCGACGCCCTCACCGTCGGTCAAGAAGTTCATGGGCAGCCCGCCCGGAACGAGTTCGACCATCTCGGTCCCGGGACCATCGCCATCCTTGTCGAACCGGTTACCCGCCAGCTCGGCCCCGGTGGGATACCGTGCGACGCCGTTTCGAGCGGTCGTGCGGTGTGCTGCCTGGATGGCCTCCCTGAGCCGTTGCAGGTTCGCCCTGGTTCTGTCGATCTCCTCCTGGGTCGCGGTCCGCTTGAGCCATGCCGTGTCGCTGCCCGGCGTCCCGGTCGTCCCGTGGGGAGGGGGGGATACCCATCCGGCGTGGACCGCCGCGACGACCAGCAGCACGATCACCACAGACAGGGCGAGTCGAACAGACAGTGCGATCCGTCGCGCGATGCGCTCGACCTGGATCGGTGTCCACGCCGGACGCAGGCGTGACACGAGAAACCAGGAGGCCCGCTCCGACCACCCGCTCCACACCGCGGCGCCTCGCCTCCACAGGTCCACCCGTGCCTCGCGGCCGAGCCCACGGACCCCTCGAAAATCGGCATCGTCCACGAGGGCACCCTCGAGCCTCACATCGCGCCAGGTGCCGTGGGCGAAGCGACACCCGCGAAGGTCAGCCCCGGTAAAATCGACGCCCTCGAGGCTTGCGTAGGACATGTCGACCCCGTGAAAGCAGGCACCAGCGGCGTTCACCGACACCATCCGGGCGCCAAACCCATCGGACAGGAGAACCTGGGCGCTCCCCAGGTCGCAATTCTCAAAAAGGGCCTCCCGAAAGCTCACGCCGCACCATTCCACGTGCTCGAGGTTGCACCGCGACAGGGAGATCCTGTCCGCCGCGACGATTCGCCATCGCGCCCCCTCGAGCGAAGACTCGACAAGCCGGCAGTCCTGGAGTGCGCAGTGAGAGAGGACGGTGCCGGCAAGGTCCGCGGACTCGAGGATGAGTTCGCGCAGCACGACCTGGTAGAGCCGTGCACCGCGAAGCGAGCGGTCGCGCAACGTCGCCTTACGCACTTCCACGCCGGACAGTTCGGCAGCAGGGCACAACTGCTCCGGGGCCACGGGTCGCAACCGCCGGCCGGGTCCGCCCGGTGGCACCGAGAGCCGGGGTAGCGACAGAAATGGCACCAAGCGCTCGAGTTTGAGCATCAGGTTCTTCATGGGGTGTCTGTGTCGAGCCGATCGAGGCACGGTGTGGAGGCAGTATAGCCCAGAAGTGATGGCGGCCGCAACGGAGTCTGACTACCCCAGATCCGCCACCTGCCTCTACCTGGCCCCCTCCCGGGCGGCCCGCAGAAACGCTTCGCCGGTCGCGTCGCCGGCCTGATGGGCATGGCCGTGGGCCCGACGCCCGACAAGGGAGGGAGCACGTCATGCGTTCAGCCTTCGTCGTCCGGCGCGTCCGGAACCACATTCTTGGGGAAGAGCCGGTGGCCTTCGAAGACCGTCAGGACCTCGATCGCATCGCCGCCGGCGTGGTAGACGATACGTTAGCTGCGAAGAAGAACCTCGCGTAGCTCCTGACGCGAGTGCTCGGGCACGATCCGCCCGGCTGGCGGGTGCTCTGCAGCCTGGTGCGCCCGTTGCCGCAGTCGCGCGACCCACCTGCGCGCTCCTGCGCGGTTGTCCTTGGAGATGTAGCGGCCGATCTCCAACAGGTCCTGCTGGGCCCGCCGCGACCAGTGCAGCTTCATCCTGCTTCCAGCGGACCGAACTCGGCGTCGAGCTGCTTGCGCAGCTCCTCGTCGCTGATGACCCGGCCGGCCTGCACGTCGGCCAGCCCCTGCGCAACCGCCTCGAGGCACGCCTCCCGCTCCCGCATGCGGTCGAACTCGGCAGGGGACATCACGACACAGGCCGGACGTCCGTTCTGCGTGACCACCAGGGGGTTCCTGTCGTCTCCTGCATTGCGAGGTTCTCATACGATCCAAGCATGGACTGTATCAGGTTCTCGGGCAAGCCGTTCCAGGTCGCCGGAGGAGATGCCTGATGGCTGTCTCCACCCTGAACGCACCTGCCGCCCTCCGCGACCGGCCCTAGGGCACGAGCGCCACGGGCATGGTGACTTACGTGCAGACACGGATTCAGACCGTCCTTCCTCTCTTGCCTTTTTCTCTCTCTTCTCTATGATAGGAAGCCGTACAACACCTTTTCGACACCTCGAGGACACTCGCCATGAGCAACGACAAGGTCGTCATCACCTGTGCCCTGACGGGCGTGCTCACCAATCCGGCTCGCCACCCCGTGCCGGTGACCCCGGAACAGATGGCGGAGTCGGCCCATGGGGCCTTCCAGGCCGGCGCAACGGTCATGCACTGCCATTTCCGAGTCCAGGAGCCGGGGCTGGGCTACCTTCCGTCCTGGGATCCAGGCGTGGCCGATGCCGTGGTCGGCGCGATTCGCGCACGGTGCCCCGGGGTGATCATCAACATGTCCACCGGCACGGTCGGCCCGGATATCTCACGGCAGATCGCGTGCCTCGAACGCGTTCGTCCGGAGATGGCTGCCCTCAACGCCGGGTCGCTGAACTACCTCAAGCTCAGGGCCGACGGGACCTGGGCCTGGCCGCCGATGCTGTTCGACAACCCGGTGGAGAAGATCCAGGCGTTCATCGACGCCATGAGCCGGACTGGGACGGTTCCGGAGTGCGAGTGCTTCGATACCGGCATCCTGCGCAGCGTGGTCCTGTTCGAGAAGGCCGGCATGCTCGAGGCGCCCATCCACGTCTCCCTGGTCATGGGCGTGGCGAGCGGCATGCCGGCCCACCCGGCATGGTTGCCGCTCCTGCTGCAGGAGATGTCCTCTTCCATGGCATGGCAGGTGATCGCCATCGGCAGGGAGGAAGTCTGGGCGCTCCACCGTAGAGCCGCGGAACTCGGCGGCCACCTGCGCACCGGTCTCGAGGACACCTTCTACCTTCCCAGCGGCAGGAAGGCCTCGAGCAACGCCGAACTCGTCGAAGCGCTCGTGTCCGTGGCTCGAGACGCGGGCCGGGACATCGCAACCGTCGGCGAGGCCAGGGATATCCTGGGGATTCCTGGCCGTGGGCCAACTTGATTGACGGTTCGCAGGGGAGAGACCATGCGCGTGCTCAGGTCCAACATCGACACGGCGTCAGAGACCTATCGCACCAACTACCGGATCATGGAGGAGCGCGTCGCGCGCCTCGACCGGGAACTCGAGCGTGCCAACCAGGGCGGCGGCGAGAAGTACAATCGCCGCCATATCGCCAAGGGCAAGCTGTTGCCTCGAGAGCGCCTCGAGAGGCTTCTCGATCGAGACGCCTGGTTCCTCGAGATCGCCCCCCTGGCCGGGCACGGCATGGAGGGCGTTGCGCCAGGGGCCAGTACCGTGGGCGGTGTGGGAGTGGTCTCGGGCGTCGAATGCGTCATCATTGCCAGCGAGTCCACGGTGAAGGGGGGGGCGCTCAACGAGATAAGTGTTCTTAAGAACAACAGGTTGTCGCAGATCGGGGAACAGAACCGACTTCCGTCCATCAGCCTGATCGAATCCGCCGGCGCGGACCTTCCGCGGCAAAGCCAGGTATTCGTCCCGGGCGGACAGGGATTCCGGGACCTGACCCGCCGCTCGAAAGCCCGAATTCCCTCCGTGTGCGTGGTGTTCGGCAGTTCGACGGCCGGGGGGGCCTACATTCCGGGCATGTCCGACTACGTGATCATGGTGAAGAACCAGGCTCGAGTGTTCCTTGCCGGCACGCCGCTGGTCAGAATGGCCACCGGGGAAGCGGTGGACGACGAATCCCTGGGCGGCGCGGACATGCACAGCCGGGTTTCCGGCGTCTCCGACTACCTGGCGGAAGACGAGATGGACGGCATCCGCCTGGCGCGACAGGTGATGGCGCACCTCAACTGGCGCAAGGAGGGGCGGCCGAACCTCCGTCCCGTGGAAGAACCCCTGTATCCCGCGGACGAACTGCTCGGCATCGCCTCCGCCGACGTTCGGGTACCGTTCGAGGTACGGGAGGTGATAGCCCGTATCGTCGACGGGTCGCGGTTCGCGGAGTTCAAACCCAACTACGGCACGACCCTGGTGACCGGGTTCGCCCATCTGCACGGATTCCCGGTCGGCATACTGGCCAACAACGGGATCCTGTTCTCCGAATCGGCCGGCAAGGGCGCCCAGTTCATCAACCTCTGCAACCAGCAGGACATCCCGCTGGTATTCTTGCAGAACATCACCGGGTTCATGGTCGGGCGAGCCTACGAGGAGGGGGGGATCATCCGCAACGGTGCCAAGATGATCAATGCGGTCTCGAACTCCACGGTCCCGGCGATAACGATCATGATCGGCAGTTCCTACGGCGCGGGCAACTACGCCATGATGGGTCGGGCCTACGAACCCCGCTTTCTGTTCACCTGGCCCAACCACCGCATCGCGGTCATGGGTCCCCAGCAGCTCGCCGGCGTGTTGGAGATCATCAAGCGTGACGCCGCGGCGCGCCAGGGAAAGAGCGTGGACGAGGCACAACTGGCAGCACTGAAGCAGGCCATCGAACATCAGATCGAGGCCGAATCCCACCCCTACTTCTCCACCGCCCGGCTGTGGGACGACGGCATCATCGACCCTCGAGACACCCGCTCCGTCCTGGCCATCTGCCTCTCCGCTGCGTATGGGCGCCGGGTCGAAGGGACGATGACCTGGGGGGTGTTCAGACATTGACGGTTTCGAGGTCGCCGGCCACAGCATGGCCCTCTGGCACTTGCCTCGAGGCCAGGGAGCAACAGGGGAGGGCGCTTCCATCGGATACGACCGGCGGCAGCGACGAACCGACATGGCGCAATGTCGTCGGCGGGGAGAGAGGATAGATCTCATGGAGAGTTTCAGGCAAGTCCTGGTGGCCAACCGTGGAGAGATAGCCATCCGGGTCATGCGCACCTGCAAGGAAATGGGCATAGACACCGTGGCGGTCTACTCG
Source organism: Myxococcota bacterium (assembly GCA_024278455.1). GTDB lineage: Bacteria > Myxococcota_A > UBA796 > JAJRTE01 > JAJRTE01 > JAJRTE01. The sequence goes on from JAJRTE010000138.1 coordinate 5,970, forward strand.
GAAGCGGACCGGGAAGCCCGCCACGTCGCCTTTGCCGATGAAGCGGTCTGCATCGGCCCCGCGCCCAGCACCGACTCCTACCTCGCCGGCGAACGCATCATCGAGGCCGCCGTGCGGCTCGAGGTCGACGCCATCCACCCGGGGTACGGGTTCCTGGCGGAAAACGCCGACTTCGCCGCCGCCTGCGCCAGCGCTGGGCTGGTGTTCATCGGGCCGACGCCCGGCGCCATCCGGCTGATGGGCTCCAAGATCGAGGCGCGCAAGACCATGGAAGCCCACGGGGTGCCGGTGATTCCCGGGTACCACGGGGACGACCGGAGCGACGAGGCCCTCGAGCGTGCTGCACTCGACGTCGGGTTCCCTGTACTCATCAAGGCTTCCGCCGGTGGCGGTGGCAAGGGCATGCGTGTGGCCAGGGACCCGGATGAACTCGAGGCTGCACTCGCCGCCGCTCGAAGCGAGGCTGAAAATGCCTTCGGGGACGGCACGTTGCTGCTCGAGCGCTACATCGACCGGCCACGCCACGTGGAGTTCCAGATCTTTGGCGATACCCACGGGACGATCGTCCACCTGTTCGAGCGGGAGTGCTCGATCCAGCGGCGGTACCAGAAAGTGATCGAGGAGACGCCGAGCACCGCATTGACCCCGGAACTGCGGGCTGCCATGGCCGACGCTGCCGTGGCCGCGGGCAAGGCCATCGGCTATGTCAATGCCGGCACTGTCGAGTTCATCCTCGACCAGGACGGTCGATTCTACTTTCTCGAGGTCAACACGCGGCTGCAGGTGGAGCACCCCGTCACCGAAATGGTGACCGGCCTGGACCTGGTGCGACTCCAGATCGAGGTCGCCGAGGGGCGTCCCCTGGCGCTGTCGCAGGCTGATATCGTCTCTCGAGGCCATGCCGTGGAGGCTCGAGTCTATGCCGAGGACCCCAGCGCGGGGTTCCTGCCATCGACGGGCACCATTCGCGAATGGATCATCCCCGAGTCTCATGGGGTCCGGGTCGATGCCGGGTTCGGAAAGGGCTCCGAGGTGGGCGTCCACTACGACCCGTTGCTCGCCAAGGTCGTGGCCTGGGGGACGACTCGAGAGGAGGCCACCCGCAAGCTGGCGCGAACCTTGAAACAGGCGGCCATCCACGGCGTGACGACCAACTGCAGCTTTCTCGTCGATGTGCTCGAGCACCCGGCCTACCGGCGAGGCGAGATCGATACACACTTCATCGACCGCCACTTGGACCTCGAGCCTCCGGCCGAGGTGGTACCCGGACTGGACGACCTCGAGGCGCTCGCGGCCGTGGTGCTCCATGGCCACCTCGAGCGGCGGAGGTCCTTCCCGCACCTGCGTGCCCTGCCGCCCGGTTTTCGCAACAACCGTTATCGCGACCAGGAGGTCTCCCTCGAGGTGCTCGGCAGCCGGGTGGAAGTCACGTACCGCTGGGTCGAGGAGGGCCGCTACCGGGTGGTGGCCGGTCCGGCGCCGATGGATGTGCGGGTGGTACACTTCGAGCCGGGGCAGGTGCGCCTGGAAATCAACGGGACGCTCAGGCGGTTCAGGGTGACCGCCGGCGGAGACGTGGTGCACGTGACCGGGCCTCGAGGCACCCTCCGGGTGACCGTCGTTCCGGACTTCCCGGAGCACGACGATGAAGCAGCACCTGGTACGAGTGTCGCCCCCATGCCCGGCAGGGTCCTCGAGGTGCTCGTCGAAGAGGGTCAAGCAGTTGAGGCTGGCGCTCCCCTGGTGACCATGGAGGCCATGAAGATGCAGCACACGCTCCAGGCCCCGTTCGATGGGGTGGTGACCACCGTCTTCGTCCGTGCTGGCGAGCTTGTGGACGCTGGCGCACGGCTGGTTCTCGTCGAGACGCGGGCCCCATCAGAGTAGACGCTTGCCAGATCCTCTCGCAGCCTGACAGCTTTCCAGGCTGTTCGCTGACAACCGTAGGGCGTTCAGGTCCCATGCTGACCGTGGCCCGCCACGGCGCCTGGGCGAGCCGGTGGTCGGCGAAGCGCTCAGGGCCGGTCGCCCGTTGCAGGACGTTGAACAGGGTGGCCGGCTATTGGTGTCCGTCGTCCATGTCGTAGTCGGAGGGATCGAAACCGGCTGGCGCGTCCTGGAGCGTGCCTGGCCACCAGTAGTCGCGGAGTCCGTCGAGGTCGACGTCCCAGCCTTGGCAGTCGGCGGTGCCGTCCCCGTCCAGATCGGCGATGTCCGCACATGGACCGCCGAACGCGCCGATGTCGGTCGGCGTGGCGTCCGGGTCCAGCCACGACTGTCCGCTACTGTCGTCGTATGGATGACCCAGGACCTGGGCTGCGACCATCTCATACAGTTCCGGTGACGTGCCACCGGCATCGATCAAGGGCGACGTCAGCCCGAGGTGGAGATCCGGGATCTGCCATCTGCGCGTTCTGGGGTCCCAGAACGGAGTTGCCAGGAAGCCGGGAGCTTCGGTCAGGTTGGTGTGGTCGAGTTGGACGTTGTAGAGATCGTTCGGCCCGGGGTTGTACAGGTCGCTGTAGTGGAAGCGTACCTCCCCGCTCCGGTCGTAGACATTGCTGGTGCCGCTGTTGTAGGCCACGATGCCGTTGTAGAAATCGCCGTTGGTGTTGTCCAGGAACATGCCGCCGGCCATGCCCGCGGCGTTGCCCGCGACGACGACCTGTACCATCAGGGCGTCGTTGGCAAGGATGTAAGCCCCTCCTGCCCTTCGCCTGGCCGAGTTGCCGGTGAGTGTGACCATGGTCATTTCGAGGGTCGAATCAAAGACGTGCAAGCCGCCGCCAAGATCGCCAGCTCGGTTGTCCGAGATGGCCGCCAGCGTCATGGAGAGGTCCGACATCAGGATGTCGATGCCGCCCCCCGAGTACGACGCCGAGTTGCCAGATACCGTGACCTGCTTCAGAACCGGGTTCGAGTAGTAGGTGCTCAACCCGCCGCCGTCCGTTGCCATGTTGTCACGCATTGCCACCCGCTCGAGTCGCGGGCTCGAGTGGTCCAGGAAGAAGCCGCCACCCCCGTTGGTTGCGCTGTTCGCCGTGACGGTGACATCTGTCAGCGTCGGGGAGGAATCCAAAAGATACAGCCCGCCGCCCCCCTTGTTGAGGTCTCTCGAGACGTTCCCGGCCACGGTCATCGTGGTCATCTCGGGGTTAGAACCAAAGAGATACAGGCCACCACCATTCTCGACAGCGCTGTTTTCCAGGACTCGAAGGTTCGCAAGCCGTCCTTCGACCAGGCTGAGGAACATTCCGCCCCCCTGCTGGCTCGAGCCGTTGCACACGGTCAACCCGGTCAACAACAGTTCCGCGTCGAGTGCGCGGAGGACAGGGCCGGCACCCTGGCCGTCCACGGTAGTTGCGTTTGCTCCTTCCGTGCCAGCCAATTCGATACGCTTGCCTTCCAGCCGCAGCACCTCAACGTAGGTTCCCGCAGCCACCTCGATTCGACCCTCGACCCGGATGGCGTCGATGGCGTCCTGGATGGTTTGGAAGGTGCTGGGCACGGCGAGAGGAACGGTTGTTGTGCCTCCTGCGCCGTCGGGCTGGGAGCCCCACTCGAGAGGGTCGGCTCCGGACGCCAGTTCCGCGCCGTCCTGCCAGCCGTCGTTGTCGCAGTCCGGGTTCATTGGGTCCGTGCTGGCCAACAACTCCTCGAGGTTGTTCGCGCGATCCCCGTCGGGGTCGGCTTCTCCGTCGGGGACGCCCGGGAGCAACCCGTTTGCCGCTTCCCAGCCGTCGTACAGTCCGTCCTGGTCGGCGTCGGCGTAGTAGGAGAAGTCGGATTCGGGGCCACCGAAATAGCCGATGTCCGCAACCGTGCCGTCGGGGTCAAGGTCGTCCCCGGGTTCCAGCGCCTGCCCGTCGTTGTCGAGGTCCCACTTTCCGGCATCGACGAGCGGGGAGTTCGGCCGGAGGTGGAGGTCATCGTTGGCAGGGTTTCCGTCTGGCGACCAGGTGACGAAGCCTGGGTCCACGTCGAGGTTGGTGCCGCCGAGTCCATCGAGATTGTGGTTCACTCCTACAGGTGCGAACAATGCGCAATGGCTGATCGTCAGTTGACTCGAACTGACAGCCTTGAGGTTGCCACCAGGGTTGTAGGCCAGGATCGTGTTCGTGACGGTGGCCTGGCTGTAGGCGTCGAGCGCCAGGCCGCCGCCACCGAATGTGGCGGTGTTCCCCGCGATGGTCGCCTGGGCCAAGGAGGCGTCGCTCCCGTCCAACGAGATGCCGCCCCCTTCACCCTTCCATGCTTCGTTGGCCACAACCAGTAGCCGGGTCAGGCGGGCGTAGGAATCTTCCATCGCCAGTCCGCCGCCCGGCGACGTTTCGGCCACGTTCCCACGAACGACCACGTCGTCCAGGGAAGAGTTCGAGCGCGTCGCGTAGAATCCGCCCCCCTGGGGAGCCACGTTGTCGGTCACCACGGCCCGCGTGATCCGGGCGCTCGACTCGTCGAGGCAGACTCCGCCGCCCCGGGTGCCGGCCCGATTCTGGCTCACGGTGACGTCCAGCATGGAGAAGTCCGACTCCAGGAGGTAGATCCCGCCTCCCTCGTATCCGGCAGTGTTGCCCGTCACCAGCAGGTCTTCCATTCGGCCCGAGACACCGGTGAACGACAGCCCGCCTCCGTATTCTCCCTTTCCGCCCCGGACGGTGAACCCCTGGATCTTGACGTGCGATTGAACCGCCGTCATCACCGCACAGGTCCCGAGGCCGTCGATAACAGTCTGCTCGAGGCCGTCCACGCCGACAAGTTCGATGCTTTTGTCCTCGATGTGCAGGCATTCCTCGTACGTTCCCGCAGTCACCTCGATCCGGCCTGAAGTCTCGATCGCGTTGACGGCCGCCTGGATGGAGGAATAGGTCCCGGGCACCTCCAGCACCTCCTGAACGATGCCGGCACCGCCGTCAAGCCGGGATTGAGGCTGCAGGGTGGCTGCTCCGACCACTTCCGCGTCGCCGCCAGCGTCGAGATAGGGCACCGTGCTCTCGGGCGCCATCTCGAGAACTCCGGAGTCTCGATAACTGGTTGGCGCCGGAGAAGGAGACAAGGCACTGTCGGGCTCTCCCTCGACCAGGGCCTCGGGACACGCGGCCGCCATCAGCGCAAAGACGACAAACGGTGTGAGGACGAACGGACGGAAGGCACGGTTGGGGCAAAGCGTGACATCTAGGGGGTTCATGGGGTCACCTCTCCCGGCGTCAGTGGCGCCACATCGAGCCCCTATCCGCATGGCGCCGGTGTGTGTGGAGGGGCTCACTTCCGAAGGCTCAGCGGTTGACCTTTGTGGTGGATCATGGCTGCGGACTGCATTCTCTGATGAAGGCAATAGGTATGCCAATCAGTTGTCACGCTCCAGCGCTGTGAATTGGCTTCAAGCTTCAGGGCGAACAGCGGAGGGTCGCCATCGAGGCGACGGCGGCAGTGCCGCGAGGACCGGGATCGGTGGCAGGCGGGGCCAACTCGCATCTGTGATGGCCAGGCCACGCGGCAGGGCAGCCGCGCGTGCAAGGAGGGGGCAGTGTAAAGAGACTTTACATTCGCGTGCCCGGTGTGTAAAGGTCGTTTACCAGCCCGGTCACGCGGAACCGTTGCGTTGTCGGTGCCAGGTGACACGACTCCAGGGTGGCGGCGTTCCCTCCTCATCCACGAGGCATGGTTGGAGCGGTCCGGTCGCCAGCGCCACGGTCCTGCTGGCGTCGCGCCCTGCGCGGCAAGACGTTTGATTGGTAGTCGGACTCGTGTCATTCCTCCATGTCGAGCAACCCTTCAAGTTCCGCGACGATCGCCAGCGCGGATTGGGCTCTGGGTGACAGGAGATTGGTGGCCTTTTGGATGCGCCGTCTCAGCCGCTCCAACGCCAAGCGGGCCTCGCCATCGGTAGTGCTCTCTTGGAATGCCTTCAGGAACTGCCGCCAGTAGACGGTCTTGATGCCGCACAGTTGAACCGCGTTGAGCTTACCCACATGGGAATCGTAAGCGCTCAATAACCCCCATATCGCCAACGGAATAATGCAGGGCAACCGGAACAGCATACGATAAGGAAGTTGTCCATGAAGCAGAATCGAAGTCTTCCCATACCTTCCGAGCCATTCTCATGGCAGGTCCACGTGGGCCGGTGGCGAGCCAGCGGCCTGAGCCGGGCTGAGTACTGCCGTCAGCATGAACTCTCGTATTGGGCCATGGGTTACTGGTACAAGAAGCTCGTCCATCAGCGGAAAAGCGAGATGGGCGTGGCTCGGCAAGCTGCCGGCGGACGTGCCTCGTGTCGAAGTATTGCATGACCTTCCGGAAGAGGAGAAGGTCTGCGGGTGCGGTTGCGTTTTGGCGCGAATCGGGGAGGAGGTGAGCGAGCTTTCGATGTGATACCGGCGCGGACCCGGGTGATTCGTCATGTACGTCCGAAGTATGCGTGTCCGAAATGTGAAGGGGAGGAGTCAGACGGTTCAGCGGTGAAGATCGCCCCGATGCCGGCGCAGTTGAGACCGAAGTCGATGGCGACGGCGGGGCTTCTGGCGCACATCCTGACGGCGAAGTACGTGGACCATGTGCCGTTATACCGTCAAGAGCAGCAGTTTCGGCGTCTTGGAGTGGAGTTGAGCCGGGGTACGATGAGCCACTGGGCTCGTCAAGCGGCGCGAGCGCGTCAGCCGCTGCTGAACCTGTTGCGGGAAGATGTTCTGGAGGGGGGGTCGCGAAGAGTTTTCTGGAAGGATTCCGAGGCTATGTGCAGACGGACGGGCATGGTGGCTATGATTTTCTCGACCGCGAGGAAGGGATACGGCACGTAGGCTGTTGGGCTCATGTCCGGCGGACGTTCAAGGAAATGGTGAAGGCGCAGGGTAGGAACCGGCGCCCAGGAGGCGCGGACAAGGCGCTGAGGTACATCGCGAGACTTTACAACCTGGAGCGAAGCTGAAGCAG
>JAJRTE010000009.1 GCA_024278455.1 Myxococcota bacterium
AGCGTCCATCTAACGTTCCATTCTACCCAATCTCCGTTTGTCCGGTATGACTCACTGTCGATGCACGGATACTTGGTCAGTCTAACCCCTTTCCCCCGTCATAGTCAAGGGATAGTCCAAGGAAAAATCACTTGTCCAGCATCGGGTTGCCGACTACCATAACATGGGCATTTCGGTGTTAGCGAGATTGTGTATAATCAGGATGGTAATTGTGAATCGAGCCAAAAGAGAACTTGAGCGGTAGGTGGGGTTTGTTGAGCGCTTACTTCTCGAGTGACGTTTCCTCCGGGTACCGGTCGCCCCACCTGTCGAGTGCCTGCCGGGTGGCCTCCTGGTGTACCCTCTTGAGGGGGACGTCGTGAGTCCGTGCCGCCTCGAGGCAGTCTTCGAATTCGGGCATGACGTTTGTGATGCGCCGGCCATCCAGGCCCAGCTTGACGCGGATCGTTCCGAAGCGGGTATCCACGGCCTGGAGTCTGCGTGCGACGCAGGCCCGTTCCATCGTGTGGTGGCGCACGCCGAGCGTGGTGGTCTCCGAAAGGAGGATGCCGGTGAAACGCGGGCGCAAGTCCACCGGGCAGACGACCCGCACCAGAACGCCGGGCCGCCCTTTCTTCATGATGAGCGGCGTCAAGGTGACGTCGAGTGCCCCGAGGTCGAGCAGGCGCCTGGTCAGTGGGTCGTAGAACTGTGGATTCATGTCGTCGATGTCGGCTTCGAGGACTGCCACCGGTTCGTGGGACAGGCCGGGCACCGCGCCGGTCGCTGCGGTGCCGAGCACCGCCCGAAGCAGGTTGGGCGTGGTGCCTCCTTCGCGCCGCCCCAATCCGTAGCCGATACGCTCCGGAATCATGCTGGGAAGCTGCCCGAATCGGGTGGCGAGAGCCGAAACGATGGCAGCACCGGTCGGGGTCACCATTTCGAACGGCAGCGTCGTTCCATGGACCGGGACGCCCTTCAACATCTCGAGGGTCGCGGGCGCCGGAAGCGGCAATGTGCCATGCTGGCATTCGACCCTTCCGTGGCCCAACGGGAGCGGCGAGGAGTGGATCTCGTCGATGCCGAGAAGATACAGGGCGACAGCCACCCCGACGATATCCACGATGGAATCCACGGCCCCGACCTCGTGGAATGTGACCTGGGCTTCGGGAATGCCGTGGACGCGCCCCTCGGCCTCGGCGAGTTTCTGGAAGATTTTGAGCGACGTGCGCTTGATCGGGGCCGGGAGGTCGCTGGACTCCAGAAGGTGCACGATGTTCCGGTGGGAGCGGTGGCCTCCTTTGCTTTCGAGATGGTCGTGCCGGTGCGGATGGGGCGAGTGGCCGGCCTGGGGCGCAGGGGCGGGGTTCCCGGCGGGGTCGCGTCGCGTGCCATCGCCGGCCCCGGTGCCACCGGCATATAGGCGGGCGTCGCTCGAGGCCGAGGAGCGTTCGCCTGGGTCCTGGCGCTGGACGCCCTCGCCGGCTCCGCCACCATCCCGCGGGTCTCCTTGCCCTTCCAGTTCCACGACGAACCGTGTCCCGGCCATGGCTCCATCCCGCGCCTTCCAGCTTCGAAGCGTGAAGCCGTCCACCCCCAGGACGCCCAGGTGCTTCTCGATGTCGGTGAGTCGAACACCCAGATCGAGCAGGGCCCCCATGGTCATGTCGCCGCTCAGACCAGAAAAACAGTCGAGGTAGAGTATTCTCATGATATCCGCCGCCCGATGTGTGCCGGCATGGCTCACGCTTGGTTGATGAGAGTGGCCGCGTAGGCCGCGCCGAACCCGTTGTCGATATTGACGACCGTCACGCCGGCCGCGCATGAATTCAACATGGCCAGGAGGGCCGCCAGGCCGCCGAAGCTGGCCCCGTAGCCCACGCTGGTAGGCACCGCGATGACCGGGCGATCGACCAGGCCTGCCACGACGCTCGGCAACGCACCTTCCATCCCGGCGATCACCACCAGCACGCTCGCCGCCCGCAACTGGGCGAGGCGGTGGACCAGCCGGTGGAGACCGGCCACGCCCACGTCGGCAATCCGCACGACCTGGTTGCCGAATTCCTCGGCTGCCACGGCCGCCTCTTCGGCCACGACCCGATCGGATGTGCCTGCTGTGACAATGGTGATGGGACCCCGTCCGCGCGTCGTGACAGGGCGGGCGCGCCATGCCACGATTCGGGCCACGTCGTGGTAGGTCGCATCCGGCAGCGCCTCGAGCACTCGAGCCGCCGCTTCCGGGGGCACCCGGGTCGCCAGGGCGTTGTCGCCTCGAGCGTGGATGCGTGCGAGGATTTCGGCTATCTGCCCGGCCGTCTTGCCAGTACCGAACACGACCTCGGGGAACCCGCGCCGCAACGCCCTGTGGTGATCCAGCACCGCGTATCCCAGGTCCTCCTCACCGGGAGATGCCCGCAGCACGTCCAGCGCGTGCTCGACCGTTGTTTCTCCGCGCTCGAGCTGCTCGAGCAGCCGCCTGATATCCTGTTTTCTCATGTCGTCCTTGTTTCCGGAGCCTCTTCGTGGCGTCGTTCGAGATCGGACGACGCCTCGTTCTCCGCTCTCGGCCGGTCTGTCCGCCGGGTCGATGCCTCGTGAAGCCCTCCAGGGGGGCCGAAGCGTTTCTCCAACTCCGACTCGATGCCGGACCTTATGACAGATTTGAACAGCGACGCTCTTAGCCCGAGGTCCACGTCGATATCGAGTTCCGTGGGCGTCAGCACGGCTCGAGCCTCGAAGTCCCGCCCCGAAAGATACAACGTGTCGCCCTTCCACCTGCTCGATGCAGCGAAGCGGTGACGAAACGCCTCGAACAACTCATCGACCCGCGACCGGGCGGTCTCGATGGGCAACGCGTGGTGTCGCTTCATCGTGATCTTTGCCATGGTATGCCTCATTTTGCCCGCCACCCGGGTGGTGGACCTCCGCCGGTTCGTGCGGTACCCGCAGCCCCACAACCTCGAGCCAGGTCTCAAGGGCCGGCGGCAGCGGGGCCGAGACCTGGACCGGGACGCCCGTGACCGGGTGGACGAAATCGAGCACCCAGGCGTGGAGGGCTATCTCTCGACCGCCGGGAAGGCGGTTTCGCGCTCCGTAGCGCACGTCGCCGGCGACGGGGAATCCCTCGAATGCCAGTTGCGCCCGGACCTGGTGGGTGCGCCCGGTCTCGAGGGTGGCCAGCAAGAGGCTGTGTCCCGCTCCTTGGGCCAGTCTCCGGAAACGGGTGATTGCCTTCCGTTCGCCGCCTCGAGGTGCGCCAATGGCAGGCCTCGCGCACACACGGAGCAGCGAATGCCCCTGACCGTGGCCGGCGGGCGCCAGGTAGTGCGCCAGGGATCCTTCGGTCGCACACGCGCCCTCGACTGCCACCAGGTACTGCCTCCGAGTCGCGTGGTCCGCCATCTGCGCGGAGAGCCCGGCGGCCGCCTTCCTGGTCAGCGCCAGGGCCACCGCTCCAGACGCGGGTCGATCCAACCGGTGGACGACTCGAGGTCTCTCTCGACCTCGCCCGATGAGCGTGTGCACGGCTTCGACCAGGGTGCCGCAGTCCGAGGCCACCGTCGCCTGCACAGGCACGCCAGGTGGCTTGTTGACCACGACCAGGTGGGCGTCGTGGAACAACACCTCGAGCGATGGAACCGGCGTTGGTGTATCAGGGCTGGAAAAATGGCAGCAGATATCGTCACCAGCCCGCACGATGCGAGAGGCGATCTTGACGCGCCGGCCATTCAGGTATACAGCCCCTTGCTGGAGGAGCGCTCGAGCCTTGCGGCGCGACATCACGCCGGTGGCGGCCAGGCAACGGTCCAGCCGGCTGCCTTCTTGGTCCTCGCGGGCGATGAACCGGTATTCCTGCCCCAACGTGCCTCTCCTTCGAGCCGATCATGGCCGATCGGTCCGTTGGTTGTCTCTTTCGCGTCGTCTCACGGTAGATAGTCGATATCGCAGGCCAAGTCAATCGACGGCCCCCGGCGAGCGGCTGGTCGTCCCTGGAGCGGGGATGTTCTGGGTGATGGGGTGAGGATCAGCCCGTCATGCGCAGTCTTGTTCTCAACGAGCAGCCAACTATCTATTTCACGTGACATCACGAACTGGTAACCATCAGAACAGGCCAATCGCCAACCGGAATGCGATCAACAGGACGACGAAGCCGAATAGCCGCTTGAGCCGGCCCTTGTCCGCAGACACAGATATTCTGCTCCCCAACAGGCCTCCGGCCACGGCCGCGACCGCCAGCACGGTTCCCGTTCGCCACTGCACTACCCCGTGGAGTGCGTGGCCTGCGAGTCCCGAAGTAGCAGTCACTGCCACCATTGCGGTCGAAGTAGCGACCGCGACGTCCATCGGGACACCGCACAGAAGTACCATGATGGGAAGCTTGATGATGCCACCCGTTATCCCGATCATGCCGGAAAGGATCCCGACAAGAGCGGTGGCCGTAAGCACGAGCGGCAGGTTGACCGAGTATGCCACATCGTTGAAACGCCGGTGCCAGTGCCACCATCCCGTTGGCAATGCCCTGGCATTGGCTTGACCCGAGCTGCGTCTCGTCATCAAGGTTCCCGCGACGACGAGAACTCCGGCCAATGTGGCTTGCAGGGCAGCCTCGGGAACGCGTGCGCTGAGATAGCCCCCGACAAAGGCCATCACATCGGTGGGCGGGTCGATGACGAGTGCCAGTTTCCAATCCACCTTGCGGCTTCGCCAGAAAGTGAACAACGCTGCTGCCGATGTCGCCACGATCAGAATCAGGCTGATGGGGGGAGCTTGTTTGATTGAGAACCCGGCAAACAAGAGGACCGGGACATACAGGATTCCCCCGCCCATCCCGATCATCGAAAAGACGGTCGATATGACAAAAAACACAAGGGCAAGGAGAAGCAGTTGTGCCATGATGAATCAGTTGCCTTTTTCTGTCGCGCGGTTGCACCCGAGACAGACACGTCCCGCTACTCCTTCCTCCAGTTTGTCCACAAAAACCATCTCACCGCATCTCGCGCACGGAGCCACATCGAAAACGCCCTTCTTTCGAGCGAAGTCGAACGGTACCACCGGGCCGACGAGGAGAAACGTTTTCTCCGGCAAGGACAGGACCTTTTCGATCAGGGGATCGGCGATGTCCGGTGGAATATCTTGCGGCAAAACCCCCCGCTTGCGCTGCTCGACAAAGGGAGATTGCAGCATGCGGGAGAAGAATTCCGGGGCGAGCGAGACGCGGACCGCGCTCTTGCTCTTCACGTCGACAAGCGTGAATGCCATCTTGTTGTAGTAGAGTTTCTCGATGTTCGATTTGCCATAGGTACACCCCGTGGCCACCATGACGCCGTCGAGGAAACAGCCTGCGGCATGTCCCTTCCCCGTCTCCGAGATGACGTGCAGTTCCTTGTCGATCGAACGCTCGACGCCAAGGATTCTCATGGCGGCAATCGCCGCACGCAGCCCCAGTGGCATGGCCGGGCACCTGTGACCGTGGAAGGTGAAACCTGTTGCCAATAGTTCTTTGATCTCCATGAGAGGGCTTTTCTTGTGTGGGTGTTGGTCTACGAAGCCAGGGTGTTCCCTGGACCGGAACCCCTGAACCATTCCGGGGTGCGCAGACAGATCTTCACGAGCATCAGCATGACGGGCACTTCTATGAGCACACCGACCACGGTCGCAAGAGCGGCCCCCGACGACAGGCCGAACAGCATCGTCGCGGTGGCGATGGCGACTTCGAAGTGGTTGGATGCGCCTATCATCGCCGAAGGGGCCGCGTCTTCGTAGGAAAGCCCGAGTAGCCGCGCCAGGCCGTAGCCGAGCCAGAATATCAGGTTGGTCTGGATGAATAGTGGGATGGCTATCCAGAGGATAGTGAGGGGGTTGGACAGGATTACATCGCCCTTGAACGAGAAGAGGAGCACCAGCGTCGCCAGCAGGGCGGTGACGGTGATTGGCGTGAGGATGTGCAGAAACCTCTCCTTGAACCAATCTTCCCCCTTGACGCGGATGACGAGCACCCTCGTCGCGTAGCCCGCGAGAAGGGGTAAGGCCACGTAGATGCCAATGGACAGAAGCAGTGCCTGCCACGGTACCGGGAGCCGCCCGACGCCGAGCAGGAACCCCCCGAGCGGGCCGTACAGAAAAAGCATCGCCAGTGAGTTCATGGCCACCATGACCAGCGTGTGGCCGTCATTCCCCCTGGCGAGGTATCCCCACACCAGGACCATCGCCGTGCACGGGGCGATTCCCAGAAGGATGCAGCCCGCAAGGTAGGAACGCCAAAGAGGCACCTCGAGCATCTTGATCCCGCCGGCCAGAACGACTTTGCCCACCCCATACTCGGCACCCACGGCCAGGTTCTGCCCCAAGGGCATCTTCACGTAGTCGACAGCCTCCGGACCGATGAGCCCCCGGAACAGGAACCCGAGGAAAAACAGGGAAATCGCGTACATCGTGAAAGGCTTGACCATCCAGTTTATGAAAAGCGTCAGCCCGACAGGCTTCGCGTTCCTGCCTGCCTTGAGTACCTCGGCGAAATCGATCTTCACCATGATTGGGTACATCATGAAGAAGAGGCAGACGGCGATGGGGATGGATACCACGGGAGCCTCGCCCACGTTGATGGCGAACCCGTCGAGCCACCGGGCCATTCCCGGGGCGACCTTGCCCAGGAAGATACCGGCAACGATACACAAGACCACCCAGACCGTCAGGTATCGCTCGAAAAAGCCCAAACCCCTGGCTTCCCCACGACCTTCGGCAACCATTCCTTTCATGTCCCCTCCCCAGGGTGCTCGGTTCCACACCGGCAGAGTACGGCTCGATAATGTCGCCCACCAAGGTCTCGTGCCCAGCCTTCCGCCATCTGGCCGGGACACGAGTTGCCGGTGCAGAGGAACAAATCCCTCAATTCTTCCTCAGAACGCTGCAAAGTACTTCCTTGTCGATATCGAGGATCTCTCTCAGACGTTGCCGGTCCTCACGGGCACGGTCGCTCGTTCCCACAGACTCGACAACCCATTCCAGGGCTCGGCGAACCATCGGCGGAGCGCCTTCGCGCGCAAGAGAATAGTAGGCCCAACGGCCATCCTTTCGGAGGGTTACCAGCCCCGCCTGCTTGAGGATCGCTACATGCTTGGAGACCGTGGAAGGTGCAAGAGCCAGTAGTTCGACCACCTGGCAGACACAAAGTTCCCCATCTCGAAGGGCCAGGAGAATCCGCACGCGGCCTTCGTCCGAGAGCGCCTTGGTTATGGCGAGGAAGGCATTCATTTGACCACCCCATTTCGTCAGATGGCGAATTATAAAATCATACGCTGCGCATGTCAAACCGAATTCCCAGGACGTTGACGTATGCCATGCCATCGCGCAAGAGGGGGGGGCGAGCCGGCGGGGGCGAACCGGCGGAGCAGGTTGGCGGCGAAAGTGCGGCGGCGGAGCCTGCCTGGTGCACCGCGCCGTCCGTCCGGCCAGGAGCGCCGGTCTTTCGCTTATGTCCACCTGCCAGGACGGGGGGGTTATTCCGCCAGCCGTCTCACCAGGGCTTGACTCTCCTGCACGCGGGCCTCGAGTTCTTCCCGGTCATCCACTGCCTTGGCCAGAGTCCTCTCGAGATCGTTGAGTTGGGCCACGAACTTCTCCAGGTCGTACTTCTTCGCGCCTTGTCCGCCGGCGGCCTCGAGGAGCTTCATTCGAGCGAGTTCCCGGGCGGCGGCCGCGGCGTCGAGCTTGCATGACGCCGCATGGATCCTGGCCTCGGCCAGGTCCAGCCTGTTCTCGGCGAGCGTGACCCGGGCCTCGCCGGCCTCGAGGGCGCGTTCTCGTTCCTCGAGCAGCTTCTCGGCCCGTTCGAGCCGCTGGTCATCCTTGTTGGTTTTTGCTGCATCGACTTCGGCGATTGCCGCCTTCCGGTTGGATTTCAGGCCCTTGAGAGCCTTCTTGGCTGCCTTGATCTCCGCCTTGGCCTCTGCCTCGGCGGGGACGACCCGGTAGTACTGGACTCGAGCGATAAGGACCGCGTGTTCAGTTTCCTGGAGGGTTACGAGGTCGGCATCGTTGATCTCGACCAGGGCCGTGTCTGGCACGGTGTACTTGATGTCCTGTGCCGTGGCTTCGTCGGCCGAAAAGGCGGCTCCGGCCAAGGCGCAGGAGAGAAGCCATGCGGCCAGCAGGCGTTGTTTGCTGCCGCCCAGGGGCATTGTCTCGATACCCATGTTCATTCTCCTTTGTTCGCGAACGACGCTGGACAAGGATAACCACGCGGTGTCGAGATGTCTCGAGATTTTCTTCATGCCGCTCGGCGGGCCGGGGATCGGTGCCGCCGGTTTGCAGCATTCCTGCGCCCGGTACGACGTGCGAAGGGGCTGTCGGCTCTGGGAAAGAGAGGGAGCGGAAAGTGGCGGTGAGGGGTGGCGGGATCAGATCAGAGATTGGTCGGCGAAACGCATTCTCCTACGTAGTCGACAGAGACCCCTGCGGCTGCGGCGTCGCAGTCGTTGCTGTAGGTCTTGCCGTCGCACCCGCATACGGGGTTCCAGACGAGGGGGCACATCTCGGGTTGCTCGACGCACAGCCCCGACTCCGCGGCACACTCCTTGAAGAAGCAGTAGGTGCCTTCCTTGCAGGAGGTATTGTCCCAGCAGAGTTCCGCCGGGGGCTCGCACTCCCCGGGGTGGCTGACGTTGACCCCTGCCATTGCGGCGTAGCACTCGTTGGAGTAGGTCTTGCCGTCGCACCCGCACACGGGATCCCACAGGTCGATGCAGGCTTCGGGCCGTTCCACACACTTGCCAGGCTCGGTGTTCGTTTCGCCGCAGCCACTATCGAAGGCGCAATAGCTGTCTTTGGCGCAGTCGTCGTTGGTGCGGCACGCAGGGGAGATCGGCTCGCATTCCCCCACGTGGTCGATGGAGACGCCCGCCATGGTGGCTTCGCACTCGTTGGAATAGGTCTTGCCGTCACAGCCGCAAACGGGGTCGTAGAGGAGTGGGCACTCCTCGGGGCGTTCGACGCATTTCCCCTCGTTGTCCATCCAGTCGCAGGTGCCGATGGGATATATGCAGACATAGCCCTCGTCGCACATCTGACCGGTGATGCCTCCACACACCTCCTGGGGCGGTTCCCGGCATTCGCCTTCATAGTCGACGTTCACGCCGGCTGCCGCGGCCATGCAGGCGTTGGAGTAGGTCTTGCCGTCGCACCCGCAGACCGGGGCGTACTCGGCGGTGCAGGCTTCGGGCCGTTCTTTGCACACGCCATCCTGTACGGTTCCGTCCGGGGACGGGCCGCAGCCATCTTCGAAGAAGCAGTACTCGGTGGCGGTGCAATCGGAGTTGTCCTTGCAGATGACCTGCTCGATCTTGCATTCTCCCGGGTAGTCCACGGACACGCCAGCCATGGCGGCGAAACACTCGTTGGAGTAAGTCTCGCCGTCGCAGCCGCAAACGGGGTCGTAGATTTCGGGACAGGCTTCGGGCTGATCTTCACACACGCCGGACTTGGCGCCGCAGTCGTCGAAGTGGCAGTACTGGCCCTCATCGCACATGGTGTTTTCCCAGCAGATGACCTCCGCACACTCCGGTAGGTCCACCACGCCGTCGCAGTCGTTGTCGATCCCGTCACAGATTTCCTCCGCGCCGGGATACACGTCGGGGTTGTTGTCGTCGCAGTCGCCCTGGTTGACGGTCCAACCGTCTCCATCGTTGTCCGGGCCGGGGCACTCCTCGGCGCCCACGCCTGCGGCGAGCAAGCCGGCAAGAACGACCGTCCTCGTGGTTTTCCAGAACAGTTCGGTTGATAGGCTCATGTTACCTCCCATCTGTTGCTCCGTTGTTGACAGTACATCTACATAGCCATTGCAGTTGTTGTCCAGCCCGTCCTTGCAGTCCTCCTCTGCGCCGGGGTTGATTTTCCCGTTCCGATCGTCGCAATCCCCGCCCTGGGAGACATAGGCCTCCGGCGGGTTCTCGCAGATCGTCACGGCACTCATGTCGAGGCCCCATCCGTCCCCGTCGGCGTCCAGGTAATAGGTCGGGCACGGGGTCGGTGTCACCCTGCTGCTCCCTGGGGTTGCGGGTGGGTCGCAGCCCTGGGTCATGTCCGGGCGATAGTCGTTGCAATCGAGCGGAGGACAGAGGCCGTCCCGGTCATAGTCGCACAGTGGAGAGGTCGTACACGCTGTCGTGCCCAGTGCCAGCCCGATGGCGCCAACGGCCAGGAGGCGGAATGCATTCCACGTCCGCGGCCGTCCGTCCGGGCATGTGCCGGGCAATGGAGTAGTGAGCCTCGACAGACCATCCACTGTAGCCATCGCGGCGATGTCCCCCTTTCACTTCTTCTTCTGACGGCCGGCGGCCGGATGTGACAAGAAAATCGACGGCCGTGGGCCGATTCGGTGCATCACCATGGTCACCATGACAGGGTCAATCCGGCGGAGGCAGCGTGTTCCCAGGAGACCGGGGGAGGCACGTCGCTCAGCGCCGGCAATTGGAACCTGAGCAGCTCTCCTCGCAAGAACGGACCTATCGATGCCCCACCTCTCGATGTATGAGCCCAGGTGAGTACCAGGTCCGCGCTCGAGTTTTCCAGGAAGACGAACCGGTTTCCCTTGCCGTCCGCGCCTTCGATCGAGCGGTCGTCCACGAGTCGGGCGCCCTCGGTGACCATGCCGGGCGCATAGGAAACCCCGGCGTCCAGGCCGATACGTCCCCGGGTCGTGGCCCAGGACTGACTCAGGACCGGTCCGATGCGTGCCTCGGCATGGATGGCTCCGGTGAGTTTGTCCTTGGCGTTGACCCAGAGTTCGGGGTACCGGACTGCTGATACCTGGACGGCCATGCCGAAAGCCAGGAACCAGCGTCCCCGGTCGGCCCATGGCCAGGTTCTCGTGACGCGCGCGAGCGCGCCGTATCGAGGGTCCCCGGTGCCGGCGAGGTCTGCCCCCATGGTGGGCGACGGGATACCGGCGAGCACGGTCCACCGGGGTTTCGAGTAGTTTTTGCGTTCGTGCATCCGTCTGAACGGGCTGTTCAAGACCGAGCGTTCTTCGTCCGCGTCGATGAGCCAGGTCTCGGTGCCTCCCGGTGGGTCTCCTTCTCCCTTCATCCCCCGGGGCAGGAGCACCACGAACCGGCGGGAAGCGTCTCGCCCCAGCGACACAGCGTCTCGACCGATCACGAGGTCGGTCTTTTCGGCCGGGTACCCCGGGTGGAGCCACGAATCTCGAGGCAGGAACCGCAGGAGTGTGTAGGTGCCAGGCTTGAGCTGGATGACCGTGGGCCGGATGCCTTCGTGGTAGACTTCGGCGACGAGCCGCCGGGTCTTGCCCTGGATCACCCGGATCTGTCCGTGCGGGAAGCTTGGTTCGAGCCGAATGGCGCCCAGCCTGGTGGTGCGGAGATCGATGACCGTGGCGCGCCGGTCCTTGCGGGGAGGCACGACGACCACCTGGGGTGCGCCCTCGACACCGTCGAACTGGCGCGCGACGTAGGTTCCCCACTCCTGGAAGGTGATCCTGCCATCGTCGTCAAGGTCCGCAGGTCCCCTCAGCGCGCTCAGGCCCACGAGCGTGAGGAGGCCGCTGGCCAGGTAATCTTGTTCCGGGGCAGCCGTCGTGGCGCCGATCAAGCCCAGCCATCGTGGGCGATCTGGCGTGGCCATCTCCGAATCGTCGAAGATGGGGGGAGGCGGCAGGGTCGTCATGCGGTCCCCGTCACGCACGACCTGGGCCAGGTGGCAACCGTCCATCAAGGCGAACACGTCATCGGCACCCACTCGAGCCAGGCTCACCCTGAACGAGCGGGCCTGGAGCCGCTGGTCCGCGAAGTGGAGGATGCCTCCCCGTTCGCCATGGCCGGAGAAGTGGAGGAACAGGTGCACGCGGGCAGCGCCGTGGGCACGGGCCTGTTCGACGACACGCTCCATCTCGCTCAGCGCCCTGTCCCACTCGGTGAGTGTGGGCGGGTGATGCTCGAGGAGCCGAGCGGAAGGCCGCGATGCCAGAGTCTCCTCGTCTGGATCCACCAGGAGCCACAATCGGCCGTAGGGGTGCAGTTCGGTAAAGGTCTCTGCCGCGGACAGGGCGTCGTCGTCGGCGTAGTGCAGGTCGCGTGTCTCGTCCCCGACGTACCGGTTGTTGCCAATGACCAAGGCCAGGTCGAGGACGTTCGCAGCATGCCCCGTTGCGGAGCACGCGAGCGCCAGACAGATACAGCTACAGTATCCTGCGACCCAGGACCGCATCACGGGTCACCTCCTCCTCGAGGTTCCACGATGTGGATTTCCACGTGATACTCGGCTGCGTCTCGAACGATTTCCATCTCGAGACTATCGCCGGGACCGATACCATGGCGCTCGAGGGCCGCCAGGTTGAGCGTCCCGCCGAGCAGCAAGTCGGCGTCGGTCGCGACCGCCCGGCCTGTCACCGGGGGGATCGGAAGCAGCCGCCGCTCCCCGCCGTCTCCGGCGGCGTAGAGCTTCATCCTGGCCGACCACCCATCCTTCCCCGCCGGGAGGCGTTCGGGACGGGTGACGCGCACCTGGATTCGGGCATTGGCCGGTAGCCGGGTCTCCACCAGACCGTCGTGATCAGGTTGCAAATCGATGACTCGAGCCGCCTCGTCCCCCGGTAACTGGACCCACAAGACGACAGGGGCGGCCGCCAGGTTCGCTTCTTCATCCCCGCCTTTCCAGCGTACCGGCTCCGTGGCCCCTTCCGGCCCGCCCGGGACGGTCGCATACCAGTGCCAGGTTGCGATCCCGGCGAGGAAAACAGCGGCCATCGCGGCGATCGGGCGCCATGCGCGCCGGCGTCGAGGCAGCGTCTGCATCGTGGAGCCGTCGGCATCAGGGTCGCCGCCATCCGGCCCTGGCCGGGGCAGCACGCGGAGTTCAGGTTGCCGGCTGATCCCTCCGTCCGTGGCGCCTGTCGTGTCCTGATCGGCGTTCGGCATGCGCGCCGGGATCGATAGCAGCCTGGCCTCGAGGCCGGACGGAAGGGGCGAGCAGGCCTCATCCGCCTCTGCTGTGGCCCGGTCCCACCACGGCTTGACCAAGGCCGACTCGAGCGCCACGAGTGCCTCGAGGTTGTGCCGGTCTGCCTCGCACGCCTCGAGGCGCGCGCGAACCGGTGCCTGGTCCGGAGAATCGGGGGCCTCGAGGTAGCGCAAGAGTGTCTCCGGGGATAGCGTCGCCCGTTCCGAAGTGGTCCGTTCCATCATGGGTCTCCTCGAGACAGGCTGCACAGCGGTTCGGCCGGCCCTCTCGCGCCGCTCTACACACTGGCGAATCCGCGCCAGTGCTCGATGCCGTCGCTTGCGCACCCGGTCCCCCTTCCAGGGGTTCCTGGTCCTCCATGACGGATGGCCGTTCAAGGCAGCCGCGATCTCCGCGTCCGTCATGGGGGGGTCGGCAGGCTGACCCGGCGCTGGTTCCGTCCTCCCGTAGAAGCGATCGACGATGTATCGATCGACGGGACGGAGGCGGCCCAGGCAATGCTCGAGGGCCTCGACGTCCGGTTCGGTGTCCGATGCATCGGCCGCGCCCAGGTGCCGCTCGGCGTCCCCGAACGCCTGGCGCAGCCGCAAGAAACGTTGCTGGCAACGCAGGTACGCGAGGTACTCGAACCGGGCGATACCGTGTAGCCACGGACCGGGGTCGTCCCCATCGAACGTATGGCGCTTGGCCCAGGCGCGTTCGAACGTTCGCTGGAGCAGGTCGTCCGCGTCCGCCTCCCGGCCACAGGTCATCCGGCACAGAATCCTCCGGAGAACGGGTCCGTGGAGCCGGACAGCCTCTTCAAACGCTGCCTGGCACAGGGCCATTGTTGCTCCTGTCGGGTCGCTCCTGCCGGCCTCTCGCCCCTTTTTCTGCCGTCCGACACCACAATGGGACAAGAAACGCGTCCAGGACACACCCTCTCATTATCGTACTAGGCCATGTCGCAGCGATCTGCTACAAAACCGCGCAACCAGAACAGTCGTCGTCATGCGGTATCGCGCGTCCCCTCCCGTTGTCGAGACGGGATCCACGCCGGTGACATCGTCAGGCGTGTGGCGGCTGCTGGATCAGATGATACCTCGAGCGATCGTTACTGGTCGGCTACGCACACGAGGGTGGTTCTCGGAGGCGCGGTGACGGTGCCGTCTCCGGACCCGCAATCGGCGCCGCTCAACACCGGGTCGCCAGAAGCCTCCAACACCTCGTGGAGCACCATGGGCACGGCAAGGGTCTCGTGCCGGAACGTGACCGGGTCTCGAGTCGCGTTGAACACCACGGCGATCATGGTCGCGTTCGGGTCGAGGTCGTCCAGTCCTTCGCCCTGGTCGAGGAGTGCCATCACGATGAGCCCGGGGACCTGGTTCGGGCCGCCTTCCGCGTTCAGAAAACGGACTCGAGCCATGATGTCCTCCGCGGTTCGCAACCGGAACAGGGGGGAGCCGAATCGTATGCGGAGGAGGTCCTGGAAGTAGGCGGTGGTGGCACGGATGTCGGACTCGGAAGGGATCAGTGCGGGGTCGGCCAGGCGTGGCTGCCAGATGTCCCAGGCGTATTGGTTCTTGTCCGCGATGGGTAGGCCGACGCCCCAGTTGTTGGTCGCGTAGCTGAAATCGATCCGGTTGAACCAGTCGCCCGAATCGTAGCTATCTCCGTCGCCCGACTTGGAGCGCAGCATGTCGGATCCGGCATGGAAGAAGGGCACGCCCTGGCCCAGCGCGATGATGGCCAACCCCATCTGCTGCATGCGCACCCGTTCCGTCACCGTGGCGGTCTCCGGGTCTCGGGCAGGCACCTGGAACGGGGCTTTGGCCTGGATGTTGTCCCACAGGGTCTGGTTGTCGTGGACGGAGACGTAATTGATGATCTCCTCCGGGTCGGCGGTGTAGCCCGCGCCGGACGACCCGCGGTAGGTCACTTGCGCCCCGGATACCACCTCGCCGCTCGCACTGGTGAAGGTGTAGTCTCGCAGGTTGCCGGCCAGCCCGATCCGGATGTCGTCCATCAGCTCGAGGAGCTGTTTCCGGTGGGCGTCGAGGTAGGTATCATAGGCCGACGGTGTGGGCTCGACGGGCGTCGGCGTGGCGGAATCCAGGGCGGGGGTCGTGTCGCTGGCCGGGGGAGCGGTGGGGGTGGAATCGGCCCGCCGGTCCAGCGGCACCAGTTCCTCGTCCAGGTCCATCAGGTTGTCGTCGTAGTAGAGGCCCGTGACGAATCCCTGCTCCCACAGGGAGGCGAAGGGGTTGCCACCGCGCACCGAGTCCCGGATTCGGTCGTTGAACGACCCGATACCGGCACCAAAAGTGTTCGGCTGGCTGAAGGCCTCGTCGGGCATGATGGCGTCGAGGGATCCGAACTTCCATGCTTCTCCGTAGAGGTAGATCCGGGGGCCGTCGACCCCGTCTTCCTCCAGGGTCAGTGCGTCGAGGGCCGCGCGGACGTTCTCCATGTTCTGCCGCGTGTGGTGCCCCATGAGGTCGAAACGAAACCCGTCCACCTTGTAGGCCGTGGCCCAGTGCACGACGGAGTCGATCATCAACTTCTCCATCATCGCGTGCTCCGTGGCCGTGTCCGGACAGCAGCTCGAGGACTGGATGTAGCCATCGTTGTCCAGCCGGTAGTAGTAGCCCGGGACGATCTTGTCGAGGACCGACTGGTCATCCTGTCCTGCCGCGTGGGTGTGGTTGTACACCTGGTCGATGACGACCCGGAGGCCGGCCTCGTTGAGGGCCTGGACCATGCGCCGGAACTCGAGGATGCGCGCCGTACCCTGGGGATCCGTGGCGTAGCTTCCTTCGGGGACCATGTAGTGGTAGGGGTCGTAGCCCCAATTGTAGGCATCGGTGTCCTTGACCGCTGCCACCGCTGCCTGCTGCTCCTCCGAATCCGGCGCCGCATCCTCTGGAACGTCGGGCGTCACCTGCTGGCTCACGTCTTCGTCGATGGTCGCGATGTCGAACGGTGGCAGAAGGTGGACGTGGGTCAGTCCTGCTTCGGCGAGCGCTTTCAGGTGGGCCATGCCGTCGGACCCATCCTCGGTGAACGCCGCGAACCGGCCTCGAGAAGACTCCGGGCAGGTGGCATCGGATGCGCTGAAGTCCCTCACGTGGAGTTCGTAGAGCACGATGTCCTCGAACGCCTCGAGGGGCGGTTTGGACAGGGTGTCCCACCCGTCGGGCTTCAGGGCCGGGTCGTCCAGGTCGGCGACCAGGCTCTTGCCGCTGTTCATCGACAGCGCGACGCTGTAGGGGTCCGTGACCCGATTGGTTTCCACCTGGCCGGTCGAGGGCACGAACACCTGGACCTCGTACAGGTAGTAGCGACCCTTCCACGACGTGTCACCGGTCACGGTCCACGTCCCCGGCACGTTGGGCGTGGTCATCGACACCGTCTCCGTGGCCGTGGTCGTGCTCGAGTCATCGAACAGGAGGAGTGACACGGATTGGGCAGTCGGTGCCCACAGGGTGAATGTCGGCTCGTCACCGTTCCATGTCAGGCCAAGGTCGGAGCCGTCGTAGGGAAACGCGTCGTCGAGGAGGCCGTAGAGCTGGACGCCCGTGGCGTCGCAGACCACCCCGTCCTCGTTCCTCGAAGCCGCGATCACCTGGCCGGTGATCAACTCGGGCAATAGATCTCCAAGCCCGGACATGTCGAACTTCGCCTGCCCCTTCACGTATGGGTAGGTCTCCAGCAAGGGATCGCCCTCGTCGATGGTGCCCTCGAGGGAGATGGACAACGCGCTACCTCCAGAGAGCTGCCCGTCTTGGAGGCGGATACCACCATTGGGGGCCACGTAGAGGAAATACTCGGCCGCCCCTGGCGTTTTCCAGGCCAGCGTGCCCGCAGTCAACCACCTGGCCTTGGCCTTGCTGATGTCCGCGGTGCACACGTCCTCCACCTCGTACTCGAAGTGGACGGTAACGCTCGGCGTAAGCGGCTCGCTGGTGTCCAGGGTGAAGGAGTAGACCCCGGAGACCTCTACGTCCAACTTGAGATTGAACCCGTTGTCGGCGAGCGTCTTGGGAACGTCCAGGCTGATCCGGTCGTCGGTTCCCGGGGGGTTGCCGAAGTTCGTCCCAGCCGACCAGGCGTCGTCAGCGGTCTTGAACTCGAGAGGCCCGAACGGGAGCGTCACCGACACCTGGAGGCGGTCTTCAGCAACCGGGAGCATGGCGTAGGGAATGAGCTGGATCGGATCGCCTGTCCAGCCGTTCAGGGTGCCGCGGAGGTAAATCATTCTGTCATAGGGATAGCCGTCCGGCACCGGCACCGGCGTCGGCACAGGTGTCGGGCTCGATAACGGGGTGGCGGTCCCCGTGCTGGTGTCGTCGTCCCCGGATGCGTCATCATCCCCGGTTGCGTCGTCGTCTCCTGGGGGCCGGGAGGTTTGATCGTCGTCGTCTCCCGGGCATCCGGCCGACATGGCCGTTCCCAGGAGCAGGCCCAGGGCGAGTATGGCCACGTCGAAGAAGTAGTACCGTCTTTTCATGCATCGCTCCGATGACATGGGTGGCATGTGCAGGATTCGGCGGTCGCCGACCGTTCGACTGTCACAGTGTATCGTGTATCAGGCCCATCGGCCAGGGAAAACCTGGTCGTTTCCGGGTCGAGCGGTGCCGGAGACCGGCCATCAGAGATCCCCAGAATCGGACAGGGTAGTCCGAATTGGTGCGCCCCGTCGCGGAGATGTCTCCGTCGCAAGACCTGGCACGCTCTGCTTTGCGGATTGTGGAGACCCGCGAACAGGCAGGACGGCCGTTAGGGTTGCGCATGTATCGCATGGCATCGATAATGGTACGATGCAAGGATACGGTCGTGCGTGCTCACGGGAGGCTTTCGAGATGCGGAGACGGGGTACGGTAGAACGGACAAGAAAGGCGCTGGCTTCCTGGACACTGCTGTGGCTCGTGCTTGCGGGTGTTGCAGCGTGCAGCGATGTGCCGGAAGACGATAACAGCAGTTTCTCACCTCCGGTGGAGACCCCACCATCGGAAACCTCGCCCCCGATCGCCACGCCGTCCCCGACGATGGTGCCGGTCGCGACGCCGACTGCACCCGTAGCGCTGCCGACTCCCCGGGTGGGGACCCCGACCCCCCGCGTGGCGACGCCGACCTTGCCCATAGCGACTCCGACTCCCCGCGTGGTGACGCCGACCCTTCCAGAAGTGACGCCGGCCTCGCCCGGTGCCACGCCGACCCCCGAACCGACGGGCACGCCCGTTCCCACCGCACCGCCGGCGGACCTGGACCATGATGGGTTCTCCGTCGAGGACGGAGACTGCGACGACAGCGCTCCGGACGTGTATCCGGGCGCGGCCGACGTCCCATACGATGGGGTCGACCAGGATTGTGATGGTGGGGATCTGACCGATGTGGACGGAGATGGGTACGATGCTCCCGCTGCCGGTGGTGCGGATTGCGATGACAACGACCAGAACACGCATCCTGGCGCCGAGGAGTTTGCAGACGGCAGGGACAACGATTGCGACGGTCTCGTCGATGAAGGACTCAACACGACCGACGATGACGGAGACGGCCTCTCCGAGGAGGATGGCGATTGTGATGACGAGGACCCGGCGATCTTCCCGGGCGCGGTGGAGGTTCCCTACGATGGCACCGACCAGGACTGCGACGGCGTGGATCTCACCGACGTGGACGATGACGGCTTTGCGAGCACGGTGGTGGGCGGTACGGACTGCGCCGATTCCGACGGGACGATTCATCCCGGCGCTCTCGAGGTGTGCGATGCCCAGGACAACAATTGTGATGGGTCGGTGGACGAAGGGGTTCAGGAATACTATTTCCGTGACGCCGACGGTGACGGGTACGGGGATGCTTCCGCCATCTCGCCGGGCTGCGACGCGCCTTCCGGGTATGTCACGGACGACCAGGATTGCGATGACGATCGACCGGATGTTCATCCTGGGGCCGAGGAGAGGTGCAACGAGGTGGACGACAACTGCGACGGAACGGTCGACGAGGGGGTGACCTCGACCTTCTACAGGGATGCAGACCAGGATGGGTACGGCGATCCTTCGGCACCGGTGGATGCGTGCACGGCCCCGGAAGGCTACGTGGACGACGCCACCGATTGCCGGGATACGAACGAAATGGTGTTTCCGGGCAACGAGGAGGTGTGCAACGGCGTGGACGACAACTGCGACGGTTCAGTCGATGAGAACGTCACCACAGTCCTGTACCAGGATGCGGATGGGGACGCCTTTGGAAACCCGGAGGTCACCACCGAGTCCTGCGGGTTCGTCGACGGCTACGTCCTCAACGCGCGCGATTGCGACGATCAGGATGCCGGCACGTTCCCCGGGGCGGCGGAGGTCTGCGACGACCGGGACAACGATTGCGACGGCCTCGTCGATGAGGGCACGGGGAGCGTGTACTACCAGGATGGAGACGGTGATGGGTACGGCGATTCCGCACTGCCGGTGGAGGCTTGCTCCCAGCCAGAGGGCCATGTGGAAGACGACACCGATTGCGATGACACGAATCCGGCCATCCATCCCGGTCAGCCCGAGGAACCTAACGGTGTGGACGACGATTGTGACGGAGAAATCGATGAGAATGTCTACTTTTCGAGCTGCAAGGCACTCTTGGAGGCGATACCCGGAGCGAGCAGCGGATTCTATGCCATCGATCCCGACGGAACCGGGAGCACCCCACCGTTCGAGACCTACTGCGACATGACGACCGACGGAGGCGGATGGACCGTGACCTACGTCGAGTTTGAGAAAGATCCCAACGACTACCAGACGGGCGCACCGCCCAATAGTGCGGAAGAGAACAACTGGACGAACTTCGAGGCAATCTTCAACCAATCCCTGGACGACAGTGCGGTCTACCCGAAGGACCGGATCGCGCACAACGAAGAGCGGGTCTTCTGCAAGGAGTGGCCCGACGGGAACGAAACCACCTACTACATGATTGACGCAGTCGCCGTTACCACCTCCTTCTGGGACCAGGAGCCCCACGCGTTGCACTGGCTGATATCCTCGAGCGAAGCCTACGTCGGTGTTGACGACATGGGATTGGCCTCGATGTTCCATGCCATACCCGGGCAACCTGGGAAGCTCAACGGGGACCTCGGGGGGAGCCATGCATGGGAATCCCCGTGGGGTATCCAGGGGTGCAACGCCGGCGGATACAACAACAACCACGATGCGTCCTACGACCTCTACTTCCTGGTTTTCGTGCGATAGTCCTCCCGCGGGAGACGAGAAAGAGAACTACCGGGTTACAGGCAGGTAGCCGGACCGTTGATCCGCGGGCGCATACATGTTCTGGTAGGGTGCCTGGGTGATGTCCCGGCCGGGAATCCCGTCGAAGGCTTCCCAGTTCGCGGTATAGAAAGGCCTGCCCTCGTCCGTATCGGCCAGGATGGCCTCGATATAGAGCGCGTCAGCGTCGCCAGTGCAGGCGGAGGGATCGAACGTCGCCTCGAGCACGGGGCGAGGGACCTGGCCGTAGTCTGCCGGGTCCATGTCGAGGAACCGGGTCGTTTCTGTCCCTGGGCAGGCCTGGTCAGCGGAGTAGCCGCCGGGGAGGTCGCGCACAACGCGCAATGTGACCGAAGCAGCCACGGGCACGGTGCCGTAGACTTCGAGCTGGGCGATGATTCGAGCGGGCGGGTCGTTATCGGCGATGGATGACAGGACGGTGCCGCTGCTGGCGTCGAGGAACCGTGCCTTGGAAACCACGATCTCGTAGGTCCCGTTGAAGCGCTCCGGCCATGCCACGGCGAGGCCCTGGATCCCAGTGCTCCGCATGACAGTGCCGTCCCAGGTCGGCCAGGCCTGGTACCACAGGCCGCTTTCGTCGAATCCCTGGTGAATCGCGGGGCCAAGCCACTGGAACTCGTCGAAGTACCAGGACAGGTACCCCCGTTCAGCGAACATCGGTGTGTCCTCGAGTCGATGGAGTTCGTCCAGGTCCATCTGCAGCGTGGCGTCGGGTTGACGAGAGAGGTACTTGTCCGCCGCGGTCATCCAGTCCTCGAGGAGGTCGCCGAGGCTGTTGCGCCGAACCCGCATGAACAGGAGGTCGATCAGCCGTTCCCGGATCAGGACCTGGTACTTGGTGATGAGGCGCACGTAGTCGTCGATCTGGTCCTCGAGGTCTGCCTGGGAGATGATGCCGCTGCCATACAGGTCGTAGGCGGTTTCCCACCAGAAGTCGACGACGAGCTGGAGCCTGGCATCTCCCTGGAACGGATCGAGGACGAAGTAGTCGATGAGGTCGATCAGGAGGTTCACATCGCCGTAGAAGAGGTCGATGCCAGCCTCGACGAGGAGTTCGTTTTCGGCACCCGGGTGGTCGTCGTTGACGCCGTCGAACAGGTCGACCTCACCGAGTCCGGAGGCGATGGTCATCGCCTGGGTCTGGAAGAGCTGGGCCGAGATATCGGTGCAAATGTGCTGGATGTAGCCTCGAGCGAAGGCGATCTTCCAGGGGTGCGTATCCCGGTAGGGCTCGGCGGCCTCGAGCAGGGCCAGGCCCAGGGCGCGGTCGTGGGAGCCGAAACCCAGCCCTTCGATCGCGGACCCCACGTCGGGGAACATCGTGCCCAGGAGGAAATAGCGCTCCGTGTTGGTGTCATCGATGAGCCGTGCATCCTCGGCCTGGTCGGGAGGGCCCTCGAGGGTCACCAGTTCCAGGTAGGCCTGCCCGTCCATCATGTGGGTCATGGGACCGGATGCGTTGGCGAGGCCGGGCGAGAGGAGACACAACGACAGGATGGCCGCTGCCGTGCATATCCAAACGGTCGCCGTCTTCTGCATGGTCTTCCCTCCTTTGTTGCCCCTGGCGGGGCCCAGTCGTGGCTGGAGTCCACCACTGCAAGCGCCCGCGCCCCAATCGCAACAGGGGGTGGGGTGTACGGCATGTCGCCGGTGTCGCTGCCAGGTGGGTCCACCGTGCAGGATAGCATGGAGCCGGCGTGTCCCCAAGAGAACCGGCAGCCGCTGGTTGATCGATGTCCCGTGCGTGGATTGGCTCCCTGGTGGAAAACGGTTACTTCGACAACCCATCCTGTTGTTCTTGTGAAAGAATGCCAAGGTGGCGATTCCCTGCGACGGCGGGCATGGTGTGGCAAGACACCTTGACTGCGGGTGCAGACGGCGCTACAACGAGTCTACCTGTTCATTCCGCCCGTGATGGGGAGGCGTCCGAATGCCCTGCGGAAGCGGCTGGTGCGGAGGCCGGATTGTTGAAGGAGCGACGTCTTTGCGCTGTGCGGTCACGGCACGCCTGTTCGTGGTTTTCTGTGCCGTGGCCGGTATCCTGGGGTGCGGTTCCCCTCGCCCCAACATCCTGCTGGTCACCTTCGACACCACCCGCTGGGACCACGTGGGATATGCCTTTCGCCGTCGCGGGCTCACCCCCATGCTGGATGCCATGGCGGCCCGCGGCACCTGGTTCTCCTCGTGCATCTCGGCGCAGCCGTCGACCTTGCCGTCGCACGCGACGATCATGACCGGCTTGTTTCCCCAGCATCACGGTGTCCGCAACAACGGCACCTACGTGGTCCCGGAGGAGGTGACGACCCTCGCGGAGAGGTTGCACGCAGCGGGGTACCAGACCCACGCGGTGGTTTCGGCCTACGTGCTCGACAGCCAGTTCGGCCTGGACCAGGGGTTCGAGGAGTACGACGACGACCTCTCCCGGGGCCCCCAGCAGAAGATGTTCATGTTCAAGGAGATCCCGGCCTCGCTCACCACGGTGAAGGCCGCGGAGTGGCTCCGAAAGGGGTGGTCTCGAGACAGGCCCTTCTTCCTGTGGATACACTATTTCGATCCCCATGCCGACTACGAACCGCCTTCGGACATCGCCGCGTTGTTTCCAGGCGACCCCTATTCCGGGGAGATCCACTACGCCGACCGCGAACTGGGTCGCGTCTTCAAGGAACTCGACATCGAGGGTATCCTGGACGACACGCTTTTCGTGTTCACGTCGGACCACGGGGACAGCCTGGGCGAGCACGGGGAACGCACCCACGGCCTGTTCATTTACGACTCCACGACTCGAGTCCCGTTGTTGCTCGCCGGCCCCGGTGTCCCGGCCGGGAAACGGGTCGACTCCCTGGTCAGGACGGCCGACATCGTCCCGACCGTGCTGGATCTCCTGAGACTGCCTGGCCGAGACGAACTGGACGGCCGCTCCCTCGAGACGGCGTGGGAAGGACACGATATCCCGCGCATCGCCTACGTCGAAACCATCATGCCGAGGCAGAACTTCGGTTGGTCCGAACTCCGCGCATTGCGCTCCGACCGGCTCAAGGCCATACGTGCGCCTCGTCCCGAACTGTACGATCTGTCGAAGGACCCCGGAGAGACGTTGAACCGCTTGCTGGTGGAGGGGCGTGGCGCCGACACAGAAGGGCTTTTCGCCCGGCTGGATGCCATGGTGGAGCAGGACCCGCTCACCCACGGGGGACACGGCCAGGCGGACCTGGACGCCGAGACCCGGAAGCGGCTCGAGGCCCTGGGCTACGTCTGGCAGACAGAGGGCACGACCGGCGACGAGCCTCGCCCGGACCCCAAGGACAGGCTTCGATACTGGGAGATGTTCCAGGCCGGACAGCAGTTGATGCGCGAAAAACAGTTTCCCCAGGCCGTGACGTTGATTTCCAACCTCCTCGAGCAGGACCCGGACAACATCATCGCAATGAGTTCGCTTGCTCGAGCACTCCACGAGATCGGGGAAACCGACAAGGCCCTCCAGGTCTACCGCGATATCATCGCCAGCGACCCGAAGCGGGATACCGCCTATATCGGCGCGGCCAAGATGCTCCAGGAGAAGGGGGCCTATGACGAAGCCGAGCGGCTGCTCCGCAGGGTCATCGAGATGAAGCCCGAGGATCCTGGCGGGTACACTGCGCTGGGCGACCTGTTCCTCGATCGGGAAGCCTTCGACGACGCCGAGGCATGGTTCCGACAGGCCCTGGAGGTAGATGCCCATTCGAGCCTCGCAGCCGGTGGACTGGGGAATTGCCTGAACCGCGCAGGCAAGGTGCAGGAGGCGGCCAGGGTCCTGCGCGCCGCCCTGGAGCGGGACCCGTCGAGCCACACCGTGACCTACAACCTGGCAGTGGTCACGGAGCGACTGGGAGACAAGAAGGGTGCGCTGGCACTCTACGAGCGCGCGATACGCCTCGACCCCGAGCATTCCATGAGCTGGAACAACCTCGGAAGCCTGCTCAACGGGATGGGAAAGCGGGAGGAAGGGTTGAAGATGATTCGCAGGGCCCACGAACTGGACCCGGCGAACGTGGAAGCCACGTTCAACCTCGGCGCAATCCTCCTGGTGGAGGGAAGGCCGGAGGAGGCGCTTCCGCTCCTCGAGGCAGCGGCCCGGCAGCGGCCCGGTTTCGCGCGTGCCCACATCTTGACCGCGAAGGCCCTCGAGGCGCTGGGGCGGACCGACGACGCGATTTTCGCCTGGCGCACGTTGGGCGACACCGCGCCGGTCGCGTGGTTGAACATCGCCAGGATAGAGCTTGAGCGGGGCCGGAAGCCGGAAGCCGTGGAAGCCTTGAAACAGGGAGTGGCTATGGACGGCGATCGGTTCCGAAGGGCCGTCGGAACACACAAAGGACTCGAGGACCTGATGAAACACCTGTGACGGGTAACATGTTGTCCGGGAAACCGGGCGGAAGAGGGTGGGGAAGTCGCCCGGCAGGCGCCGGGACGCTCTCGTAGCCGGATAGCCAAGGAGCGGACATGAGGAAAACGTTGGAAATGCTGGTGGTGCGATTGGTCAGCGCCTGGGTGATTGCGACATTGGTGCTGGGGGTCGTCACGCACCCCTTGATCGCAGCAACCTACTACGTCAACTCGAGCACCGGCAATGACAGCCGGGGCGCGAGCGAGGCCCAAGACGAGGCGACCCCCTGGAAGACGTTGTCGCGTGCAACGACCGAATCCGGCCTGGCCGAAGGCGACATCATCCGGCTTGCGACGGGTTCCTACGACAGTGCCAGCGGCGAGACATTCCCAATCGTTCCCGTGGACGGCGTGGCCATCCTGGGATCGGGCGCCCAGGACACGACCATCGATGCCGGGAGCGCGGAAGCGTTCCAGGCAGCAGCCGACTACCCGTTGGGCTTCTGGATAGGCGATCTCACCATCGCAACGTCCGGGACAGGGGTCGCTCTCGACATCTCGGACGCCCAGATCCGCACCAACGTGGACGGCGTGGCCTTCTCTGGCGTCGATACGGGCATCATGGTGTCCCAGCACGCCGGATCCGGTGGGCTCGTCGCCACCGTGTCGAACAGTACCTTCAATGCCAGCAGCACGGGCATCGATGTCAGCGCCTCCAGCGCCGACTCGATCAGCCTCGATCTCACGGTGGACAACACCACGTTCACGGGAGGAGCCTCGGGCATCGACATCTACCTCAGCTTCGTGGACGACGTGGACAGCCGCGTCACTGTCAACCAGAGTGTGTTCGACGGGTTGTTTCGCGGTATCGAATACTACGTCTACGACGCGGACCTGAATGTCGAGTCGGCATTGACCATCAACAACAGCACGTTTTCCGCCATTGACTACAAACCCATCAGCGCGTCCCTGTCGAGCGTGTCCAGTGCCAACGCGGTCGACTGGCA
This sequence comes from Myxococcota bacterium, assembly GCA_024278455.1. Classification (GTDB taxonomy): domain Bacteria; phylum Myxococcota_A; class UBA796; order JAJRTE01; family JAJRTE01; genus JAJRTE01. The sequence continues at coordinate 25,571 of JAJRTE010000009.1, forward strand.
GGTCGGCCTCTTGGATTCGGAGTTTACCGACACTGAAAGAACCGACATCGACGCCTGGTACCTGTATGATACGGATGCCACCATCGACTACACCATTTCGGGCAATACGTTTTCGCAAATCAACACCGATGCCGTGTCGATCAGCGTGACGAGCTTCTCCAGCGTCACCATGAATACGCACCTGCTCGTCGAGGACAACACTTTTGGCGACATCAACGGCGACGCGCTCTATTTCTTTGAAGGCTACGGGTACTTCGGCGATCAGAACACCGACATCACGATTCGTGGAAACACGATCGCCGACACGAGCAGTGACGGCATCTTCCTCTCGTTCTATGAGTGCTACTACTTCGACAGCAAGACCCTGGACGTCAAGATCCTGGAGAACGAACTGACGAACACGGGGTACGATGGGATATCCTTCGACAGCGAATACCTGGAGGAAGGGGGTGCTCTACGCCATCATCTGACTGTGGCAGGCAACACGGTGGCCGGTGCGGGAGGCGATGGTATCGCGCTCTATGGGTCGGAAAACAGCAGCAACAACCTGCTGGACTTCGACTGGACCGTGGTCAACAACACCGTCACCGGGTCGGCCTACACGGGCATCAGCCTGAACGTCTCGTACCTCGACTACGCAAGGGGCGGACGGGGCAACTTCACCGTGGCCGGGAACACGGTGGACGCCTCGGTCTACGAGGGAATCTACGTGGACGTGTCGAGTTGGTATGCCAGCCGGGTTGCGCAGTCGGTGACCGTCGGGGGGAACACCGTTACCAACGCCGGCTGGGAAGGTATCGGTCTGGACTTGTCCGACCAGACCAGCCTCACGGCCAACCTGGTTCGGGTCGAGGACAACGTGGTGCGCGGCGCGGCCGACGACGGCATTTACGTCGACACCGATGACTACCTGGGCGGCACCCACGTCACCATCTCGGGGAACACGCTCACCGACAATGGAGGCAGCGGGTTGTACCTCTCGGGATACACGGACAACCGCGGCTTCGTTCCGTTCGACCTGGGCGGAGGCGCCCTGGGTTCCCCGGGTAGGAACACCTTCGCCAACAACGCGGCGTTTGCCATCGACGTCAGGGCCTACGACAGTAGCGAGGCGGCCATTTCCGCCCATGACAACTACTTCGGCACCACCGACGCCAACGAGATAGCGGCCGCGGTCTTCGACCAGGCGGACGACGGCTCCTACGAGGCGTTGGACGCTTCCACCCCCCTGGAAACCCAGCCGACCACCTACGGCGCGGACGTGGCCCTGGCGGTCGAAGTCGTCGACGACACAGGGGCGCAAGGTGTCACGCCGGACGATGTTCTCCGGATCACCGCCACCCTGACCGGCACCGGCGAGATCGGTTGCAGGGTCGCCTGGTTCGATGCTGCTCTTCCGGCTGGCGCCACCGCGCTCGCCGACACAGCAACCACGAGCCTGGGCGCCGTGCTCGACCAAGGCGCCGACGGGCTGAGCGTGGCGGTCGGCTACGTTCCGGTCACCTATCCCGTCACCATATCCTGGGACATGGTGATCGAGCCGGATGACGCTTGCGACGATCTGGTCATCGACACCCTCCTGACCTGCACCGGAGATTCGGGCGGCATCGAGGTGCCCGCGACGCTGGCGGTCCAGCGTCTTCAGGCCACCGCCTACGCCGACACGGACGGCGACGGCTATGGGGATGACGCCACCGGGATGGTGGTGTGCGGCGCAATTCCCGAAGGTTGGGCGACGCTGGGCGGCGACTGCGCCGACAAGGCCCCGTTCATCCATCCAGGTGCGGATGAAACCTGCAACGCCATGGACGACGACTGTGACGGCGACATCGACGAGGGGGTCACATCCACCTTCTATGCCGACAGCGATGGGGACGGCTACGGCGACGCCTTCTCCCCGATACAGGCATGCCTCGAGGGACCGGGTATCAGCACCAACCTGGACGATTGCGATGATGCGGTCGCCACGACCTACCCGGGCGCCGATGAAGTGTGCGACACGGTTGACAACGACTGTGACGACTCGGTCGACGAGGGGGTGACCACGACCTACTACCAGGACCGGGACGAGGACGGCTACGGGGATCCGGATACCCCCGTCGAGGCGTGCGCGCCCGGTACCGGGATCGTCGATGACACATCCGACTGCGACGACCGCAGGGATGACATCCACCCCGGCGCCCTCGAGGTATGCGACAATCTCGACAACGACTGCAACGGCGAGGTGGACGACGGTGCCGGCACCACCTTCTATGCCGACCAGGACGGCGATGGCTACGGGGACGAGTTCTCCACCGTGGTCGCCTGTTCCGCGCCTGCGGACTACACCGGCGTCCCGGGAGATTGTGCCGATACCGACCCCGGCACCAACCCGGCAGCACTCGAGGCGTGCGATGGCGTGGACAACGACTGCGACGGAGACATCGACGAGGAAGCGGGGACCTTGTTCTACCTCGATGGCGACGGAGACGGCTTCGGCCTCTCCGACGACACGCTGCTCGCCTGCAGCGTCCCCGATGGCTACTCCGCCGCACCCGGCGATTGCGACGACGCCGACGCCGGCACCAACCCGGGCGCCACAGAAATCTGTGACGACAAGGACAACGACTGCGACACCGAGATCGACGAGGACACCCTGAACCTGTTCTACGCCGACGCCGATAGTGACGGGTACGGTGACGCGACCCAGTACCAACTCGCCTGCACGGTCCCGGCCGGCTACGTGGCCGACAGCGAGGACTGTGACGACACCGACGCCGCCGCCTATCCAGGTGCGGCGGAAGTGTGCGACGGGATCGACAACGACTGTGACGGCGAGGTTGACGAGGGGCTCGAGGCGTTCTACTACGTCGACGGCGACGGGGATGGGTTCGGGTCAGCCTCGGACGTGGTCTCAGCCTGCGAAGCCCCGCACGGCTATGCTGGCAACCCGGACGACTGCGACGACAGCGACGCCGCCATCAACCCGGACGCAGCGGAGGTCTGCGACGGTGTGGACAACGATTGTGACGGCGACGTCGATGAAGACCTGGAGGCCGTCTTCTACGCCGACAGCGATGGGGACGGTTACGGGACAGACGAGGACGTCGTGACAGCGTGCGAGGCCCCAGACGGCTACGTCGCCGATGCCGGCGACTGTGACGACACGGATGCCGATGTCAACCCCGGGGCCGAAGAACGGTGCGATGACAAGGACAACGACTGCAACGGCGAGGTGGATGAAGTCGATGGGTGTGCCGACGTTTCCCCGACAGCTACGCCGGGCGGCGAACTCGAGGGCGGGGGGTGCAACTGCAACACCAGGGGCGGGCCCTCTGGCGGCACTGGCGCCTGGGCCGGTTTCGCCCTGGTTGGCATGTTGTGGCGACGGCGTTCGCGCTACCCGGCTCGATACGCGCCAGGCCGTTCCCCGCGCCGGTGAGCAGGCGCCCGGCCCCGGGTCACGTCGGCGACGGCCCGGCCTCTGTGTTTTCTCGCACGAACGACGCCGGGTCGACGGGAGGATACCGCGTCCTGCGCCAACGGTAGCCTGGCTCGACGATGGTCCCGGGCTGCGTGATATCCTGGAGCGCCCAGAACAGATCTCGTAGCACGGTGTTCTGTTGGTTCACGTTGCCAGGTTCGCCGAACGAAGCACCGTGCGGAAACCGCACGAATACCGTTCGGGGAGCACCTATTTTTCTCGAAATCGCCAGGTTGATCGACAGGTTGACGGTACGAATCCCGTAGGACTCCACGACGCGGGAAATCAGGCCCCCGGCCTGGTTGCACAGCGGTCAGGCGGGCACCAGCAGGGCGATGTCCACCCCGTCCGCCTTCAGCATGGACGCCACCTGGTGGGCCGTGCCGTTCTCGGGATCGACATATCCGCGCACCTGCTGGCCTCCATACCCGAAACTGTACATCCGGGGCCCGAGTCGGACGATTCCCTCCGCCTCGAGACGTCGAACATGGTCTATGGGCAGGAGCACATTGAGGTCGGCTTCCACGTAGCGGTGCGGGTAGTGGGCGTGCGCCACGCGGACTGCCGCCGCGTCCAGGTCTCGGGGAAGCACGCGGAACGACGTGTCTCCTGCCAGCGCGTCGATGTCGAACGGCTCATCGCCCTCCAGGTAGAGCCCGGACGTGGTGACGATCGAAACCTTGGCGCCTGGTAGGGAACCCGTTCCGTCGGTCCAGGGAATGTCTTTCGTCAGGTCCGGCGTGGAGAACGCCGCCACCTGGTTGACAGCGCCTCGAGCCGCCTTCCATATCTGGGCACCTGGTTTGGTGCCGAGAATGGCACCCATTCCCCGCCATGCGCTCGCGCGGTTGTTTCCCATGTCGTCTCCAGTCGTAGCCTGGCCGGGCAGGAAAGTAGTCGCGCCCTGGAACCAGCCTCAAAAAAAAATTGAAGATCGATCCATTCTGCATCGTCATACCCAGCGAATCCATGATGATCTGCGATGCCGGCAAACCCGTGTCCCGAATTCGTTGAGGTGCCAGATGCACGTCTCTAACCTGTCTCGAGTCACCGTCGTGACCTTGTCGGCCCTCTCGGTCGTATGGGCCGTCGGGTGTTCTGATCAACCTTGCATGGACGAGAGCGGTGAAGTCATTGATTGTGCCCTGGATATACCCACGCCCTACGACGCGGCTCAAGCCTCTCCCACGTTTGAGCCGACGCTCGACCTCACCCCCACGCTCGGCCCCACGCTTACACCCGCACCAGACGCCGACTTGGACGGAGATGGATTCTCGCCGGAGGATGGCGACTGCGACGACGAGGACCCCGCTGTCAATCCGGACAGCGAGGAGGTGCCCTACGACGGCATCGACCAGGATTGCTCCGGAAGCGACCTGACCGACGTGGACGGCGACGGGTTCGACGGCGGCCCGGACGGTGCAGACTGTGACGACCTCGACGCTGCCATCTTCCCTGGCGCCGACGAGGTGCCCTACGACGGCATCGACCAGGACTGTTCCGGCGAGGACATCGCCGACCTGGACGGTGACGGGTTCGATGGCGGCCCTGCCGGCACCGACTGCGACGACGGCGACCCCGACATCCATCCGGGCGCCGAGGACATCCCTTACGACGGCATCGATCAAGACTGCTCCGGCGATGACTGGGTCGATGTCGACGGTGACGGATACTCGGGCGGCGTGGACGGCACCGATTGCGACGACCAGGACCCGGAGACCAATCCCGGCGCCGCGGACATCCCCTACGACGGCATCGACCAGGACTGCTCCGGCGCGGACCTCGACGACGTCGACGGTGACGGATACTCGGGCGGCGCGGACGGCACCGATTGCGACGACCAGGACCCGGAGACCAATCCCGGCGCCGAAGACATCCCCTACGACGGCATCGACCAGGACTGCTCTGGAGCAGACGAGGTCGACGCCGACAACGACGGCTATGCCGCCGAGGAGGCCGGTGGAGACGATTGCGACGACCAGGACGCCGCCGTGAACCCGGGGGCGGAGGATTCCGCGGACGGTGTCGACAACGATTGCGACGGATCCGTCGACGAGGACGCCGTGCCCAGCGACGACTGCCACCAGGACGACGATGACTGCGACGAACCCGACAGCGATTGTCATCAGGGCGACCCGGATGGTGACCAGGAGGGTCACCCGTGCGACGACGACGGACACTCGGACTGGGGTGACTCCGATCAGTTCGACGCGGGTGGACTCGATTTCGGCAGCGGCTGCGATTGCAACTACGCAGCGACCGCCCCCACCGCCGGGTGGCTCTCCTTCCTTCTGCTCGCCGGGCCCCTCGTGGTGTGGCGCCGTCGCCGGTAGCGCTCCAGTCGTATGCCGGGGATGACGGTGGCCCTCCTCCCTCCTCCCTTCTCCTTCCCCCCTTCCCCCCTCCCCCCTCCTCTCTTCTCCCTCCCCCCCTTCTCTCTCCTCCCTCCTCTCTCCTCTCTCCTCTCTTCTCCCTCCTCTCTTCTCCGGCGACTCGCATTCACGACGTCACTGCCCGTGTTTCTCCGTGTTCCACGGGGTGATCGACCAGTCCGCCCCTGAATCGGGGAGGGCGAGCGTCGCCGCGGGCAGATCTCGAGGGCGATTCGGCGCCCGGGATGGGCAGAGGGACCTGTTGAACGGCGGGGTGCCCTGTGTTAGCATGGGCCGAACCGCGCACGGGAGGGAGAGTTGACGTCTTCGGAACGCAGGCCGGCTTTGTGGGAAGCTATCACGCCGCTCATCGTCGCAGCAGCCATCGTGGGCACGGGAATCATCTGCTACCGGGACACCGTGTCCGTCCCGATTCTCCTGGCCCTGAGCTGTATTGCACCGGCACTCGTGGCGTTTCGCACCGGATTGCGATGGAAGGCCATCGAGGAGGGAATGGTTCGGGGCATGCAACTGGCCCTCCAGGCCTGCGTCATCCTGCTCGTCGTCGGCACCACCATCGGCGCCTGGGCCCAGTGCGGCACCATTGCATCCATGGTCTATTTTGGCCTCGAGGTGCTTTCACCTTCCTGGTTCCTGCCCGCGACCTGCGTGATTTGCGTCATCATTTCCACGTCGATCGGGAGTTCGTGGACCACTGCCGCGACGGTAGGGGTAGCCTTGATGGGGATCGGGTCCGCGCTCGGCGTGCCGCCCCCGATGACCGCGGGTGCGGTCTTGTCCGGCGCCTATTTCGGCGACAAGATGTCTCCGTTGTCCGATACCACCAACCTGGCACCGAGCATCGCCGGCAGCGAGTTGTTCGATCACATCCGCGCGATGACGTACACCACGTTGCCGGCCCTGGTCCTGGCGCTGGTGGGATTCACCGTTCTCGGACTCGCCGAAACCCGGGATGCGTCGAACTACGATCCCGGTCTCATCGTGCGTTTGCAGCAAGGGCTTCTCGACGGGCAGCACCTGTCGTTGTGGTTGCTCTTGCCCCCTCTTGCTGTCATCGTCCTGGCCGCTCTGAAGGTGCCGGCGGTTCCCGCGCTCATGACCGCCACGTTTCTCGGCGGGATTGCGGGCTACGTGGCCCAGGATGTCACCTTGGGCGCGTGGCTGCACGTCCTGTATGACGGGTTTTCCTCGCATTCAGGCAGCCAGGTCGTGGATGACCTGCTGTCTCGAGGTGGCATGGCGAGCATGCTGGACACCATCGCGTTGATCCTGTGCGCCACGGCGTTCGGGGGTATCATGGAGCGGGCAGGATTCATCGATGTGCTGCTACAGGCATTGTTGAAGCGCGTGCGATCGGTCGGGGGGCTGGTTACCGCCACGGTCGTCTCCTGTGTCGGGTCGAATTTCCTGCTGTGCGATCAGTACCTGGCCATTGTGCTGCCCGGCAGGATGTACCGGGAAGCCTATCCCGAGTTCGGGCTTCAGCGGCGCATGTTGTCTCGTACGCTCGAGGACGGTGGTACCGTCACCTCGTGCCTGTGCCCCTGGAATTCGGGGGGGGCATTCATGTCGGCCACCCTGGGCGTCGCCACCCTGTCCTATGCGCCCTATGCCTTTTTGAACTTGTTGACCCCGGCGATTGCCATTCTGTATGCATTGACCGGAACCTTCATCTTGAGGGAGAGCGCGCCTTCGGGAGAAGCAGCCAGGTAGAAGGAAAAAGCGGGCAGGTTCCCCATCTTGAAATCCGCCGCGCGAATGTGGTAGGCTGGTGGGGTGGGTGGAGATCCGGAAGTGGCGGGAGTATCAGGCTGCCGGGGCGGCGCCCTCGAGCGCGATGGCCGGCAGCCATCATCGGGTCGGCGTGGCGGACCAACTTGTGTGGAGGTGGCGGTGAAGGCGAGGATGTTCGTGTGCGGGTGCGTGATGGCTCTCTTGTTTCCCGGGATCGCGTCGGCGGGTCCTGCCGCGCCGGACTTGGTCCGGGAGTACCTCGAGGTTTCCGGGATGAAGCGCCGGGTGGAGCAGGTCGTGCCGCGAGCCATGGCCGAGTTCGAGGGGTCCCGCGGAACGCTGCCGTCCAGGCAATACGCCCTCGTGTTGAGTGCGTTCGGACAGGCATATCAGCCAGAGAGGGTGTACGCATCGATACGTGCTCAGGTCGAGAACCGTTTTGACGAACAGAACCTCACCGAGGCGATCCGGTTCTACCGGTCACCGGTTGGCCGGAAGATCGTCGAAGCCGACAGCGAGGTGTTCGGTCCACGGCTGCAACAGGTCGCCAAGGCCTACTACGACAAGGCTTCTCTCGATCCCGCCACCCCCTTCCGCCTCACCCTGCTCAACCACATCGACGAGGCCACGGGCATGACCGAGCAGGCCGTCGAAATCGGGATGCTGAGCGCTCGAGCCGTCGCCACCGCGCTGGACACGATCCTCGAGCCGGACCAACGTCTTGGCGAGGAGAAGATCCGGCAGCAGATGGTCATCATGCGGCCTCAGATGGTTGAGAGCCACCAGTTCAGCATGGCCGTCGAACTGCTGTATCGCTACCGGAACCTCACCGTCGACGAACTGCGGTACTACCGCCGGTTTCTCGAGTCCGAGGGAGGGAGGCGGTGTACCGACACTGTGCGTTCCGCGATGACGACCGCGTTGCTCCAGATATCGCAGGAGATCGCGGACATCCTGGCAGCGACCCCGGCGTCTGCCGAGCAGTGAGTCGGCGGGCGAAGGTCTATCGAACTTTCCCGCGGCTCCCATCTCTCCCGCCTTGTGCGTGTCGTCATTCACTTGTGCAGCCCGTTGTGGCATGCTAGGGCGAATGCCGTGCCGTCGCCGGTCGTTCCAGGTGTCGTGGACTGGTCTGTTGTCCTGTCATGGAGTCTCTCATGGCGGAAATCGTCGTCGTCCCTTGCTACAACGAGGCAGAGCGCCTGGACGGCGATCGATTCCTCGAGTTCGCTGGCGATCATCCCTCGGTTCGGTTCCTGTTCGTCAATGACGGGAGCACCGACAGGACGCTCGAAGTACTCGAGTGGCTGCATGCGCGCTATCCGGACGGCGTCGATGTCTTGGATCAGCCGCGCAACATGGGCAAGGCGGAGGCGGTGCGTCGAGGCCTGCTGGCTGCCCTGACTTCGAGGGGCCCGAACGTGCTGGAGAGCGCGCCGGCTGGGGCACTCGAGGAGGGACGTGGCGCTGACAAAGCTGGTGCCCATGGCCACGGACGCCACCGGGGCCTCCCGGACTACGTCGGGTTCTGGGACGCCGACCTTGCCACACCGCTCGAGGAGATACCCCGGTTTGCCCGGATACTCGACGAACGAGCCGACATCGACATGGTGTTCGGGTCCCGCGTGCAGTTGCTCGGCCGTTCGATCGATCGGAAGTTGTACCGTCACTACTTTGGGCGTGTGCTCGCCACGGCGGTAGCCACGACTTTGGGAATGCCCATCTACGATTCGCAGTGCGGTGCGAAGTTGTTCCGTGCGACCCCGGAATTGCGGTTTGCCCTGGCCCGCCCATTCTTCTCTGGGTGGGTATTCGACGTGGAACTCCTCGCCAGGCTCAAACAGGCCTATGCCGGCGCAGGGCGGGACCTGGCGGCCGCCATCTACGAACTCCCGCTGGATCGGTGGCAGGACGTGCAGGGCTCCAAGACGAAGGCTCGAGATGCCGTTGTGGCGCTGTACAACCTCGCCAGGATCCAGTGGACCTACGCCCCTCACCGCCACGCTCGAAGCCGAAGATGACCGGTGGTCCCGGGCGACCACCGCCCCGTACAGCCCCCAGTCTCCTCGCGGCAAGAATGCCCGTCTCGGCGGCACCGCGTTCCATGCCCCCCGTGTGGCAGCGACATGACAGGTACTCGAGTCGGAATGCCTGGCGCGACGTTTTGGCGGGGTAGCAGCCCCTTGCCCCAGACAGCGTGGGTCGCTCGTTTCGGCATTCCCTGTTGTCCGAAACTTGGACTCGAGTCCGGGTTCCGAACGTCGGGCCAATGCGTTCCAGGCACCACCGACAAAAGGGGGGGGGGCAACCCTTTCTTGCACAAGCGGATTTCAGTCGGCACCACCAACGTCCCGTGTCTGGCATGGCGCCTGCACGCTCCACCAGCGGCGGCGACCGCGGCACGTGTGATGACCGGTGATTGCTATGCGTGAAGCGGTTGGCGTCTCCGGCCGTCTCCCGGTGCAGCGACACCGGCCACTGGCGGCACCCTGCAGGAGATGACAAGGTGATCGAACAGGAGGATGTCATGCAAGGTATCAACAGGGTCATTCTGATCGGCAACGTGGGGCGTACCCCGGAACTGAAGTACACCCCGGACGGTCGTCCCATCGCGAGCTTCTCGCTGGCCACCAACCGCATGTACAAGGATCGGGCGGGCGAGCGACGGCGGGAGACGGAATGGCACCGCGTGGTCAGTTTCGGCAGGTTGGCCGAGGTGTGCGGACAGTACCTGGACAAGGGCAGGCCGATCTATGTGGAAGGGCGCTTGCAGACCCGCAAGTGGGCGGACAAGGACGGCAACACACGGTCGAAGACCGAGGTGTTGTGCGACACCGTGCAGCTCTTGGGCGGGCGGCGGGGCAAGAACGGCGCCCAGCCGGCCCCGCCGATCCTCACGGATGGCGAAGTGGTCGCCGAGTGAAGCGCGCCAGCAGCCCGACGCGACTGCTCGTTCAACGATTGCCTTTCACCACAGCCATGGGTAAACTGGCACCGTCACCCTGACGGTGTCTCAACAGGCGGCCGCCTGGCGGCATGCCTCGAACTGCGGGAGTTTGCCCATGAAAGTCCTCAAGACGTTCCAGGGCGTATGGCCGGGTCTGCCCGCGGCCGTGGCCATCACCCTTGTTGTGGCGTTTGCCTCGAGCTGTGGGGGGTCGAGTGCCGGCCACTACCAGAAGGCCCTCGCCATCGAGCAACGGCTGCTGGAGAAGGGTAGCGAGGTCACCTACGCGGACCCGGGGTACCTGGCCGTGGCCAGGGAACTGGAACAGGTACGTCCCTGGTCGGAACATCGCCAGGAAGCGCGGGCGCTGTTGCAGAAGATCAAGGACGCGCGGAGGATTCGCCTGAACGAGACGCGCTACCTCGGCTATTTGCCTGAACGGCTGGAAGGGGTCTCGCTCGCGTCCTTGGCGCCTCCTCGAGTTGCCGCGGACGCACGATCGGGGGTGTCGCCGGGCAAGGGGGGGCCGTCTGCTGCGGAAGCCGGTGCCAGAGATCCGGGAGCCGGCAGTGTGGGCCAAGTGCAGTCTCGAGCGTCGAGCGGGGCGAAGGACGCATCCACGCAGAGCACTTCTCGCACGGAACCGGCGCATGATCGAGCGTCGTCAATCAAGGAGCAACGAGCGGCCAGAGCTGCCAGGCCGCCCGCGGTCATTCTGTACATGACATCGTGGTGCCCCTATTGCCGTAAGACGTCGGCGTACCTGAAGCGGCGAGGAGTGGATTTCGTGGCCAAGGACATCGAAAAGGACCCCAAGGCCGCCCAGGAACTCGCCAGGAAGGCTCGAGGCTACGGCGGGGTCCCGGTCCTCGATATCGGCGGGACGATCATCCACGGGTACAGCCCGGAACAGATCGACGCTGCTCTGGCGAGGCTGGGGCGGTAGGGGCGCTGTTCCCCAGGGGCCACCCGGGAGGAGCTTCTCCGGCGCGCGACTTGACGTTGCAGCGTCCTTCGATCGGCAAGGTCGCACGGACGCCGCGTTGTCACACGCCCGGCAGATGCCTCAGCCTCGTGCCTCCCGGAAGACTCTCGATGTGGGTCGGGTTACCTGCCGCCGAGCCTCCCATCTCCTGGCTCCCTGTTCTCGAGCCGGAGTTCGTCCGGCCGGACACGCGGCGGAACGGCTGAGGCAGCAGACGCATCGCCGGGATGGCCGTATTGCGCGACCAGGGAGCCCTCGACTGCCGGAACCGGTACGAGCACCACGGAAAACCCGAACACGTCCGCCGTGCGATACTCCAGAGTGCCTGCACCGGCCTGGACCACGGAGAGGAGCGGTGCGCCACGCCATGTCGCAGGAAGGACGAGCGTGCCGCCGCCGTCCGCGAACGCATAGGACACCGAGAGCGTGTCTGCTGTCACGGCCGACTTCAGTGAAGCCTGTTCCCGTGCCCGGGCGAAAGTATCGACGGCCGGCAGTGTGGTGAGCCAGAGCCCCATTTCTCTGGCCTCCTCACAGAGCTTCTTCCAGGTGAAGTAGTTGGACACCGAAGGGTGCCACCGAAAAGCATTGGGGTGGAACAGCACGACCGTGACCTGGTGGGCATGCGCGGCGCTCCGAGCCATCAGCCGTTGCAGGAAGCCCCGGTCCGCGCCGCCGAGGTCCTCCGCGGAAACGAACGGCAGTTCCTGGATGGACAGCGGCAGCCCTCGAGCATCGAGCGGGCGGAAGGGGCGGCCTGTGCCGAAGAGGAACCCCTGGTCCTGGATGTCGGGACCGTAGCTGGAATCCAGCCGGATCCCGGCCTGCTCGAGCGCCTGGAAGAGCCCCGTGTACGCGCGGGACCAGGCCAGGAAGTGGGTCCTCGAGACCGCGGCCACGTTGCCCCCCTGGGCCTCGAGCCACGCCAGTTGTTCCGCCGGATCCAACAGCCGGCGCACGGGGTGAATCCTCCAGAATCCGTACATCCGGTATCGCCCGTCTGTTCCGGCGCCGGACCCCGGGTAGTCCTGCCCATCGGGTGCCGGCAGCACGTAGTGCAGACCGACGGCCGCGCCGGCCTTCTGGTAGCGTGCCAGTGCCTCCCGGGTCGCACCTGGAGAGGGGACGATGAAATTGGTGGACGGGCAACCCCAGTCAGCCTCCGCCTCCGCCATCCAGGCCGCCCTTGGCCCCATGCCCTCCTCGTCGTGCGTCATGACGAAACCTCCCGGAGCCGCCGATGGATAGGCCCACCATCCGGGCAACCCCACCTCGCGGGCCACGATCCGGAAGAGCCAGTCCTCAAGCAGGTCCGCGACCGGTGTCTCTGCTGTCAGCAAGGACCTGTCGGCCACCAGGTCGTTTGTCTCGACAGGGAGGGAGTGGCGGTGCGGATAGCGGTTCCGAACCTGGAGATCCGGGTCGGGGAGACCTTGTTGCCACGTCTGCCAAAGGTGACCCAGGTCCACGGCGAGGGAAACCGCGATACCTGCACCGTGGCGACGCAGAAATGCCGCGGGTTGGCCATCGATCCATAGCAACGGGGTGACCCCGGGTTCTCTTCGCACCACTCGCCATCTTCTGGACGGCAGCTCGAGACCGGCCAGGGGCGTGCCGAATCGATCGAGGTCCAGGTCGCGTGCCTTGGTGATGCGACCTCCCGTTTCCCCTTTCGGAGCGAGTTGCAGGCCGGCCAGGGACGTCCACGCGCTTCCAGGCGTCTCGAGGATGACAGCGCCTCCCGCTGCCATCACCGCTCGAGCTGCCTGTACGGCCCTGTCGGCCGCGTCCCGGCAGGCGCTGCGGGTTACGATCAGCAAGCGGGTGCCCGAGACGGCCTGAAGTGACAACGCCTTCGCCTCGATCATCCGTCCCGGTCCCACTTCCTGGGTTGCCCAGTTCCACCAGGCCGCGCTCGAGTCTCGCTGGTGGTAGTCCTCGAGCGCCGCTGCTGCCCGAATGCGGTCGCTGTCCACGACAACCACGGTCTCGCCGTCGCCTGCTTGCACAAGGGCGCCTGCTGGGGGGGGTACGTCGGGCAGGACGAGGTAGGGGTGCTGGTCCAGTCTGTACAGGAGGCAGAGTGCTCCGGCAGTCACGGCGAAGCAGGCCAGGGCCGCCAGGGAAGCGCACAGCCTCGATCGGCGTGGCGACATGGAGTCCTCCTCGAAGCCGCGGATACCAGCGGAGTCCTCGAGCGGGCACGTCGCCCGCAGGCGGAGCGGATGGGCGGTTTCCATCACCACGATGTCACCGCATCACGGCGCATCCAGGGACGTGGCGATGGGTTCAAGGAAACAGGATTCGACCGTTATACGCTGTTGTTGCCTGGCTTGCCATGCCAAACTTGTCCGGGAATCCTGGTATCGTCCCCAATGTTTACTTGAAAAAGTGCCCATGATATGATGATATACTAGCCTTTGCTCGAGCCGAACCGACTTCCCCCAGTTGGCACGCTCGTGTGGCGGTTGAAGTTCCCAGGAGGCATGCCGATGGCGTCCGTGCAATTCGGCAACTACCAGATCCTGCGGAAAATCGGTGCCGGTGGAATGGCACAGGTGTTCGAGGCCCAGCGTGTTGGCCTCGAGGGCTTCAGTCGCCGGGTCGCGCTCAAGTGTATCCTGCCCGAGATGACGCGCGACAATCGTTTCGTGGAGATGTTCGTGAACGAGGCTCGTCTGGGCAGCCAGCTTCATCACCCGAACATCGTGGAAATCCAGGACTTCAACAAGGTCAACGACGTCTACTACATCGCCATGGAGTACGTGGAGGGCGTCGATCTCGGCGATGTCATCAGCCGGTTCCGGGACCAGGAGCGCGAGTTTCCGCCGGGGCTGGCCGTCGATATCATGGTCCAGGCGCTCGAGGGGCTGGGCTATGCCCACGAGGCGACGACCGATGATGGCGCTCCGATGAACATCATTCACAGGGACATCAAGCCGTCCAACTTGATGTTGACAAGCCGCGGAACGGTCAAGATCGCCGACTTCGGTATCGCCAAGGCCGCAACCAACGCCTACCAGACGCGGACCGCAGAGGTGACCAAGGGCTCCCTCGCCTACATGGCGCCTGAACAGATAACCCGTGAGGCGCCGGTTTCGCCTGCCTCGGACCTGTTCTCTCTGGGCGCTGTCCTGTTCGAAATGCTCCAGTTGCGAGCGCTGTTCGACGGCGACAACATGCCGTCGATCATGTTCAAGGTTGCCCAGGTGGAGATCGAGCGGGATCTGAGCGAACTTTCCAGGCATTATCCCCAGTTCGTCCCCATCCTGGAGCGTGCATTGGCGCGGGACCTGGCCTACCGGTATGGTCGTGCGTCCGAGATGGCTGAGGACCTTCGAGAGATCCGTCATCAATTCCCCGAGCATCCGACAATCCAGGAGGTGGTCGCCGAACTCGTCAAGCCCCATTCCGCCGGCGAGGACGATGAAGTCGGCGAGAACACCATGGCACTGCTGGGCTTTTCTTCCTCGAGAGAAGCCGCGGCGCCCACGAATCTGGCGGCCCTGGAACTGCGTCCCCCGAACATCACGCCGCCGCCGGCCCCGATTGGCTCGAATCCTCGACTGGGCGACACGCTTTTCATCCCGCCCGGTGGGGCCGATGGCGCGGCGACTACTGGGCGGGGAGATTCGCAGCCGTCGCTGTCGGTCGCGCCCGAGCGCACGCGGCGCCCGGCGTGGAGCGTGCTGCTGTGGGGGTTGGCCGCTGGCGTGGTTGGGCTGGTCGCCCTGGCCGCGAGCGGCAGGCTCGAGACCGCTACGCGGGGGCTGTCTTACCTGTTTGGCGCGCGTCCGACGTTGTTGACGGTCCGATCCACGCCGCCGGGGGCCCGTATCTTTCTGGATGGGGTGCCGCAGGAGCGCGTCGTGGACGGCCGGTCCGTCGCCGTGGTCACACCGGCGAAACTCCACCTGTCCGACGATGGAATCGCCGTTATCATGCTCCTGATGGACGGCTATCAACCACACGAAGAAACCGTGACCTACCAGCCCGGCACGACAGTGGCGCTGGCGCCCACGCTGACGAAGGTGGTGGCTCACGGCAGCCTGGTCATCAACAGCGATCCGCCGGGGGCGCGGATCATCCTGGACGGTACGCCGACCGACTATGAGGCACCGGCTCGGATAGACGATCTGGTGGCAGACCGTCCTCACGTGCTCAAGCTTGAACTCGAGGGGTACCAACCGTTTTCCACGGTGGCCGACATCGAGAAGGATGAGGTGACCACCATTGACGCGACGCTCGAGGCGGTGGTGGTGCAAGCGACGCCGCGTCCTCGGAAGGTGGCGGCCCTGCCGCGGTCTTCCGGGCAGACATCATCTCGGCCCGGGACGCGAACGGAACCCGGACCGAAACCTCCGGAGCCTGTGAGCCGGGGTGCCGGCGACGAAGGACCTTCCAATCCGGGCAGCACGGAGCGCACGGCGAGCATCAACGACGCTGCCAATACGCCTCGAGACAGGGGCGCTTCCCAGCCTGATGCCGTCACGCCCCGGGCGGAGAATCTGGCACCGGGAACGCTCGTGGTCAACTGCTTGCCGAAATGCTATGTCTATGTGGACGACATGCAGCCTATCAAGGCGCCCAACCGGTTGTCCTTGGCGCCGGGAAAACACCGTGTCCGATACGAGACGTACAACGGTTCCGACAGCCATTCGTTCCAGGTCACGATTGCCTCCGGCGAGGAGGTCACTCGTGTCTGGGACTGGGCTCAACAGCGATTTCTGACGGAAGACGACTGATGGGAAATACCCACACGTGGCCACCTTGCCCTCGATGTCTCCATGCGCTTCCAGGTATCCTGATCCTGTTGCTGTTCCTCGAAGCGTCGTCGCTACATGCTCAGACCGACGAATGCTCCATCACTCGAGCGGATGAATTCGACCGTTTGCTCGAGCAGGGCAAGACCAAGATTTTCTTCGTGAAGTATGAAGATGCCCTCAGCAGGTTGAAGCGGGCGGAGGATTCGTTGCCGTGCCTGACCGACCCCCTGGGGAGAGTGAGCCTTGGCAGGCTGTTCCTTTACAAAGGAGTGGCCCTGTTCTTCCTCGAGAAGACCGTGGAGGCTCGTGCGGCGTTCGAGCAGGCCCTCGTGCTCGACCGGCGGGTCAAGTGGGATGAGCAGTTCGGCGACCTGCCCAAGGAACTTTACCTGGAGGCCAAGGAAGCGGTCATCGAGTATCCCAAGGGGAGTATCCGTGTGCCGACCGATATGAAACCCGGAGCGGTCGTCTACGTGGACGGCGATCCTTTCGAATCGGGCGTGATAGCCGAGGGCATGCCAGTGGGCTATCATTTCGTGCAGGTCGCCCTGGACGACAAGGTCATCCAGGGGCAGATGTTCAACGTCCGGGCGGGCCAGGAACTCACCACCCCCGTCCCGCAGGCTGTTTTGAGGGAGAAGGAGCCCTTCGATACCCAGAAACTGCGGCCTGTCTCCCAGATGGCGTTCGGCGTGGGAGGTCTCGCCCTCGTGGGTGGAGCCGGAGCCGGCGTTGTCACCTGGCTCACCCAAAAGAAGCTCACGGAAAACTACTATGCCAACCGGCCCGACGACGAGAAGGACAAGCTTTTGGCCCGCCAGAAGACCATGGCCTACGTCGCCGACGCCTGCCTTGGAGCGGCCGTCGTGCTGGGGGGCGCGGGCGCGGTGTTGTACATCGTGAGTGCACCGAAAGACCCCACGGAACTCTACTCGTTCCTGCCCGCGAGGGGCTTCCGGATTGGCACGCGGGTCCAGGGACGTTTGTACCCCTGGGCCACCTTCGGCTCCACCGGGCTTGGCGTCACTGGGAGGTTTTGAGCGGTCCTCCGCGTTCGGATCCCCGTGCAGCGTTTGTGCCCTCGCGTCAAGACAGGAAGCAGCCCCGGGACTCCACTTGAGATCAGGCGTGGAACGGCACCCCTACCATTCTCCCAGCGGACCGCCGCACGGGGCAGGCCCACGAAACGTGGCGTGGTGCGAGGTGGAGGGCGTGACGGTGAGGGCACGGGGGACCTGACCTGCATCCAGGAAGCTCACCATGGCGAGTCACCACAGCGTAGCCTGGCGTTCAGCGCTCCCCTGCTCCATTCGCCTGTTGAGCCCGACCATGTCTTGGTCGAGCCCCTGGCGATGAACATGGAACCGGTCAGCCCGGCGGAGTTGTTGGACTTCGATGCGTAGCTCGAACGGGAAAAGGCCTGGGTAGCCCAGGAGCTGTCCGATCTCCATCAGGCGGTCACCCTCGTCGAGCAGGAGCGCCTCGATCAGCAGCTCGGCGACAGCACCGCGCACCTCGCGCCGGGGGCTAGCCTGCTCGTAGATCCCCCGCGTGTCGCTGTCCGCGATGACGCCCCACTGGACCATCGAGCGAACGACACGTTGCACGGCTCGGGTCGCCGTCGACCGGTCTCCCCAGCTCTCGCGCATGCGACGGGTGAGCTGCGCCAGGGCCAGGTTGCCTTGGAGCGCAAGCAGCCGGCCGGTGTTCGTCGCGACGTCGCGGAAGAACGGGTAGGCAGCCGTCAGCATCGCCCAGTGCAAGGCCACTCTCTGCTCGGCGGCCAAGGTGGGAAACAGCTTTGCGCCTCGATCGCGCAGGCTCCGCGATGCGGGGGCCACGTTCACCCAGGTCCGCGACAGAACGCCCACCGTCTTGTGGCAGGCCGTCCCGCGACGGTTGCCGCCGGCGACCACCCCGTCGAGGAGCCGGAACAGGAAGGACCGGATGTCGGCCTCGGAAGCTCCGGCGGCAACCTTCCCCGCCACGGCGTCCAGCCACTCGATGTCCAGGCGGCGGTCGAT
>JAJRTE010000139.1 GCA_024278455.1 Myxococcota bacterium
ACGACGACTAATGCCCTCCCGCCAGGCCCTGCGATGGTTGCTGCGTCCCCTGTGTTCCGCGGAGTTCCTGCGTCTCTACCTGGCGCACTGGCGTGCAGTCGCACTTCGCGAAACGCAACTTAGCAAAGCGCAAGAGTTCCTGCGTCTCTGCCTGGCGAGCCGGCGTGCAGTTCATGAAGTTCTCCTACCCTATACCTTCCTGTACGCGTTCGAGAAGCTCCCGGCGACGGCGGAGACGCCCGAGGAATTCCGCCCCGAGGCCCGGGCATGGCTTCGGGCCATCGGGATTGGGACGAATCGCAGCCCCAGCATGGCCTTCGCCCGGTTGCTCCGCGCACTTCGAGACATCGAGGGTCCCGCAAGGGAGGACTTGCGAGACCCGGCCGTCTACGCTTCGGTCCCGGCCTTCTTCGATGTGCCCGGTCCGGACCAGGATACTCTCGGCGACCCGCGCTATCACGAGATCCACGCCCACCTGCGCGGCTCGGTTCCCTTCTCGTTTCTATGGGAACGGTGGCTTCGCGACGGGCGGATGCGCGCGGCCCTGCGCCGGCCCACGCACCAACTCGACGACTGGACCTACACCCACGCCGAGCTGGTGGACTGCGCTGCCAGGGCCCTGCCCGCCCGACACACGGTTCTCGACGTCATGCACATTGTGCGCGAGGTCGCGGAGGCGGGAGCCCTCGAGAATGGTCGGCCCGAGTCCGGTCGGGGCAATGATCCCGACATCGCCGCCCGTGTGCTCTACCTGGCCGTCATGGCCCATCTCCGTGTGACCTTCATGGCGCAGCGAGACGGCGCCCGGAGCGGACTCACCGCGTTCACCGAGCAGTATGGGCGCTACAGCCAGGCGCAGAAATCGGGCCGAGCCCCGGAGCGGGAAATCCGGCGCCTCGTTCCCGAGATACTGCGTCGCCTCGAGCGAGAAGGCGCCGTATCGGTGGAGCTGCGTCCCACCTTCGAACGGCTTCCCCGCCACATGCACCGGCGCCTGCTCGCCATCATTCGGGGCTACTTCGCCTACCTCGGCGCCCACCGCCGATCTCGAGAGAACGGTCCGGTCGCGCTGGGGATAGTGGTGTCGCTGGACAAGCAGGAGAAGGTGTCGGGCCGGGGGGCGGACGCCGAGGAGGCGCGGATACGGGTTTGGCGGCACCAGGTCCGGACGCTGTGCACGTTGCTCGAGGAATCTCCCCTGTTCCGTCACTTCGTGGTCGGCGTGGACGCGGCGGGACAGGAACGCGGATTGTCGCCTCGAGCCTTGAAGCCCGCGTTCGACATCGTGCGCGCCTACAACGAGCGGCACGGGGTCGCCCACCGGTGGCCCGGCGTCGAACAGGACCCGGTCTCCTGGCAGGGAGCGATCGCCGAAATGGGCGAGACGGCCCTCCTGGAGCACCTCCGGGTCCACCCGCCCGAGTGGTGCCGCCTGGGCCTGACCGTCCACGCGGGCGAGGATTTCGTGGATCCCTTCACCGGGCTCCGCCACATCGACGAGGTGTTGGACGAACTCGACCTCAGGCCCGGGGACCGCGTCGGCCATGCCCTGGTCGCGGGAATGGACGCGGGCGCGCTCCGCTCCATGCTCTCGCGCCGGGCCGAGTTTCCCAAGGAGACCGGCGTCCGGCGGGAAAGAGACATTTTCGAGGTCCGCAAGCCTCGAGGCGTCCACCTCCTTGACCTCGCCTGGCAGGCCGAGCGGTTGAACGGGTCCGACCGGACGTTGGTCTTGGCCCGGCTCCGGGAGACCCTGAGCCGAACGTTCGCCGGCCACGTCGGTGGCCAGATGGCGCTCAAGGGACTGCGCTCCTCGAGGTGGCTGACCGCCTTGGCCCTGCCCCACGCCGCGTTCACGAACGGCCTTCTCGGGGATGTGTTGGGCTGGGAGTGGATCCGCCTGACGCCCGAGGACCTGGCCCGTTTCGAAACCCTCCGCCGCCTCGTGCTTCGCCGGCTGGCCCAGAGGAACATCACGGTGGAAAGCTGTCCCACCTCCAACATGGTGGTGGCGAACCTCGAGGAGCCGCCCATCCGGGGCCTCATGGAGGAGCCCGCGCTCCGCGTCGCCCTGGCCACGGACGACCCCGGCCTCTTCGGGTGCTGGCTCCGCCACGAGCTGAACAAGATCCCTGAACCCAACGGGTGGCGTCAACGCGCGCTCGACGCAACCCGGGAGGCCACCTTCGTCCGGAGGGTCCAGCCACGCCAGTGACCTTCTCGAGAAGCTGACCGTGTGCACCCTGTTGCCCGTCCTCCCCCTGGAGATGCCCGAATCATGCTCGGCGCGGTGCGGGGACGCACCAGTCGCTTGACGACCCCGCGGCAAACGTGGCAAGGTCCTGGTGTCTGCCGATCGCTGCCGCGCGTTTCCCCTGGCCCCTCGTTGCCCGCACCATCCCGAGCGATTGCCGGTGTATATTGTCAGTGTGCAGGACTTGGCATACCGGGAAGAGACGGCCGTGTTGCACGTCTTGGGCCGGAGTCGGCACATGGGGGATGCGATAGGGTACCTTTTCGAGCGTGAGGAG
>JAJRTE010000140.1 GCA_024278455.1 Myxococcota bacterium
CCTGTTCGACCCGGCCCTGGCCTGCTACCTCTACATCGGCCACCTCACCGTGGTCCTCACCCTGTTCGCCACCTTCCCCTACTCCAAGTTCGCCCACCTCCTCTACAGGACCCTCGCCATGGTCCACGAACGCATGGTCTCGGCTCCGAAGTAGCGGAGCCCTGTCACAGGGTTCGCGCTCGTCCCCCCGTGGCGGCAGGGAAGACCCCGGGGAGGCGCACCCGGCCAGCCGGGCGCACCCGTCGCGCACCCGTCGCCCTCGGAAACCACCGCCGGTTGGAGTACCATGAAACAGCATGCCAGCAGCTCGGAAGCCCCCTCCCTGTTGCCGGCTCAAGAGTGTGGGAGTTGGGGGTCAAGGAGGAATCATGGTGCGCGCTTGCAGTCCCCGGACGCTGCTGTTCCTGGCCGTTGTCCTCTTTTTCGCAGCATGTCCGGACCAGGAAGATGATGACGCGACCTCGGATGCGAGCACGCCGGAAGTAGGTGGAGAGACGCCGACGGCAACCCCCACCGCCTCGCCGCCACCCAGCTCCACGTCAACACCTGCCTTTGCGACCCCAACAGGGGTACCGGACGCGGCCAGAGATGGGGACGAAGATGGGTTTACACCGAACACCGGGGACTGCGACGACAATAACAATACCGTCTATCCTGGGGCAAACGAGGTTCCCTATGACGGTGTGGACCAGGATTGCAGCGGTGAGGATCTGGTGGACGTGGACGGTGACGGACAGTCAGCCACGGCAGCCGGCGGTACCGACTGCAACGACGCCGACGACGCCACATACGCCGGCGCCGCCGAGATTCCCTACGACCTGATCGACCAGGACTGCGACGGCCTCGACCTCGAGGACGTGGACCACGACGGGTACATCGCCACCGAGGCCGGAGGCGTCGACTGTATCGACACCGACCCGAACAGCCATCCTGGTGCCGACGAATATGCCGACGGTCAGGATAACGATTGCGACGGTGACATTGACGAGGACCTGGACACTACCGACGACGACGGGGACGGATTCGCCGAGAGTGGGGGCGATTGCAACGACACCGACTCCACCGTGTACCCCGGGGCGGAAGATGTCCCCTACGACGGAATCGACCAGGATTGTTCCGGTGGCGACAACGACGACCTCGACCAGGATGGGGTTCCCGGTGGGGCCGGTGGGGCCGATTGCGACGACGGAGACTCTGCCATCCACCCCGGTGCTGAAGACATCCCTTATGACGGTATCGATCAGGACTGCTCTGGAGCGGATGATACCGACATCGATCAGGACGGCTTTCCAGGCCAGGAGGCTGGTGGCCCCGACTGCAATGATCACGACGCAGAAGTCCATCCCGACGCCGGCGAGGTGTGTGACGGTGTCGACAACGACTGCGATGGGACCGCGGACCTGAACCCGCTCGACGGCATCGTCTACTTCGCGGACCTCGACCAGGACGGCTATGGCGATCCCGACGCGGCTGTGGTCGCGTGCGTCGAGCCCGAATCCTATGTGGAAGACGACACCGACTGCGACGACGCCAGGGCCGACGCCTATCCCGGTGCCGTAGAGGCATGCAACGGGTTGGACGACGATTGTGATTGCTCGGGCCAGCCCGACGATTGCGTCCCCGATGTCGATGAGGGCGTTCTCAACATCTACTACCAGGACGCCGACGGCGACTCGTTTGGAGACGCAAGTTCCCCTCTGTCGGCCTGCGTGGCGCCTGCCGGAAGCTCTGGAAATGCAGAAGATTGTAACGATGCGAACGAGACCATCCATCCCGGTGCCATCGAGACGTGCAACGACACGGACGACGACTGCGACGGGGAGACAGACGAGGAACTCTACCTGTACACCTACTATGCCGACGAAGACCAGGACGGGTTCGGAGACCCTTCGGAACCCATCACCACGTGCGCCACGGCCCCTACCGGCTATTCCGCTGTCGCCCTCGATTGCGATGACACGGCCGCAGACGTGAACCCGGCCGCCGATGAGACATGCAACGACCGGGACGACAACTGCAACGGATTGCTTGACGAGGGAGTGCTCCAGACCTGGTACGCCGATGCCGACGGGGACGGCTTTGGCTCCGCCGAGCAACCCCAAGCCGCTTGCGACGCCCCTCCGGGCTACGTGGCGGACAACACCGATTGCCGGGACACGGACCCCGACATCTACCCTGGAGCGCCAGAGGTGTGCAACGGCCTGGACGACAACTGTAACATCGAGGCTGACGAGGAGGTCATGAACACCTACTACCTCGACGCAGACCAGGACGGCTATGGCAGGGAGGACGTGTCATCCCAGGCATGTCAGCCCCCCGGTGGCTATGTGGCGGTCGCTGGCGACTGCCTCGATATGGACCCAGCAGTCTATCCGGGCGCGGAGGAGGTGCTCAACCTCCAGGACGACGACTGCGACAGCGAAGTCGATGAAGGCGTGAACTACCCCAGTTGCAGGGCGTTGCACGAAGCCGACCCATCCTTGCCCGACGGTCGCTACCGCATAGATCCGGACGGAACCGAAACCGCCTATGCGCCGGTCGAGGTCTACTGTGACATGACCATCGACGGAGGCGGATGGACCCGGTTCTGGTGGGTGCTCGGCGACTACGGCTCCACCGAGCAGGATCCCTTCGGCAACGACCTTTCGAACTGCGCGGCCGACGCCGAAAAGTGCCTGGCACGCATACCGTCGGTTGTCGACCCGGACGATTTCATGATCAAGGACATCAACGAGGGCCATCACGCTTTGTGGCACTTCGACAGCAACAACGCCATTTCCAATGCTGCCCTGGCGGCATTCCGGGACCACCAACAGTCCTGCAAACCCAACACTCAGCTCTGGAATCCCTACTACCACAATGACACTTCGGGGGAAAACTGGTGCGGAAACGGCGGAGAAGGGGGATGTGACTCCTTCTTCTACCAGGAAGACGGAACCTGCGGCAACCGCACGGGATCCGGATGGAGCGCCGAACTGGATGGCGATACCGGGTGCTATGCGGCAGCGTTCAAGGTCGGTCGTACCCAGCCCGGCTACGAGCCCCAGTGTTCGGCCCCGGACAACAATTTCCTCGACGACGGTCCCTCGGATGGCGACGACAAGTTCGGGGAGATGTACTATCGATAGCACGCCCTTCCAGCCAGCCCGTCTCGCCACTTGACTTGCCGACCAGACTCCTCCACCATGCTCGATCATGGCGAACCACGATAGCCTTCCAGAAGCACGAGCAGCAGCGGCCGGCGGCACCTGGCTCTTTGCCGGGAATCTACTGGGGCGCTTCCTCGTCTACCTCTCCCTGGTGCTTCTCGCGAGATATCTCCCGGTTGATGAGACAGGCAGGTTTCTACTCGCGCTGACCATCGTCCAGGGAATCGTCGTCGTCGCGGTCTCGGGGTTCGACCAGGGGTTCTTCCACTTTGCCCCGCGTCTGGCGCAATCCGGAGACACGCCCGCGCTGCACGCCATGCTCGAGGGTGCCACCGTGTGGCTGGCGCTTGTTGGGTTCCTGGCTGCTGGATTGCTTGTGTGGCTGTCACCCTGGATCGGCAGCACCGCCGAGGATCCCGGACTGGCCTACCCACTGAGCGTTTTCGCCCTATTCCTTCCCTTCATGGTGCTGTTGCGGGCGCTCACAGCCGCGTGCCAGGCCCTGTCCCGGATCGGCGCCGCAGTGGTGCTGCGGAACGTCATCTATCCCGTCCTCACCATTGTCGGCCTGGCTGTCCTGCTGCCTCGAGTTCCCGGGGCCGGGACGGCGGCCGGGGTGATGGGAGGAGCTTCTCTGGCTGCCATCCTGGTCGGTTGGGTTTGGCTCCGCCCGAAGAAGGCGCATGTCGGGGGCGGCGCCACGTTTCGCTGGACCCGGCGCCTGGTATGGTTTTCCGCCCCGCTTCTGGCCACCGCCGTCCTGGGCTACCTGACCCTGTGGACCGACTCGCTCGTTGTAGGCTTCTATCTCCCGGCACAGGACATGGCGACCTATGGCCTGGTGTACCGGGTGAGCCTGGTTGGGGTCATCATCGTGGAGGCATTCAGTGGAAGCCTCGGTCCGGCCGCAGCAAGAGCGCTTGTCGTTCACAAGGAGGATCTTCAAGCCATCTACGCCGCCACCGCGCGCAGGGGCATGCTGTTTTTCCTTCCGGTCTTCGCTCTGGGCGTCGTTTTCCCCCGGGCGGTCATCGGGGTTTTCGGCCGCGACTACGTCAGTGGCGACAGTGTCAACATGCTGAGGCTGCTGATGGCGGGCCAGTTCGTCAACGTGACGGCCGGGGGTGCCGGCATGCTTCTGGTCGTTGCCGGCCGGCGGTGGTTGAGCCTTGCCAACGGAGCTGGGGCCGCGATGCTCACCGGCGGCCTGTGCTTGCTCCTGGTGCCTCGAGCCGGGATTGTGGGAGGGGCGTTGGCCGCGGCGGGCTCGGTGGCAGCCGTGAACCTGGCTCGCATCCTGGAAGTCAGGCGGGTACTCGGCGTACATCCTTTTTCCTTGGCGCTGTGCAAGCCATTCCTGGCAGCCTGCCTGGGAACGGGCGCCGGACTGCTGGTCGCGAGATATCACCAGGGGCCCCGTGGCGACTGGGCAGGGATCGTGGCCATGGTGTCGATCTACCTGCTGGTCCTTGGCATGGCGGGGCATGCCCGTGGCCGACGGGGCCTTGTCGAATGGCTTGTGGGAAAGAAAAATGGCCCCCGGGCCTGGTAGTTGGCCAGAGCCCGGAGGCCAGATTCCGGCGACCGGTCACGTCGCCTTACCCCGCGAAAGGCATTGATTTGGGTCTCACAAGGTCGGGGCGACCAGGTACAAGTAGAGCGGCTCGGCCATCTCGCATAGCCCTTGCCGGCACACGGGAGTCCGGGCC
Source organism: Myxococcota bacterium (assembly GCA_024278455.1). GTDB lineage: Bacteria > Myxococcota_A > UBA796 > JAJRTE01 > JAJRTE01 > JAJRTE01. The sequence continues at coordinate 4,859 of JAJRTE010000140.1, forward strand.
GGACATTGAGGCGTCGTGTAGCCACACTGTTCCATGAAGCCCGGGCAGAACGCAGCTTCCGCCTCTTCGACGGCCTCGACCACGAAATCGGCGTCTGCTCGGTGCACCGCCACGGGACAGGCGCCGTAGCAGAGGTTGCTCACATCCATCTCCACACAGTCCGAGTCCTGCCTGCACGATGTGCCCTGCCCGAGTGCCATGGCCACCGCGTCGTGCATGGCGTCGAGGTCCGCCGTGCAGTCGGCCTCGGTACGGAGGTAGTCACACCCTGTCGCGGGCAAGAGCAGCAACATGCCGAGAAGCAGAGCGAATCGCCGGTGCGCCATGTCGAAACCTCCATCGTGCGGCATTCCTCGAGGATATCCGTCTCGATCTCCATTCCATGTTGCCAGGATCACATGCACCGGTGCTCGATGCAATGGTCTTTAAGCCAGGGAGCATGACACGATGATCCAATATGTTGCCGACACCAGCAGCGTGCCGGCTTCCATCGCAACCGCTGGCAGGCCGTTGCACGGGCTGTCTGTGTGCCTGCAGGGGAGAGTCACGACCAGGTTCGCACTTCCCCGGTCACCCTTGGCGAGGCAGGCGCGCTCCACGATCGAGGAGGAGAAACGATCCGCCCCCAGCAAGGAGCCAGGCCGCCTGGGGGAAGCAGATGGCGACAAGGGGGGGCATATCCGGCGCCAGGGCGACGATGGCCCCTGTCAGCCAGAGCGTCACCGCGAACGCTGCGATGAGACACAGGGAGAGACCCAGCGCGCGAGACGTATCGGATGTCGTCTCCCCCCTCAGCGCCAGGGGCACACCGACCCACGTGAGCAGGACGCAGGCGGCAGGTAGCAGCCACTTCAGGACCATGGCCATGCGAAGCGAGAATCCGCGCCGTGTGTCCGCCTGAATCCGGTCAAGCCCGTCGCGGAGTTGGCGATACGTCAACCCGAAAAGCGCTCCAGATACCGAATCCCCCGTGCCGGCCACGCCAGGCAGGGGCACGGCGACGTTGTGACCCCGTTCGAGAACCGGCACGCCGTCGGGTCGCAGTCGCCAGGTCTGCGCAGCCGGCGCCATCCACCGGGCCTCTTCTCGTCGCACGGTCTCCGCGCGCACGTGCACCACGAATCTGTTGGAAGTGTCGAGCTGGAGCAGGTCGACGTTCTCGAGTCGTCCTCCGCTGCTAGAGTGGCCGGCGCGCCAGATCGTCGTGGGTGTGGTTTGCCACGAGACGGAGCGGTGTCCTTTGCCGACCGGGCTCGAGGCAGATGAGCCGGATAGGGACGCCACGAGGGCCTCGGCACGCGGTACGACCTGGTCGCCCACGACGCTCGAGGCCAGAGCTGCCACCAAGGAACCCAGCAGCAGGGGGATGCCGATCCGGAATCCAGACACGCCGGCGTTGGATAGGGCGCCTAGCTCGCCCCGCCGGTTCAACAGGCTAATGGTCAGTAGGGCAGCCAGGACCGTCGCGAATGGCAGCACGTGCGAGAAGGCGGCCGGCAACCGGCAGGCCATGACGAGCGCGATGTCGCCCGCGGACAGGGCACGGGCGAAGAGAAGCCCGGCCTTGTCGGCGAGGTCGATGGACAGGTACAGCGCGCACAGGATGCTGAGTGCGGCTGCAAGCCTTTCGGCGAAGAGGCGTAGGAGGTAGCGGTCCAGGATTTGCATGTCAACTTCTCCTGTACCGCCGGCCGATCCACAGCATGCCAACGAGCATCATCGAGAGATTCGGTGCCCAGAGCAGGAGCATGGCGCCGGTTGGGCAGGTGTCGGCCCAGGTGTCGGCCGCGCGTACGACAACGTAGTAGGCGAGAAGGATCACGGCCCCGACGAGAAACCCGTAGGTTTTGTGTCTGCGCCCCCGGTGATATCCGAGCGGAAGACCCAGGATGGAAAAGCCGAGGCAAGCCGCGGGGAAACTGAACCGTTTTTCCAGTTCGAGCCTGTCCCGGCCGAAGCGCAACCCTCTCGCCCGGCGGTCGTCGATGCGGCGAGACAACTGGGAGGAGGGGAGCGACGCACGCCGATTCCCGGCGGGAAAACCGGCGGGTACCGTGGTTCGAAGGGCGGCAGCCGTCGTGCGTTGGTACAGATCGCCTGGTCCCATCACGACCGAGGAGACTTGGGTGAGATCGAGGTCCAACTCGGACCTGGCCGCGTCGAAAGCGATGCGGCTCGGCCAGGCCACGAGGACAGTGTCTGCCCCATCGGGTCTGTGTCCCGATACCACGAGCCGAGTACGTCCATCGGGTGCCCGGGCGCACGTCCCCGTCGCGGAACCGGCCCCTATCTGGACACATCCTTCCGCATGGAGAAAGGTGCGATAGGCGATTTCTCCCAGCGAGCGGTCGAGCATGCGACGGGCCGCGGGTTCGACGACGTGCGTGGCAAGGAGGGTCAGTGCCGCCGAGCCGAGTCCCGCGGCCAGGAACGAACGCGCAACCATCCACGGTGTTGCCCCGGCCACCTGGAGCGCCGCGAGTTCGCCGTCGGCGCGCATGCGGGCGGAGACTGCCACGCAGGAAACCAGGAGCCCCGATGGGATGAGCAGGGCCGAGAATCCCAACAAGGAAAGGGCTGCCATCTTGGCGAGCATGGGTCCGCCGACCCGGAGCAAGTTGCCCATGAGCAGGGCTCGAGCCATGATGTGGAAGAGGACGACAGCCGCAACGATGCCGATGGTCATGGCGAACGTTGCCGTGATCTGCCGGAGGCAGTAGCGGTCGAGCCTGGACAGGGGAAAGGCACCAGGAAACCTTGAGGGATGGCTCATGAATCGCCTCACGCTCGAGAGGGGGCGTTCCCTTCTTCCACCGCCTCGATGCACGATGTTTGACGTGGCGGACGCCCGGGAGCACCGAAGTGTTCAGTGATCATCTTGACGTGTCCGGGGAAGCTCTGGAGCGTTGAGATGATCGTCAAGTCCGCCCACTGGACGACGCGGGAACGAAAGCCTTGACAGGGTTCTATCGGCACGATACACTTGACGGGTTTGAGCACGAACATTTCCCGACGTCGATGTGTTCGAAACCGGGGACGATAGTAACTCGTTTTTGGTCACAATTCGAGTCATAACCAAACGTCGCAAGGGGCATTTCATGTTGTTCAACGTCGATGATCAGGCAGTATACCCGGCACATGGAGTTGGTACCATTCGAGGAATTGAAACCCGGGAGATTGCCGGCAAGCGGCAGACGTTCTACATACTGAAGGTGCTGGACACGGGAATGACGATCATGGTCCCGACGGGCAATGCGCGGAGCATCGGGATGCGGGAAGTGATCAGCAGGGAAGAGGTGGAGACGGTGTACGACGTGCTCCGCCAGACAGATGTTCGGATCGAGAACCAGACCTGGAACCGCAGGTACCGCGAGTACATGGGCAAGATCAAGACCGGCTCTCTTCTCGAGATAGCCAAGGTGCTGCGCGACCTGTCGATTTTGAAGAAAGAAAAACCCCTCTCCTTCGGCGAACGCAAGATGCTGGAGACCGCCATGAACTTGCTGGTCAAGGAGATTTCCGTGGCGCTGGGGACCACGGAGGAATCCGTACAGAACAAGGTGCAGAGCATTTTCCGGGAAATGCAGTCCTGTCGGCAGTCGCGGGCGCAGTCGAAAGCGCCAGCTCAATCCAGGGCCGCGGTGTAGTGGTGGACATCGCGCCCTGATACGGGCACTTTCTCTTACTGAAGTCTTGCTTTCTCTCTGACATTCTGATATCGCCATCGACCGAGAACCCGGGGCCGCCCCAGGGGCGATCAGGTTCTTGTGCTTTCGTTGTGTGCCTTTCTCGAGGGGAGCATGAAGCTGACGGCAATCGTTACCGCCATTGGGGACGGTCGAAGGCAGAACGGTGACCGCAGGTGGCCCTACCAGGACCTGGATGGACGCCCCATCCTTGCCCACACGCTCGAGCGCCTCGATGCGTGCAGCAGGGTAGAGGACATCTACCCCATTGTCAGACCGCAAGACCTCGCCTATGTGCGACGCGACATCGTGGGAGTCAGACGTTTCGCCAAGGTGGCAGACGTGCTCGTCGGTGGACTCCTCCGACAGGATTACCTTTTCAGAGCGCTGACGGGGGCCGCCAGGGGGGCCGACCTGGTCATGATTCATGACGCCAACCGCCCGCTGGTCCCCCCGGAACTGCTCGAACGCGCCATTGCCGCAGCGGAAATCCACGGGGCCGCGGTTGCGGCGGTGCCCGTCCATGACGCCGTCAAGGTGTTGTCGAAGGACAACTTCGTGAAGTCGAGTCTCGAGAGAAGACGGCTCCGGGCGATTCAGACTCCGGAAGTCTTTCGTTTCGACATCCTCGTGCGGGCTTTCGAGTCGGCCGCTCGAGAGAACTACTACGGAAGTGACGAAGCGGCACTGGTTGAGAGACTCGGCGAGAAGATAAAGGTCGTCGCCGGCAGCAGGCTGAATATTTACGTGGCTTCCCGCGATGACCTCCAGTTGGCTCGAGCTATCGTGCGATCGATAACGTAGCTCGCGCAAGGTCCTGACTTCCAGCCTGTCCTGGAGGGGGGGGACCAGATACGGCTTCGAGAGCCAGATCAGTCGTTGAGAGGATTGCCATGAAAGTCAAGCTCCTGGTGAGTCTGGATACAGCCAGCAAGCTGCGCATCGCCGACGCGCGAAACATACTGTTCAACTATCTCTTCGCAAAACACCATCACGGGATCATGTTCGTGCGAGCCGATGACCTGACGCCCCCTCCCGAGGGCGCCGACGTGGACCCCTTGGAAACCCTTCGCTGGTTGGGGATATCCTGGGAAGCGGACCCGGATTGCCCAGAAGGCTCGTGCCGCCCCTTGTACATGTCCGGGCGCCTGGAATTGTATCGAAGCTACGCAAGGCAACTCATGGATGACGGACGTGCCTACCCGTGCTTCTGCTCGAGAGAGAACCTCAGGGAGATGTTCAAGCAGCAGAAGATTCATGGCCAGCGTCCCAAGTACGACGGCAGGTGCCTGCGCCTGTCCAGCGCCGAGCGTGAGGAGTACCTGGCCAAGGACACCCCTTACCAGCTTCGGTTGAAGACCCCCGAGTTCGTCACCGAGGTCGATGACGTGGCCGCGGGCAGGATGGTGTTCGACCCGCAGGACGTGGCGGACCTGGTGATCATGCACTACCACGAGCGACCCACCCCGGCCCTGGCGAACGTGGTCGACGACCGGGTTCTGGGTATCACGCACGTGGTCAGGGGCGCCAGAATGCGCGCACACACGCCTCGAGAAGCCTTTCTCAGGGCAGCGTTTGGCTTCGACTCCCCCACGTACTGTCATCTTTCCTTGATACTGGGGGAGGACCGTTCGTTGCTCTCCGAACGACACGGGGATCAGTTTATCGAAGACTACCGTGCCAAGGGGTACTTGCCCGACGCCATGCTCAACGCCTTGGCCTGCCAGGGCATGGATCTTGGGTCTCCGGACCAGTTGTGCTCCCTCGGGACGCTTGCCAGGAGTTTCCGTATTGACAAGATTCGCAACAGTCCTACAGTTTGGCGGTTGGACTACGTTCAGACGCTGAACCGTGTCGCCCTCGACAAGCTGAAGGACGAGGCCATCGTGCCGTTGCTCATCGCCCATGTGAAGGAGGCGGGATACGATTTGCTCGGGCGGGGAGAAGCCTGGGCGAAGGAGTTCATCGCGGCCGTTCGGCCCGGTCTCAAGGCGTTGTCAGACGTGAAGGACTATGTTGACGTCTTCTTCGCGGAACATGTCACCCCGACGGAGAAGGCCCAGGCTCTCCTGAAGGACCGTGCGGCCAGGAAGATCGTGGATGCGATGTTGACCGCGTTGGAGGAGATGCCCGAAGTCACGAGGGAGAACTACCGTGACCTTCTCGATGCCGGGCGGAGTCAGATCACCAATCGCGGGAAGGCACTGGTGCTTATCCGGGCGGCATTGACCGGGGCCGATGTTGGGCCGGAGTTCTCCCAGTTGCTCCCCTTGTTGGGAAAGGAGTTGATCCGCATTCGTCTCGAGAATGCGGGAAGGTATATTCCGAGGGGTGGTTCCTGAGCGGGTTCGTCCTTGTGACTCGGAATGACCGGAAGACCGTGGACGCCATCCCTTCTCGTCACCTTGTCGCCGTGCAGCGAGAAGACGGGGCTTGAGAGGCGACCTTGAGCAGAGTGTCGGGGCTCCAGTATGCTCTTGCGGCCACCGTGGTTTGCGTGGTGCTTTTCTGCTCGATTCTCAGTGGAACCGACTATCTCGCCTACTACTTGCCCGCCGCGAAGTACCTCTTCGACTACCACGATTTCCCGAGGGAGTTGCTGCCGTCTCGAGTCGATGGGCCGTATGCCTTTCCGCCCGCCGAGTACCTCCTGCTCGCCCCCACCTTTCTGGCCGGCGCCGTCCAGGCCATCCTGGTCAAGTGGCTGGCAGCGGCCAAGTGCGCACTTCTCTTCTACCTCTTGCACCGGCTGGCGAAACACACCGAACGGCCCGAGGTCGTCGCCTGGTTCGCGTTCGTCCCGACCCTGGTCATGTACCTGTTCGTCTACAATACGGACATCAACGTCGTGTTGGCCACCGCTGCCACGTTGCTCTACTTCCGCTGCTCTTGCTATCGGTGGCCAGCCGTGGCGCTCATCGCCTACGCGGTCATGAGCAAGTACACGTGCTGGCCCCTCTACGGGCTTGCCATTCTTTCCTTTGCCGTGGCACGCCGGCGGGAACTTCCGTTCCTGCTGCTGCCCCTGCTTCTCGTCGCCCCTTTTCTCGCCAAGAACTTCGTCTACTATCACAACCCTGTGTTTCCGATGCTGCACACGCTGTTCAATCCCGACGCCCCGGCCTATCGCGACCTGGTGGAGGAGTGGACGACCCAGCGATGGGACCTGGGATTCGCCAGGAACATCATTCGGGGCCTCGCCGGCGGCCTGATGTTCACCGCGCTCCTCTATCGCGGGGCACACCGGACCCTGTTCATGGGCATTGTGGGGTCCTACACGGCATTGTGGGCCGTCGGGATGAACCCAAACATGTCCGGAGACTCGATCCGGTTCCTCTTGCCCGCGACGCTGATCGTGTTGGTCGCCGTGGCGCGGAGCCCGGCGGTCCCTTTGGCCACGATGAAGCGGGTGGTCATCATGCAACTGCTGCTCTTCCTTCTGCTCGGAAGGGATGTCCAGACAGCAGCCTACGCCATCGTGGCGATAGCAGTCGTGCTGGCGGCGGGTACCCGCTGGGCGGTCCCTGCCTTCATGGCCGGCTTCCTGCTCGTCGGGGCGGCGCGACTGTGGAAGAAAGCCTCGATCGATCCAGCCGATCTCGGGTACTCGGCCTACGCCGAGGAAATCGGGACGATGCAGTCGATCTCGGGACAGGGCCGGACCGTGTTCACAGATTTCCACATTCTGCCGCTGGAGATCAGCCGGGACCCGCGTATCATCGTGGACCGCTCGATTGTCTCGGGACCCGCGTATCTCGAGCACATCTATGGCAAGCAGCGGCCCGATGAGCCCGACTTCCTGCTCGTCGTTCCGGCAACGTTCGCCGCCTACCATTTCGACCAGGACGACTATGTGGCCGTGTCCCG
>JAJRTE010000141.1 GCA_024278455.1 Myxococcota bacterium
CCCGCACCGTCCCCATCGGCGTCGGCCTGGTCGAGGTTGGCAGCGGTTGGGCAGTTGTCGGCGTCTCCGCACAAGGTATCGCCGTCCTCGTCGTTCCGGGGATCGACCGGGCAGGCGTCACAGGCGTCGCCGATGCCGTCCTGGTCAGCGTCGGCCTGGTCCGGGTTGGCGACTGCCGGGCAGTTGTCCGCGTCCGCACACTTGCCGTCGCGATCCTCGTCGTTCATGGCGTCGATCGGACAGGTGTCGCAGATATCGCCCCTCCCATCCTGGTCGGTGTCGGCCTGGTCCGGGTTGGACTCGAGGGGACAGTTGTCTTCGTTGGCGCAATGGCCGTCCCCGTCGGCGTCGTTGTCGGCGTCTCGAGGGCAGGGGTCGCAGGCGTCCCCGGCGCCGTCGGCGTCGGTGTCGGTCTGGTCCGGGTTGGGTTGGTCCGGGCAGTTGTCCAGCAAGCCGCACACGCCGTCCTCGTCGGCGTCGTTTGTGGGGTCGTCCGGGCACGGATCGCAGGCGTCGCCCAAACCGTCGGTGTCGGTGTCGGCCTGGTCCGCGTTCGTCGTGTCCGGACAGTTGTCTACGCCGGCGCAGAATCCGTCGCCGTCGCCGTCGTCGCCCGGGTCATCCGGGCAGGGGTCGCAGGCGTCCCCCTTCCCGTCGCTGTCGGTGTCGGCCTGATCGGGGTTGGTATCCGATGGGCAGTTGTCCGCGTTGGCGCAGTAGCCGTCGCCGTCAGCGTCGTCTTGCGGATCGTTGGGACAGGGGTCGCACAGGTCGCCCTGCCCGTCCCCGTCGGCGTCGGTTTGATCGGTCCCGGGCGTCTGCGGGCAGTTGTCGTTGGCGTCGCAGACGCCGTCTCCGTCGGTGTCGAGGTTGCTCGAGTCGTCCGGGCATGGGTCGCAGGCGTCGCCCAGGCCGTCGCCATCGGTGTCCTCCTGGCCGGGGTCGGCCGTTTCGGGGCAGGTGTCGGCGTCCGCGCACACGCCGTCTTCATCGACGTCGTCGAGGGAATCGTTCGGGCATGGGTCGCAGGCGTCGCCCAGGCCGTCGCCATCGGTATCCGACTGGTCGTCGGCGATGTCCGGGCAGAGATCCTGGGAGGCGCACACGCCGTCCCCGTCGGGATCGTTCCCGGGATCCCCGGGACACGGGTCGACATCATCGGGGATCCCATCTCCATCCGTATCGGGGGGCGTCGTCGTGTCGTCGTCGCCGGTCGTGTCGTCGTCGCCAGGTGTGGTGGCGTCGTCGTCCCCGGTGAGATCGTCATCTCCGGTGACATCGTCGTCCCCGGGCATGGTGTCGTCGTCCCCGGTGATGGTGGTGTCGTCGTCGCCCGGTGTCGTGTCGTCTCCACCGTTTCCGCTGCACCCGGCCGAGAGCAACAGGAAAACGAGCAACCGCGCGAGCCATTTGAAAAGAAGAGCGGCAGAGCCGTGGCTGGGCATCAGAATATCCTCCTCATCACGAGACGAACGATGTCTGGAAGTCATCATAGCGTGCAACGGGGTGGGATTCAACGGGCGGAAAAGCGGGCCGGGCGAGTCAGATCTTGTCTAGGCGTGCGAACTGGAGGGTGAAGGTACCACGACCCTGTGTTGCCGATCGGAGGTCGTTGGCATAGCCGAAAAGACGCTCCATCGGGCACTCGGCATCGATTCTCGCGGTGAGCGCCCCGGTGTCCATGCCCAGGATGACACCGCCTCGAGCTTGGAGGTCGCCCAGAACGTTGCCCACCATGTCCGAGGGGACTTCGACCTGGAGGAACATGATGGGTGCGAGGAGGTTGGCGGTGGCGTTCTTGAGAGCGGCTCGAGTCGCGCGTGCGGCGGCTTCCCTGAGAGCGACTTCGTTGCTCTCCATGCCGAAAAGTTCGACGGCGACGATACGGACATCGCAGCCGACGAGGGGATTGCCGTCGATGGGGCCTGTCTGGGACTCCTGCCCGACGGTCTCCTTGAGCCAGTCGACCTGGTTGGGCGTGAGGCGCGCTTCCGGGGGCTGGACTTCGATGCTTGCAAGGTCTCCCAGGACGTGCACCGGTTGCTCGATGTCCGTCGGGTTGGCCCGGACGACGACCCTCGCCCGGTACCGCGCGCCCTTGTCAGTGGTCCGGTCGACGATCGCTTCTCCTTCGGACTCGGAAGTCAGGCACTCGCGGTAGACGACTCGAGGCCGGCCCGTGCGCACGGAGACGCCGAATTCGCGCCGTATCCGGTCCAGGACCACGGTGAGGTGGAGTTCTCCCATGCCGCGCAGGATCCGTTGGCCCGAGTCGGGATCGTCCACCAGCGCGAGCGTCGGGTCCTCCTCGACCATCTTGGACAGGGCATCGAGCACCTTCTCCTCCTCGCTCGACTTGACGGGTTCCACGGCCAGGCCCATGACAGGCTCGTAGGGACGAATGGGCTCCAGGACCACCCGGTGGCGCGGGTCGCAAAGCGTGTCTCCCGTCGTGCTCCGCTTGAGGCCGGCCACGATGACGATGTCGCCCGCGCTGGCGTGATCGAGATTGTCGCGGCGGTCGGCCCGCACGTCGTAGACCCTGCCGATCCGCTCCATGATCCCCTGGGTGGCGTTCCACACGGCCTGTCCCGCGGTGAGGCGTCCCCGGTAGAGCTTGAGATAGACGTGGCGCCTGCCCTGGATCATCTGCACCTTGAACGCCAGGGCCACAGTGTGTCCGCGGCTGTCCAGTTCGATGATGACCGCCTCCTTCGTCTTGGGATTCTCGCCAACGACACTGGCGACATCGAGCGGGTTGGGAAGGAAATCGATGATGGCGTCCAGGACCGGTTGCACCCCGAAATCTCTCAGTGCCGCCCCGCCGAGAACGGGCTGGAGCTTGTTGGCGAGGGTCTCCTTCCTGAGAACGGCACGCAGGCTCGCGGCGTCCACAGGGTCGCCGGAGAGAAACTTCTCCGCAATGTCGTCGTCGAAATCGGCAACCCCTTCGACCAGGCGCTCCCGGGCCAGTTCGAACGTCTCGAGAAGGTCGCCGGGGATGGGGCGGCGCTCCACCTCCGCGTTCCGTTCGCCGCTGAACGTGACCCAGGTCTCATCCAGGAGATCGAGCACGCCGGTACGGGTCTCGGTCCAGACAGGGACGGCCACCACCATCGGCCTGGCACCGAGCCGGGTCTCCAGGGTCTTGACCGCACGCTCGAAATCCGCGCCGGGCCGATCCATCTTGTTCACGAATACCATGCGCGGCACCCGGTAGCGTTCCGCCTGGCGCCATACGTTCTCGGTCTGCGGCTCCACTCCCTTGACGGCATCGATGACCAGGATGACCCCGTCGAGCACACGCATGGACCGTTCCACTTCGATGGTGAAATCCACGTGTCCCGGGGTGTCGATGAGGTGCAGGTGGTGCTTCCGCCAGCTACAGTGGGTGACAGCGGCGGTGATGGTGATACCGCGTTCCCGCTCTTCCGGCATGTAGTCCATCTGCGTGTTGCCGTCGTGCACCTCGCCGATCTTGTAGGTCGCACCCGTATAGTACAGGATGCGTTCGGTGAGCGTGGTCTTGCCGGCGTCGATGTGCGCCGCTATGCCGAAATTGCGTACTTTCTGAAACTTGCGTGACTCGTCCGATGGTGCCACGATCCACCTCCCACCGGTCTCCCTGGCCGTCGATGAAAGTGGATGATTACATCATATCCGCCGGACCGTCAACCACGCAGTCCGCCCCGATTCATCCACAAGCCGGGGTGCTGACCGCGGTCCGCCAGGAAGCTTACCGGGTCGCGGTCGAACTCGAGGACCTCGGCACGAAGTTTCGACACGCCGGGAGCACGGGCACGGCCCTGGGCGTAACAGTAGAGGCACCCGAACCCGCCGCTGAAGCAACGGGCGGCTCCCGTGGTGTACCCGATGTCCTTGCTATAGCTGCAACGGCATGCCGGACGCTGCTTCCCAAGCCGGTTGTGGCTCCAGGATGTCGCTCCTGCTCTCCCCGGCACGAGCGGGTTGAGGTGCCCGGCGTCGATGCACCCCCAACGATCCGACAGGCCTGGAACCGGTGGCTCGCAGCACACGCTGAAGGTGGCCCCCTGCTCGAGACACCAGGTGTCCATGTCGCGGCAGAAGGACTCCGCCGCCCGTTCGCCGACCGCTACCCAACGCAGGCCGACGGCGGCGACACGATCCAGCACGCGGGGATACCTCACCGCGTCCGCGCGGCTGGTGACGACTCGAGCGATCCCAAGTCGCAGGAACGGCTCGAGCACGGTGCGAAAGACAGCAGGGTCCAGGTTGCCGAACCGATGGCCGCAGGGTGTCTCGAGGAGGAGGAACGGGTCGAACCTGAGGGTAATGGCTCGAGGATCCAGCCACGAGGTCTCGAGCAGCCGGGCCGTGGTATCGGCGACTTCCTGCCAGCGGGGAATGCCCGGCTCGACGAAACTCCCTCCCAGTCCGGTCACGGTGAGCTGCAAGGCCACGTTCACACGGTGGTCCAGGGCGAGTCGTTCCAGGACCGAGCGGAGCGACTCGTGGGCCAGAAGGTTGCCGGGGGCCTTGGTCCACAGAACCACGGAATGGAGCACGCCCGGGTCGACCACCCCCTCCGGGGCATAGGGGCCCCAGCGGCACCGCCGCTTCCCGGACAGCACCTCGGCGAGCAGGCCCGGCGTCCTGTGGACCATGTCACGGGTACGCGAGGCGGACAGCACCAGCGGACGCGCCATCTCGGTCGCGCGGGCAGCGGTTGCGACTTCTCGAGGACTCACAAAGGTCGCCTCCTTTCCGGAATCGACAGGCTCACCGCCACCAAACCGGGAGAAGGTCTCTCTCGACATCCAGCATGGCCCTCGGCGGCTCGGGTTCGGCAGGAGGGAGGGGTGCATAGATACTCAACCCCACCACGATGCTGTCCCAGGCGTCCGCCTCGTCCATGGCAACCACGTACAGTTCGTACCACCCGCCGTCGTTGCCGGCGTCCGCCGGAGGCGTCCACTGGAACAGGCCGTGCTTTTCGTCGAAATCGGCCCCGTCGGGCAGGGGCCCGGCAGCGTACCGGACCGGGCCGCCTTCTGGATCGACCGCGACCACACGGAACTCGAGCAGTTCGCCCGCGTAGGCCTCGAAAGACACGCTCTCCTGGACATCGCCGTGAAGGTAGTCGAGGACGGAATCGGCGACCTGGTACTCCCCTACCTGTTCGATGACAGGGGGCTGGTTGCAGCCCGTCACCGCGGCGGCGACGAGCCAGGGAACCCATGACCGCCATTCGGAGCGTTTCACCGCTTCCGCCCGTCTCTTCCCCCCGGAAAAGGGGTGCACCACCGTACACTCCGGCGAAACGCGCTTCATGGCGACACCTCGATCGTTCCGGTGGCGAACCGGGTCAGCGCGGGATGGATGGCGCTGACCGGCGTGGCCACGACATAGACCTGGATAGACGTGCTCGAGGGATGGTCAGGCACGACGAGGGTGTTCCGTCCGTGGATGAGGTTGAGGCCTTCTCCTTGCCCCGAGACGACCGCCGCGGCCCTGGTCACCCCGTAGTCGGTGAAGGTACCCTCCGACGTGTACCAGGAGAACTCGTGGTCCGTCTCCGTGCTCGGCACGACCGCCTCGAGACCCACTGGCTCGCCGGGAGCGGCCGTGACCGGGGCGCCGGCGGTGCCGTCGATCCACAGGCGTATGGTGTCGTTCCAGGTCTCGGCGTCGATCCGGGGTTCCGGGGCGCGATCCAGGTAGTCCGGGGAGAGGAAGGTGATGCCCTGGCCCATGCTCTCCCCGTCGCGGCTCTCCACCACGGCCACGATGGGGAGGTATCCGTTGCAACCTCCGCTCGCCTCGCATGCTGAAAGGTCGTAGTAGGGGAGCTGCAGGGAGAGGACCGGGCCGGTACCGAGGAATTCGGCGAGCGATGTCTGCATGCAGTCCGCCCCGTAGTAGACGAAAGGCACGTCCAGGCTCACGCCGCACCCCCACCAGGACACCTTCGGGGAAACCAGGTCGTCCGGCGTGGCGGCCAGTGCCCGCAGGGTCACGACTTCGCCCCCGGCCACGTAGGGCGGCCAGTAGGTCACGGCCAGGACTCGAGGCCGGTCGATGACATAGTCGAACAGGCGGTAGTATGCCTCGTCCGCGCCGTTGAAGCTGTCGAACCCGTCGATGCATGCCGCAAGCCCGGCAACGCCTGCGGCGACCATCCATCTCCGGGAGGTCGTGAGAATCATCAGAACTCCCCCTTGAGACCGAACGCGGGCACGAGCGGGACCCACACGGCGCTGCCGCTCCCCGAGCAATTCCAGTTCGGCAGTTCCACGATGGGATTCTTCGCATTGTAGACGTTCTGGATGTCGATGTAGACATTCATGCGCCAGGTATCCTTGAGGACGGTGCGGTCGATCCGCACGTCCAACTGGTGAAAAAGCCTGCCCCGAGCACTGTTCCGAGCGCCTTCGAGAGGATAGTAGCTCCCACGCGATGCCTCCCAGGCACACTGGAAAGGCGTATAGGGTTGCCCGCTCCCGAGGCGAAACCGTGCGCCCAGGAACCAGCGTCGCGGAAGGGGCCAAGTGGCCAGCGCGGTGAGCGTGTGGGGCTGGTCGTAGTCGCCGGGAATCCATTCCCCGGTCTCACCGGCGCCCGTCCCGGTCGTCTTGCCACCTGGTTCGCCCTGTCCTTCGCCGGCAGCGCTCGAGAACTGGCGCAGGCTGCGGGTGTAGCTGTAGGAGACCATCGCCATTCCCCCGTCCCGGCCCCGCAGGCGCCAGGTAACCTCCCCGCCGTAGGCTCGCCCGTTTCCTTCGAAGAACACCTCCACCGGCTGGTAGACCACGGCATGGCCCATGTCCTGGTACTCGAGGTCCACGTCGTTCAGCGTAAGATCCCACATCCGCGAGGCGAACAGGGTGGATTCCAGGCCCATTCCGTGATGCAGGTCGCATTCGACTCCCGCGGACGCCTGGAGCGCCTTCATCAAGCCGAGGGATGGGTTGCCGCGTCTCGAGTAGTCGCGTTCGTCCGGAAGCTGGCTGAAGAGCCCCGCGGCCGTTTTGAGCGTCAGGCGCTCGGTCAAGGCCTGCCGCACTGTCGCCCTTGGCGCGGCGAACGGGTCGGTGCGACCGTTGTAGGCATACCAGGTCGCGCGGAACTCGGGAACCAAGGTCCACCCGTGGCCGGGACGCCAGGTGAGCCTGGAATAGCCGGCCAGGAGCGTCACGGGCTTGACCTCCGGCGCCGGTATGGGTGTGTCCGGGGAGGACCACAGGTCCGTAAGGTCCATGATGCGTGCGCGAGAGTGGAACAACTCCCACCCGGCCGCGGCCTCGAGGCGCTCCCCCTGCTTCCAGGTGAGTTCGGTCCGATTACCGGCCATCCACCTGTCCATCCGGGTCAGTGACGGGATGGCAAGGGCGGTGTTGAAAAAATCGAACAGGGGGAGTTGGGAGATCTCCTGGTCCCATCCTCCGGCGAAAGAGGATGTGAGGGAGAAGGGGGACATCCCGGTTCTCTGGTAGTTGAGATGGACGTGGTGGAACTGCGTGATGTAGGGTACCTGCTGGTCCACCCCGTAGGCCGCCACCCTGGCCTCTGTCGCGGGGTCCGCGTCGATCCACTGGTCGCCGACTCGAACCGCGTCTCGAGCCCCCAGGGCAAGCAGGGACCAGGTACCTCCCAAACCTCGAGACACGAGCCGTACCTGGTAGTCGCTGTAGCGCGGAAACACGATCTGCTCCGTCCCCGCCACCGCAGACCCGCCAAGGAGCAGAAGCGACAGGTAGCTGAAACGGCCGGCCATGCCGAGCGCCGCACGCCCGCCCAGGAGCGGCGTTGTGAGTGTCAGTGCGGTGTCCGCCAGGTTGATGTCGGCCACCCCGTGGGCGCGGTCCACTGGCAGATCTCGAGGCTGCACATCCAGAACGGCCTGGAGCACGTTGCCATAGCTCGAGGGCATGCCACCGGGGTAGTAGTCGATGGATTGCAGGAAGTGGGGATTGATCACCGATTTCCAGATGCCGAAGTGGTACAGGAACGGCACTCGGTGTCCTTCGACCAGGACCACGGTATTCGCCGGCTCGGCGCCACGAACCACGAGTGCACTGTCGAGAAACTTGCTGCGGGCCACGTTGGGATAGCTCTCGGTCGCCCGCACCGGATCGCCGTGCGTCGAAGGATACCGGGCAATCTCCTCGGGCAGCAGTACCTCGAGGTTCATGGCACTCACGTCGCGGCGGGTCTCCACGACCATGGCCGGGCGATAGGCTTCCAGCGGCTCGAGGTATATCGGCGGAAGATCCACGTCGAGCGTCTTGAACAGGAACTCCATGCGGTGCGGTTTGTAGCCCGGGCACTCAAAGAGGATGGTCTGCCACCCCCGGGGCATACGGAGCAGGTACCGGCCGTCGGGATCGGTTTCCGTACGCGTGTCCGTGCCCTCGAGCACGACAGCGACGCCCTCCAGGGGGTTCCCCGAGCCCTTCTCGAGAACGCGACCGGTGAGGAGTGGACCGGTTGCGCGCGCCCCATTCTCCCCACCTTCACGCGTGCCGGCCGGAGGCGCAAGATCCACCCCCGCGGCGACGCGGCACGGGGCCGCCAGGTGCAGAAACAGGGCGAACACCCACCCGTGTCGAGCAAGGGCTGTCGCGATTGCCGTTTCGCAAACCATGGTTTTCCGCCCTGGCCCCTTCGGTCCGGGAAGGACGGAGAGCCCTGGCCTTCCGGAGATGGCCCCGATCCGTTGCCTGCCCCCTACCCTTCCCCGGCTTCACACGATCGCCGTCCAGTTTGCGCACTCGGTCCCCGGAATGCAACGCCAGATTGCAACAGGAGGGTCGGTCATGGAAATCCGTGGCATAATACGAACGGATGTGTCATGGTTCATCCAAACGTGTCGCCACCGCGTGGGCGCTCCCCGGAGGATATCATGTCGTTTTTTGATGTGTTCGAGGTCGACCAGCGAGCCGTCCAAGACACGTGGGCCAGGCTCCGCGCCAGGTACCCAGAAGCCACGCTGCAGGTCGCCATCGAGGACGGCGTCGTCGTGGTCTCCGGGGCGACGGCGAACGAGGAAGACCGGAGAGCCATCCTCGATGCGTTCCGGAACATCAACCCCGGACTCACGCCGGTCGTGGGCGGCGCTCTCGACGCTCGGAATCCCACGTCGCCGCGGGGCCGGAACTGGCGAAACGCGGGACAATGGCGGCTCCTGGGCCGTGTTGACGAAATCTCCCGCCGCACCACGCAGCGTATCTACCGCGTGCAGCGAGGTGACACGCTGCAGAGCATTGCCATCAAGTTCTACTCGGATCCCAAGGCCCTGCGCCTCATCTGCGCCAGCAACGGCGAGGTACTCTGCTCCCCGAAACAGGTGCAGGCCGGCACCATGCTAACCGTCCCGGAAGCACTCTACCACCTGGTGACTCATGGCGAAACGCTCGAGATGCTGGCCCTGAGGTACTACCAGGATGCCGGCATGATCTCGGCGTTGACCAAGGCGAACCCGGAGCTGGCCCAGCAAGGCTACCGGCCGGAACCGGGCAGCACGGTCAGGATTCCCCTCAAGGCGTCCCCAACCGATTGGACAAAATAGCTTGCCATCGTCCCCATTCACGTGTAGATCGTTCCGACGATCACACAACATCTAGTGCAACAGGAAAGGAAAGCAGCGATGCATGTCAAGAAAGGTGACCTCGTGGAGATGATCTCGGGGAGCAAGAGAGACAAGGGAAAGCGCGGCAAGGTGTTGCGTGTGGACCTGAAGCGAAACCTCGTCAAGGTCGAGGGCATGCGGGTCGTGACCCGTCACCAGAAAGCGGTTGGAGGCAAGCCAGGCGGCATCCAGAAGAAGGAAGCGTTCTTCCCTGCCTGCAAGGTGCTCCCCGTCGACCCGAAGACGGACAGGCCCACCCGCGTCCAGCACCGCATCATCGATGGCAAGAAGGTACGAGTCGCACAGAGGAGCGGCGCCGTCCTCGACGACATCCAGGCCTGACCCGCTCCTGCCCCGCGCAGCGGCGCCTGCCCCTGCATAAGCCCACCCGCGCCCCCTACTTGCCTCCGAAGCGCCAGCATGCCGGATTGTCAAGAATGTACTGCCGGATTCGGTCCAGCGATTCGTCGCTGTGAACGATGTGTTCGTGGTAGTTGCGCTGCCACACCCGTTCGCCCGGTGCCCGCCGCACACGATTTCACCCGTATCGTTCAGCCACATTGCCCCCCGGAAGAATTCCATTGACCCCGAACCCTGTGCGATGTATATGACCATGGTGTGCCGAACCCGTCACAGAAGCTGATCGGCCTTCCATCCAGAAAACTCATCGGCACCCGCACCACACCCTGGCAGAAGC
>JAJRTE010000142.1 GCA_024278455.1 Myxococcota bacterium
AGCTGCGATTCTGCGCCGGCACTTGGTGGACAAGAAACCAGTGTCGGACGTCTGCGACGAGTACGGCATCCAGCCGAGCGTTTTCTACAGCTGGCAGCGGCAATTGCTGGAAAACATGGCGTTTGCTCGCGATGCAGGCCGATCCGGTCGACGGCGCAACGCTCGGGAAGAGAGGCTGGCTCGGGACATCAACCCGACGGTCTATCCAGAAGCCGAGTTCCGCAGCAAGGTTCACGACGGTCATCACTTCCTGACAAGCGTCTTGCGGGAGCCGCATCTGTACATCATAGGAGGAAGTGATCAGCTTGACGGACTGGGAGCGGAACGGCTGGTTGAGAACCCACCGCACGAGCAGAAGCGAGATACGTGACCTGCTTGACGTCGTTCAGCGCGACCTCTCCGACAGTGGCGGGCTACAGCCCCGAACCCCGGTTCACCAGCGTCCGGAGAATCGTGTCCAGCACCTGATCGAGGTGCTTGCCGAGGTCCCTCGCCAAAAAGCGCAGGACGAAATAGCCGTTTTCTTGCAGCAGCGCGTCCTTGCGCCGGTCGCGGCGGTACGCCTCGGGATCGGCCAGGTGCTGATCGCCGTCCACTTCCACCGCCAGGTGCGCCTCGGCACACAGGAGGTCGACTTCCATCGCACTCCGTCCGCCGAAGGTGATCGGCAGGGCCACGTTCAAACAGAACTTCCCCGAGGTCTCGGGCAGGGTTTCCAGCCGCCGAAAAAGAAACGCCTCCGATGAGCTTCGGGCGCGGGCAACCCCCTCTGCGCCAGGATCGAGGGGGCGGGACGCCTGGACGAACAGGTTTGCCAGCGGCGAGTCCACGCCGTCGCGAATCAGGCGGCGGACACTCGCTGCATAGTCCTTCTTCCAGCGCTCACCGGCAGGAAGCGGCACATCGGCGGGCCAGCCGGGGGCGGCACTGGCCGGCAGCACGATGGTGTAGCCCACCGCCTCGTACCCGCGGCAACGCCGGTCGAACATCCGGGCCAGGGTCGGCACTTCGAGATCGGCATAGTCGTAGATCCGGACCTCGCGTTTCCCGCCGTGCAAGCGGTGCAGCCGGCCGGCATACTGGGCAATGGTCCCCCGCCAGGATACCGGTAAGGTGAGAAACAGCGTGTCCAAGCGTGCATCGTCGAACCCTTCGCCGATGTAGCGTCCGGTGGCCAGGATCACCCGGGTCTCACGATCGTCGGCATCGCCGGTTTCGTCGCCCTCATCGCCGGCCCCGCCGGCTGCATCGCGGGCCGTCGCCAACAGCGCCCGCGCGGCTACCAGCTCCTTCCGGCGCATGCCGCCGCGCAGCACGATCAACTGATTGATTTCCGCCGACAGGGTTTCTGCCAGGTGCTCAAGGTGTTGGGTCCGTTCGGTCAACACCAACGGTGTGCGAGAGTCTCGTACCGCCTGCAGGACATCTTCACAGATGAGCCGGTTCCTTGCCTTGTCGGCGACAAGTTCCGCATACAGCTCGTGAAACCGGAGCCGGGTTCCCGGATTCGCCGTCTCTCGCACCCGAAAGCCGGTGGGGCGGACGATCACCCGGTGGGCAAAGGGTCGCGCGCGGGCCTGCTCCCGGGCATTCACTCGATGGCGGATCGGACCGCAGTGCATGAAGATGATCGGCTCGTGGCCGTCCTTCCGATGCACGGTGGCGGAGAGCCCGCAAATGAACTTTGCCGTGGCTCGCCGAGCTACGAGTTCGAAGCTCTTGGCCGGGAGGTGATGACACTCGTCCACGATGATCTGACCGTAATCGCGGACCCGATCGTCGACGATGCCCTTGCGGACCATACTCTGGATGAGCGCCACGTCCAACATGCCGGTCGGCTTCTTTCGTCCGCCACCGATCCGACCGATCGCCTTGGCCGGCAGGCCGAGGAACGCGGATAAGCTCTCGATCCACTGTTCCTGGAGCTGCCGGCGATGAACCAGGACCAGCGTGTTGACGCCACGCTCCGCGATCAGCCAGGCTGCGACAACCGTCTTTCCAAAAGCCGTGGTGGCCGCAAGTACGCCTGTGTCCCGGGCGATCATTGCTTCGGCGGCCGCCTCTTGTTCGGGACGCAATGCCCCCTGGAAAGCGACGTCGAGGGGCCGTCCGCCGAACCGCTCGTCGCGGATCCGATCACCGATCTTCAGCTCGCTCAGGAGTTGCTGCAGATCCTCTAGACAGCCGCGCGGCAGGCCGATGCGCTGTGGGTAATCTTTGGCGCAGGCGATGACCCGCGGTGTGTCGTAAGTCGGCAAGCGCTGGGCCTGTTTTCGATAGAACTCGGGGTTCTGAAAAGCAGCCAGACGCAGGATCCGGTTGCGGAGCCCCGGGGTCAGTGCGTCACGGGAGACGTAGACCTGGTCCCCGAGCACCACTTCGAGGGTTTCGGGTAGGTCGCTCAGCGGGGGCGCCTTCACCTTGCGGGAGGGCGGCAGAACCCAGGGAGCGCTGGAGGTGATGCTGTCGCCTTCATCGCCCTGGGGGACGCGGACCCCGATGACCAGATTCCGCTTCTCGGCCCCGGTGACGATCTCGAGAATCTCCGACCGGCTGATCCGACGTACTGTGGACAGATAGGCCCATTGATCCTCGTGGGGAGTGCATTGCTCGTCGAGGAACAGACTGTTCCCGCTTTGCCGGGGCCGATGCTGCAAGGGCATGGCGATGAGGCTGCCGAATCCCCCGCCAGGCAGGGTGTCCTGGTTGGGGATGAACCGGTCGTAGGAGTCGAGGCCCACCTCCGGCCGTCGCTCCATGGTGACGGTGAGCAGATGGGAAGCCAGTTTTCGAGCCAACACGGCCGGGACAGCCTCGTCGAAGAACAGCCATGCGTGCCCTCCGTTTCCGGAACGGGACCGCTCCAGCGCCACGGGCAGGCCGATCCGCCGGCAGGTGTCCAGATAGGCTGTCGCATCCTCCTGCCAGTTCTCCTTGTCGAAATCGACGGCAAGGCAGAAGCAGGTTTCGTCGAGGAGCATGGGATAGAGACCGATGACGCATTCCCGTCCCGTTTCATCACGGCCGGACAGGTGCCAGCCGACAACTGCGTCGGTCAGCGGCAGCAAGCGCCGGTTTGGGCAAGCCCCGCACTTGACCGCCGGTTTGTCGCACAGGTCCCGGACCCATTCATTGGCGCAGGCGGGCTGATACCCTGATCTTCCCGTTTTCCGACTTTCAAAGCGGCGTGAATAGACGTCATCGCGCCCACGAAAAAGAGAGCGAAACAGGGCGATCTTGTCAGCGGGCGGAGATCGGAGGTGAATTGGCTCCTCTGTCATTCTGTCACCTTGGTTCTCGACAGCGGTACCGTACGACGAAAGCCGGTGAGGAGGCCTTGAAGAAGGACCGATCCGTCCCGTTAAGGAGATGGCGGCGGGACACCTCGATCCTTCTCCTCCTGCTCTTGCCGCAAGAAAAGGGTGGGTTCACGCATGGTCCGAGGAGCTCAATGGGTACGCTCTACATCATCAGAGGCATCATTCGCGTGGTTCTCGCCTGGCGCGCCATGCTGGCTGCCGGAATTCTTGCACTCCGCCGGCGACCGGCGCTCCTGCGGCAATCAGCCAAGCGATCGTGCCGACCGGCGACGGGATCGCGTCTTCTGGGTGTGGCTGGCGGCGCTATGGGCCGATTGGCGTTCGGCGCTCGTCATCGTCCGGCCGGACACGATCGTCCGTTGGCATCGCCGGGGCTTCAGGCTGTACTGGCGCTTGAAATCGAGGAGGTCCCACAGTCCAGCGTGCCCTCACTCTGGCGCCCCGGGAATGAGGCGGCAGGGGGCGGATGGGGCGCCCGATGGAGGTTTCGGGCCACACCCATTCCGGCTCTGCCTGGTGCCACACTGGGGCGCGGTCGGCTCTCTGCGATTTCTGGGGGAGCCTGTGCGGCGCCCCTCCCTCGATGGGCGTACCATTCCACCGGGCCGAAACGGAGGGCCTGGCCATGCGCACTTCTGGATGCGCCGCCTGCGGGGTGGCAGTGGCGCTCGTTCTCGTCGCGTTCCTTCCCGGCTTTTCTCTTGCCCAGACGGACGATGAGATCGTCCTGGCGAACGACGCCCTCGAGTTGCGGCTCGACGGGTCGAGTGGGGCGATCGCGCAGGTGGTCGATCTCCACCACGGAATCCAACTGATTCAGGCCGCCGGAATCGCGCCCGCATTCCGGGTCGGAACGCCCGATGGGATCGGGCTCGCCGCGGGAGACGTGGACGCAGTGGAGGATCCCGACTTCGACGGCACGGCGTGGGATCTCACCTGGGCCGTCGACATCCCCGGACTGACCCTCCGCGCCCGGATCGAAGTGCCACCGGGTGAGGCGCCCGCCCGCTTCACGGTTCGAGCAGAGAGCGCCTCCGGTCCGCGGATCGACTTTGTCGACTACCCGGTGATCGGCGGTGTGGGCAGTCTCGGGGCGGACCCCGAGGACACCGAACTTGTCCACCCGGTGGCGACCGGCTATCTCATTCGTGATCCCCTCGCCCATCTCGATGTGGGAGAGCGATTCGGGTTCTACCCCGACGCCTATTCGGGGGCCGCCTTGCAGGCGATGGCCTACCTCGAGCACGGCGTGGGAGGATTTCATTTCCAGGTGGAAGACGCCTCCGCGGAGGCGAAACGGCTCGGGTGCCGACCCGATGCGGCGAGCGGCTGGCTCGAGATCTCTTTTCGGCGCTACAGCCCGGAGGCGGTTGCCGGTGCGGATCTCATTCCCACCGGATCGGTCGTGCTGGCGGCGAGCGAGACCGGCACCTGGGAGGAGAGCGCGGATCGCTACCGGAGCTGGGCGCTCGCGCAGCCGTGGGCCGCCCGGGGCCCCGTTCGCGACCTGCCGGAGGGTGAGCGCTCTCCATGGCTCCTCGAGAGGGTGGGGGTCGCCACTTTCGGCATCAGCGTGCGGCGCGACCAGACGGCATGGTTCACCGGGCTTCGCGACTTCCTCGGCGTGCCGCTGCTGCACATCTCCGGTTACTGGTGGCCAGGGGGAGCTTCGGGGAACGAATGGTACGGCGGCTACAACGATTGGTCCGACGACCGGGTGAAGCCGGCGAACCTGGATGCGATCCGGAACTCCGGGGACCGGGTCGCGCTGTTCCTCTTCCCTCAGCATTTTTCCCGTGACGCCACGGAGTACGACGAGCCGGCCCCCGACCCCGCGACGGACCCGATCGCCCCCTGGCAGCCCTACGCAATGGACCCGGATCCGGAGGATGATCCCTGGTCCTTCATCTGCCCGGCGACGGCGCAGTGGCAGGACTTCTACGGCTGGCGCTCGGTGGAGCTGATGACCCGTCACCTGCCGGAAGCCGAGTACCTGGACATCGGACCGGGCCTTGGCCGGGTCCACTGTGAGAACACCTCCCACGGACACCCGCCGGGGTGGGGGACACCCCTCGTCGAGGGGTCGCTGGCGATGCTGGACTCCCGCCGGGACGAGCTTCACGAACTCCGGGGAGCCTACGTTCCCCGCGGTACCGAGCTGATCTCCGAGCCCTACCTCGACCGATTCGACTACTACCAGGCACGGGCGGGGGCGGGGCCGCTGACGATGCTCGAGGGAAACCTGTTCCGGCAGGGGGAGATCGCGGGTTGGGCCGAGAAGATCCCTCTCTTCACCTGGGTCTACCACGACTACGGTCCGCTGCGCCTCGACGGGAATCTCAAGCTCGCTCCGGAACTGGGGGAGCTGTTCTTCTGGGTGGCAGCCCGAGTCGTGCTGTGGGGGGGCGTGCCGGAACTCAACTACGAGTTGTCCGCGCTGGAGCGGCTCCCCGGGATGACGGGACCGACCTGGTTCGAAACCTACCGTCCGGATTACGACTGCAAGGACTTCACTCCCTACGCCGCCGCCTCCGACCGGGCCGACGCTCTTGCCGAGCTTGCCGACCTGAGGACCCGCAGGGGGAGGGAGTTTCTCGCCTTCGGGCGGATGCGCCGCTCGCCGCGCTTCGCGGGAATCGTTCCTCAGGTGACCCTGGACTGGCACCTGTACAACACCTTCCAGCGGGCGTTCACCTGTCCTGGGGGAATCGAGATGGGGGCGGAGTATCACTCCCACGGCAGGCTGGACGTGCCCGCCGTGCTGGCCAGCGCCTGGAGTGCGCCGCATCCCGAGCCGGAGGGTGGTGTTTCCCGCGGAAACCGCCAGAAGCTGGGGCTGGCCCTGGCCGAGGTCGGCGGAGCGGCGCACTCGGTCTCCGTGGAGTTGGACCCGGAGCGGCAGGGGGTTTTCCTGCTCAACTTCCTCACCACCGTGCTGCGCCGGGATGCCGAGCAGGACAAGGGAATCCACCACCC
>JAJRTE010000143.1 GCA_024278455.1 Myxococcota bacterium
CACCGTGGAAATCCCTCGCGCCTGGAGGCGACGATGAGCAAACCTGCCGCGGCTTCGACGAGGAGACTGCTCTGGGTGGATGACGATCCGCCCGAGCGTTTCGTGTACGAAAAGGGTGTACTGGAGGAGGAGGATCGCTGGAACATTCGGTGGGCTCGCACCTTGTCCGAGGCTGTCGGTTTCCTGTCGAGCGAGGACTTCGACGCGCTCATCCTGGACCAGATGGTTTGCGGGGACGAGATCTCCGTTCCGATTTGGGGCGGGTGCCGGCTGCTTCACTGGATCCGCGGAACCCAGTACGAAAACGGGCAAGCCCCGTGGCCGGCCGATGAGGCCGCGGATCGCGTTTTCGAGGGCCGTCACCCGTTGGCATCCAACCAATCCCTGCCTGCAATCATCCTGTCTGGCTACCACAACAAGGACGTGTTGGATGCCACGAGGAAGGCGAGTCACCAGGACAGCACGATCCAGTTCCTGGGCAAGCCCGTGGACCTGGCTGCGCTTCGACACCTCTTGGAACGGACGTGAGCCGGAGACGGATCGCAGGCGCCACCTCCCGGGTGGGGGGGCGGAATGCACGGAGACTCGAGTTCCAGGGAGGAGAGTGAACCATGGATGCCAGGGGATACGACCCGGCGATGCTCGAACAGCGGTTCCAGGATGCGGTGACCCGTTTCCTGGAGTCGGCCAATGCCGTGCCGCCCCCGGATGTGCGCGACGCAGTGGCCGCACCGTTTCTGTTCTCCCTGGCCGAAGCGCTGGGACGTTTCCTCATGGAGGTCCCCCTCCTGGTCGCATGGGAGGCCGAAGACAGCGTGGAAGGCGTGTGTCTGCGCGCATTCTCCGCGGAAGCGCGCGCGGAGGCAGAGGCGCCATCCGGGGTTCGGCGGGCCCTGGACGAGCTGGACAGGTCGGAGGACGTCGCGCGCTACGAGCCCATCACCCTGGGCTATGCCTGGAACCGCGACGGCTGGAGCGCCATTCGCATCGGCGGCACCTTTCCCGGGCAGGCTGGCCGGTACCTGTGGGTCGTCCGGCAGGCGCCAGCACCGCCTGGCGTGACCTGGTCGTGGCTGAGGAGCTATCACCAGGGCCTGCGCCATCTCTACGTCAGCTTCCACGCCCTGGTCCAGGCCCAGGTACTCGTGGCAGAACGGTTGGCGCTGTCCCGGCTGGAAAACGCGGTGCACGACCTCGTGCACGCCCCGGGGTTGGATGACCGTGACCGCTTGCGCCGCGCTGCCGATGTATTGGGTGAACTCGTGGCCAGGGATTCGCCGGGTCGTCTTCGCCTGGTGGACCGAGTTGCCCTCTGGACCCTGAACCAGGAGTTGGGGTCGGGCTGGGCCGGTGGGAACGTGCCGGGAAGCCGGAGGCAGCGAAGCGAGGCCGTCTCCCGGCCCGCACAGGGGACACCCGGTGGAGGTCCCGCCGAGGACGACATCACGCAGTGGCTGGACGTGGTGCTCAAGAGCCTCCGCACGGCCCACGACAGGCTGGATCCGGATGCGCAAGGTACGGGCTCCGGCCCAGCAGGCCAAACGGAAGCGCGATGGCGTTCCGAGCTGGCTTGCGTGGGCGAAACGCTGGCTGCTCTCCGGGCGCCGGAGTCCTGCGTACACTGGGAGCGAGGGGAGTGCTACATCCCCCCGGAGCCCGCGTCCGGTATCGAAGGTCTCATGCAGCTCCTCCCCGAGTGGACGTGGATCCACCGGTGGCACCTGGACCGGGAACGCAGCATGTTAGGAGCGGCAACCAGGATCGACGAGCCGACCTGGAAACGTGCCGTGACCCGAACCCGTGGCGTCCTCGGCAAATACCTGTCCCTGGTGGCGCCGGGATCTTCCGGGAATGGAGAGCAACGGAAGCCGGACGCGACATCGACTCGGAACTGGTTGACGCTCTGGTTCGTCCTCGAATTCCTGGAGAGAGAATCGACGGCGGACGGCGGGAATCCGCGATTGGATGGCGAGAGGGGGCGATATCGCAGGGACTTGGCCTACCTGCTCCGGGAGTGTCTGCGCTTCGCCTGTTTCGGAGACCGCAACGACTACCGTTCGGATCCCGCCACCTTCGCCGCTGCGCTACGGACACTGGTCGAACACCATCTGCGCTGGGTGGTGGGCGCCGGTCGCAAGTACCTCATCGAGGACCTCCTGCTGCTGGTGGGCGATGAGCGGCAGCAGGCAGGCTATCATTCCGCGGCCGAACACCTCCGGCATCTTCTCGAGGTGTACATGGCGGGCCATTTCCTCCTCTCTCTCGAGGTCAGGCCCCCGGTGCGCGCGACTTCCCCCACACCTGCGCCACCTCGTGAGCCCGCGGCCCGAAAGCTGAAGATATTCCTGTCCTACGCCAGCGAAGACCGGGAGGAAGTCGAAAAGTTGTACGAGAAGCTAGAGGAATGGGGTCACCTCCCCTGGATGGACAAGAAGGACCCGTTGCTGGGAGACGATGTCGGTAGTTCACTCGACACGAAAATCCGGGAAATCGATCTTTTCATCGCCTGCGTTTCAACGGCGTCGAGGGACAAGGTCGGATTCGTCCAGGCCGAAATCCAGACGGCCCTGGACCAGGCAAGGCAATATCCTGCTGGTTTGACGTTCATCGTGTCTGTCCTGTTGGAAGCTACGGAACCACCGAAGAACCTGAAAAAACGCCCTGCGATCGAGTGGTTCGATGAGGAGGGACCCACGAGGCTGGAGAGATTCCTCGAGGAGGAGGCCGCACAGCGTGCGCGGGCAGGCCGTCCGGGTCGTTCCCGGCAGTCCACGTCCGGCGCCCGGCCTCGACGGAGCCGTCCGGCGGACCGGGAACTCAGGACGGTGGCGGAGTTGCTGGCGGATCCGGTGGACATGACGCCGGCGCAACTCTGCGAGGCGTTCAGCCTGGCTGCCCTGTTTCACGACGTGGGCCACCTGCTGTATCCGAGGGAACTGCTGGTTGCAGAGACTTCCCCACCTCTGTTGACCGCGGGCGGAAACGAAGTGGGCCCTGGTGGTGGCCCCCGCATACCCGATCGCGATCTCGGCGTGGCGTCCATCGAGAAGACTCTCGGGTCCGTCAGCGACAGCTTTGCAGTGCCTGGTAGGGAATTGGTGGGGGCGTGTCGCGCTGCCCTGGAGGCGGGGTATCCGGGCGAGGCCGTCACCGGGCATGAGGAGAAGTACCGGATAGTGGGCAACCGCGATGACAACCAGTTGATGAAGTGGATGGAAGAGCAACGCAAGAAGAACAGGCCTGACCACGGGATCACGGGTGCATGGTACCTGCGCGAGGTTTGCGGGCAAGGCGACGGGGCGCCCGCGGTGGCCGTTCCGGCGATTCGAGCGACCCTGCTGCACAACGCGGTCACCGTGGGGATCGATGCGGCCCGCGATCCGGTTGCCGCACTGCTGGTGTTCTGCAACGAGATCTTCTCGTGGAATCCGGCGCGACATCTTGGTCCGGCGCCGAGTTCGGTGGGCCGTTCCTTGCACCTCATGGCCGCGGATGTGCCGCCCCACGAGCCGAGGAACCGTGCGATCAAGCTGGAGGGCTTCCACACTGAGTTCGACGGGCGCAGCGGAAGACTCGAGACGTGGCTCGACCCGCCTTCGGAACGGGACGCTCCCACACGAGGCTGGCCGCGGGTGATCCTCCGGTTGCAGCCGCCCGAACGGCTGGATGTCTCTGTGCTGTCCCTTTGGCTCGTCAAGGCCCAGAAGCTGGGGCGGGTTTCCGGGGTCGAGCGGTACGGCTGGCGCCCGGCCGTGGTGCTGGAGGGCACCATCGACGCGCGCCTGTTGGCGTGTGGGTATTCCACGAAGCGGTTGCTGGAGAAGACTGCCTGGGCACTCGGTGGCACGCTCAAGGAAGCCATCTTGAAGTGGCTCGACGACCGTGACGGCCGGTTCAGCGAGGACGTGGCGAGCCGCAAGGAGGCGGTGGTGCTCGGGCCGTTGCCTGAACAGCCATTCAAACAGACGGACATGCGCGAGCAGGTGCGTTCGGTAGAGGAGGCGGCCCTGAAGGTCGTCGAGCGTGCCGAGCGCGGGTAGATACCACGGCGGATCCGCCGCGCAACCTCGTTGCGCGAGAGTTTCAAGCGGTTCACGGCGCGCCTTTGCTGGTATACTGGGGTGGCACGCTGCTGTCCGCTGGTCGAGGGACCGGCGGTCTGGCGCCATTGCCCGCGGGGAGGCCCGGGGAATGGCTGGTAACGGACGGCGTCGAGGATGAGGTGGTTCCATCATGACGTTTGGCCCATGGCAGCCCTGGTCGGTCTCGAGGCTGCGGGGAATGGCGGCCCATCTGTCGTGTCCGGGTCACGGCCCGCGGCTCACGTGCCTGTGGTGCGTGGTCCTGGGGGTAGGGTTGGCCGTGGCCGGCTGCGGCTCCCGGGTCGAGCAGGGCGAGGTGCACCTGGTGAGCGAGGGCGAGACGCTGTCGGCGGTCGCTCCGCCGCTCGAACCTGCCGGGGGCGTCGTCGAGATGGCTCGAGTCTGGTTCGCCGGCAACGGCCTGTCCACCGGTCTCCTGGGGGATCCTGAGCCGTTCGATGCAGATGGGTGGACCCTGACCGCCGGTGCGGCACGATTCGTCTATCCCAGGTCGGAGCATATCGAGTCGGCGGCCTGGTTGCTGCCGTCCGGCCCGGGCCTCGAGGACGGGGAGTCCATGCGCTGCGCCGTCGTGCTGGGGGCGGGCAGCGGCGTCCAGCAGTCGGAGGTCTCGGTCGATGCCGGGGACGTTCTGCGGTTTTCCGACGCCGGGGGCAAGGTTTCCTACCGGGTTGTCCGCCGGCCGCTGTTTCGCGACACGTCTCCCTGGGCAGCGGTCTCCTACTTCGCGCTCGAGCGGACCCTCTCGCCCGATGATCTGAGGGGGCCGGGAAACTGGTTCCCCGGCACGGCATTGACCCTGTCCATGGGTGGGGCCAATCCCACCGAGGATCGACGGTTCGCCTCGCTGCCCTTTGCGTTCGAGAGCGACCGGCCGGTCCTGCTTCCGTTGAAGTTGTCAGGTTTGACGTTGAATGGCGCGCCGGTGGCTGCTCCGGTCCGGTCCCCGGACACCGGCGATGTCGTGGTCCCCGGTCCGGCCTACGCGCTCCCGACTGCCGGCGTCCCGCTCGAGATCGGCTGGGACGCCTGGAGCACACCCCAGACCATGGTCGTGTCGCTCGAGTACTACGGTGGGGGGGATGGCCGTTGCCCGTCGGCCTGCAACCAGGGTGTCTCGTGTTGCGAGAGCGACGACCAGTGCGGGGACGACGAGACCTGCGGCGTGCGCCCCGCGGACGGCCGGAAAGTCTGTCTACCCCGCCATGGGGATGGCCGGGACCGCCTGGGGGCGCTGGTCTGCACCGTGCAGGACACCGGCCGTGCCGTGCTGGCGGCAGGCCAGGTGGAGGATCTCGAGGCACAGCTCTCCGCTCGAGGGACGTTGGACTGGGTGCAAGGCGTCGTCCTGCGGATCGGCAGGACCGTGACCGCATCGGTGGCCCTTCCTGACGTGATGCTGGCGGACGGATCGGGCCGTTCGATCTCCCCGGTTCGGATACGCGCGTCCGATGTGGCCCTCGTTCGCCTGGAGCGTGTCGCGGAGTGATAGGATGGTAATGGGAACTCGAGCGGGTGTGTGGACAGGGGTTCTCCTGGCCGGCATGGCCTCCGTGAGCGGCTGTTTCGGCGAACCGGAGTCCTATTTTTCCGGGAGCACCCTTCCTCCGGTGCTGGAGCAGGTCACCCTGTCGGACGGTGGGGGGGCGGCGTATGCCGTGGACCTCCAGGGTGGGGTGACGGTCAGGCTCGAGGGACAGAACCTCAACGATCCACAGGTGGCGGTGCGCGTCGGAGACAGGAACGCCGAGATCGTCGCGGACCAGGTCGATGCCACCGGCCGGTACCTGACCGTGCGGACTCCGCCCGGCCCGATCGGCGGCGGAACGTTCGACATCACCGTGGCGACATCCCAGGGGGTCGCGACGCTGCCCGGTGCCTTCGAGTACCTCCTTCCCGCGAGCGAGGTTTTCCAGGATGAGGCAGCTTCTCTCCAGGTCATCGGCCGCTCGGACGGCACTGCCGGCGCGCGCCTGGGCTTCTGGCCTTCCGTCCGGCCGCGCTGGGCCGGGTCGCTGTTCCCGGAAGGGGCGCTCTACTATCTTCCCGGTCTGCCCGACCAGCCCGTGCTGTGGCAGGGCGTGAGCCCGGTGGCGCTGCGCAGCCTCGAGGACACCGTGGCCGTGGTGGACACGGTGCGCATCGAACCCGTGGACCAGGGCGACCTGAGCCCGCTCGTCCTGTCGGTGGTGGACGATTCCGGGACCTTCGCTGTCTGCTCGAACGCGGGAGAGACGACGCGGTCCTGGCGACCGGGTGCGGCCTACGATGTCACTATCAGTGGGGGCGTGCTGTCCGACCCGATCGAGGCCGTGCTGACGACCCCGCCCGACGTGGCCGACTCGAACGGCGCCATCGAGGGCCTGTTGCTCGATGACCTCGGTGTCGCCCAGGTGGACGATGACCGCGACCTGGTGCTCGGCTTTCCGCCGATAGAGCAGCCTGCCGCCCGTGCCTCGTTCGTCGTCGCCGAATTCGTGGTCACAGCTCCGGACGAGGGACTGCCCGACGCCCCGGTGGAGGTGGCTCGAGTGGTCGTGTGGGCGGATGGGTCCTCCGGCCAGGTCGTGCTCACCCCTGATGATTTGGCCTTGCTGCCACCGGTGGATACCTCTTGCTCCCTTGCTGCTCGCGCGCTCGAGGCCGCCCGGCTCGAGGACGACACGACAGGCGTGCTGACCTGGGAGGCCGCCTACGCGGCGCACGACTGCATGCCGGGCGATTCTCCCACGGCCCTGTACCCATTGGCGGGCTACGTCCGCCTGAGCCGGCACGACATCTACCGCATTTCGTTGCCTGCCGGTCTTGCGGGTTGTCCTGCCCCGGGCTCGTGTCCTGGCGAGACCGCCATGGTCGTGGACCTCGTGGCGGCCCAGGAAGTACCAGCGCGTTTCGGACCGCTGTCCGATTGCGAGGACCTGGTAGACAACGACCAGGACGGGTTGATCGACGGCGACGACCCTGGTTGCGAAGATGGAGAGGACGGCAGCGAAATCGACGATACCGGCCTGTTCCCCTGTGACAACGGCGTCGACGACGACGGCGACGGGCTGGTCGACTACGTGCGCGGAGAGGGGGGAGACCCGGGCTGCACATCCCCTTCGGACCCGGATGAGACCTCGAGCGACTACCCCTGCGACGACGGCCGGGACAACGACGGCGACGGTGCCCTGGACTACCGCCCGGACAGTCCCCAGGGAGACCCGGGTTGCTTGAGCGTCGAGGATGGTAGCGAGCGGGAAGCCGGTATCGCTTGCGACGATGGGCAGGACAACGACGGGGACGGTGGGGTGGATTTCGTCCCGGACGGCTCCGGGGACCCCGGGTGCGACGCTCCGGCCGACTCGAGCGAGTTCGGCACCACGGCCTGTGACAACGGCGAGGACGATGACCAGGACGGCTTCGCCGACTACCGGGTCGTCGTCGGCACCGGGGACCCGGGCTGCGAAGACCCGCTCGATGACGACGAGAAATACCGGCCCCCGCCTCTGCCCGCGCCCAATCTGTACCCGTGCGACGATGCCAACGACAACGACGTGGACGGATTCATCGATGGGCAGGATCCCGGGTGCCGGGACAATCCTGCCAGGGAAGAGACCTACTCGCCTTACAATATCGACGAAAAGAACCCGGCGGCGGCCTGTGACGACGGCCGTGACAACGACGGGGACGGCTTTACGGACTATCGAACAGACGGAAACGGCGATCCGGAGTGCCTCAGCCCGCTCGACAATACCGAGGACAAGAAGTGAGTATTCGAGACAGCTTTCAGGTCCCTCGCCCGTTCGCCGCAGCCCTCCTGGTCCTCCTCGCAGGGGCCTCGTGCGCCACGGAACAGACCCAACTGCGCAAGGAAGCCCGCCAGCGCGAGGCGTTGAACGAACTGGTCGAAGGCTACTGGCACGCACTGCGCTGGGAATACTTCGACATGGCCGTGGCGTACCTGCAAGACGAGGACGACAGGGGCAGGCTGTGGGAGTATCTCCTTTCCCGGCAGGGCAAGGCGACGATCGGCGAGGTGGCCATCTACCGGATCGAGATCGACGACGACTTGCAGCATGCCACGGTGTTCGTTCGGTACGAATTGATCGTGACCAACGAGGCCATCTTGCGCAAGGTGACGGCCCGGCAGAGATGGTCCCTCGCCCCGGACAACCGCTGGTACCTGGAACTCGATCCAGAGGAACTGACGAGGCTGGGTTAGGACCCATCGAGGTATCCTGGACCGCGCTGGCGCCGCCCCCCTCCAAGCCGGTGGCATGCCCGCGCGGGTGTGCTCGGCGTCATGGCGCGCGGGGATCCCCCGCCCCCGTGCCGGCAAACGCCCAGGGCGAAGCGCCGCGCCTCCCGCTTTCATCAACCCGTTGCTGGTGGGCGATCGCTCCTGCCCACATCCCGGGTCTCAGGCGACCTTCCACCGGGTGCCTCGAGGTGTATCCATCAACATGATGCCCAACTCCAGGAGCTGATCACGAATCGCGTCGCTCCTGGCGAAGTCCTTGGCCTGGCGCGCCTCGGTGCGTTCGGCCACCAGGCGTTCGACATCGTCCTTGGCAATGCCCAGGTGTCGCAGCTTGATGTCGCGAATTTCCTCCAGAGCTTGTTCCGGGTCGGCGGTTCCGACCCCGAGCACCTGGAGCATGCGGCCCATGAGGGCCTCGACGGCCTCGAGGGTCACGCGCTTCCCCACCTTGCTCTTCCGGTCGGCCACCTCGTTGGCGAACCGGAGCGCGTCTGCCAGGGCGCCGAGCGCCTTGGGCGTGTTGAAGTCGTCGTCCATGCCCTCGTCGAACGCGACACCGAAGCGCTCGATCCGGTCGGGGAAGAGCACCGTGTCGTGGGCTCGAGGTTTGAGTTGTGCCAGGAGCCTGCGGACCTTGGCCAGCGTCTCGTAGAGGTATTCGATGCGGGTCGTGGCCTCGGCCAGGGCCTCGACACTGAAGTTGAGCGGGGCCCGGTACTGCACGGTCAGCAGGAAGTGGCGGAGCGCTTCCGGGTGCCAGTCGGCGAGGATTTCCCGGACGGTGTAGAAATTGCCGAGGGACTTGGACATCTTGTGCTCGAGCTTGAGTTCGAGACCGTCGAAGTGCTTGTGCCACGCGGTCCTCGAGCCGTCCTCGTCCTCGATCTTGACCGACGCGCGGTCGACGATCACGGGCCTGAGTGTCTTGCGGGTCGTCTTGTGGAAAAACTGGCTCTCCACCGTGTCGACTTCGCGGAAGCTGTAGCGCTTTTCCGGGTCGTCCGGGTCGGCGAAGTAGACGTAGACGGGGCAGTTGACGAACCCGTTGTGCACCCAGAACCTGGCCATCTGGACGTGGTGGGCGGCCTCGCTCTGGGCGATCTCGTTTTCGTGATGGGGAAACACGAGGTCCTGTCCGCCCCCGTGGATGTCGAACGTGGGGCCGAGGTGCCTGGCGCTCATGGAGGAGCACTCGATGTGCCATCCGGGCCGGCCAGGGCCCCAGGGGCTGGGCCAGGCCGGTTCGCCGGGTTTCGACGCCTTCCAGAGTGCGAAGTCGAGGGGGTTGCGCAGGTTCTCCTTGCCCGCGACCCGCCCGCTGGCGCCCGCGACGAGGCTCCCGAGGTCCCGCCGCGACAGCTTGCCATACTCAGGAAAGCTGTCGATGGAAAAGTAGACGTCCCCGTCGGCTTCGTAGGCGTGGCCGTTGTCGAGGATCTTCTGGATGAAGGCGATGATGTCCGGGATGTGTTCGGTCACCCGGGGCTCGATGTCGGCCCGGCCCACGCCGATGGCGCCCATGTCCTGGTGGAAGGCCTCGATGTAGCTGTCGGTAAGCGCCTCGCAGCTCACGCCCTGCTCGGCGGCGCGCCGGATGATCTTGTCGTCCACGTCGGTGAAGTTCCGCACGTAGGTGACCTGGTAGCCCAGGTGGCGGAGGTAGCGCACTATGACATCGAACACGACGTAGCACCGTGCGTGGCCGATGTGACACAGGTCGTAGACGGTGACGCCGCACACGTACATGCCGATCGATCCGGGTTTCAGGGGCTCGAGCGCGACACGGACACGGGACATGGTATCGTGAATCTTCAAGGCCATGGATTGTCTTCTCCCTGTTTCAAACGGGTGGTTTTCTCGAGTCGCCGGACGGCTGGACGCCGGGAAGGTCGCCACGGACAGGGGCGCCGGACAGGGGCGCCCTTTTCCGCCGCCGAGCGACCGACAGCACGCCCTCGAGGGCCAGCAGCACCAACATGGCCCACATCAGGCTGTAGGTGAAGGAGAACGTCCTCTCGACCTCCACTTCGTCTCGACTCCGCGTGCGTCCCTCGAGGATGACCGGGAGCCCGGGAACCCGTGCCTCGATCTGCTCGAGCGTGGCCCGCGACAGGTCGGTCTCGGCCACCGGGACGTTCACGACGAACCCGAGATCGTTGATCTCCACCGGTTCCGGGGAATCGGTCCGTCGCTCGTAGACGCGGTAATGCCCTGGTATCGTGGCGCCGTCGAAGACCACGCGGACCTGTCCGGGGGCCGCGTCATCGCCGGCTCGGTGGTCGGGGGTGGCCAGAACGTGCATCTTGCCGCCCGGGTCCATCACGGACAGCCTTCCCGTCGTGGAGGATACCTCGAGCACGACCGGATGCCCTACGGTAAAACGGCGCGGCACGGTGTCTCCGGCCGGATTGTGCGCCAGGTAGTGTGCGGCCTCCTGCACGAAAGGCAAGAACACGGATTTGAGCGGGAAGTTGGTCCAGCCGCGGTCGAGGGTCGATGTGAACAGGAGCACGGTTCCGTTCCCGACACGGCGCTCGAGGAGGGCCGGCAACCCGTGGGTGTACTTGAGCAGGACCCGCGCGCCGGGCTTGAGAAAGGGGGCCGTCGGGATGAGCCGGAAGAACTCGGTCGTCCCGAAGACCGAGGCGCCGGCCTCCCGGAAGATCTGGAAGATGGGGTGGGTCAGCTCGGGGTAGCTGAGTGCGGGGGGCTTCTCCCCGGTCAGGGTGGGCGATGCCACCTTGACATCGCCGAGGGACGCGGGCAACAGTGGCGCGAGTGCGCGGTTGTACAGGTCCTTGCGGACCCGGTCCCCCAGGCTGATGAAGATGCCGCCGCCTTGCTGGACGAACCGGGTCAGCTTGGCCGCCAGAGGTGTGGGATCGGCTACGTTGAGCATGAACACGACGGCGATATCGTCGAGGCGGGCCGACCGAAACTCCCCCTCCGCCATCACCAGCGGGGTGATGCGCGATCCGGACGACTTCCTGGGATTCAGGGCGCGCTCCACGTAGAACGACTCGGCGCCGGCCAGCGTGTACCCGGGGTCGCCGTCGATCACGATGGCCTTGAGGTCGCGGCGGGCCTCGAGGAGGAAATAGTAGTCGTCATCGGCCTCGAGGGCGTCTGGGGCGAGGGCCAGTGTTCCGCGGCTGATAGCCTTGGACCGGGGGGGCAGGGTGAAAACCTTCTCTGCCACGTCAGCGTCACCCGCAGGAGGCACGTAGCCTCGAGATACGAAGTCGCCATCGAGGAACAGGTCCAGCGGTGCGTCGCTGCCGCACGCATTTCCCTGGCAGCGGGCTCGAGCCGTCAGGGTGATGGTGCCGCCTTCTCCTTCGCGGGCTTCCGTGCGTATCCCGAGCACGGTCCGGTTCGCGGTTTCCACCGGGTCAAGGGCACGGACCACGAGTCGAACCTTGCCCTCGAGGTGAGAGGGGAGGGCGAACGTTCCCTCCGCGGGGAGTCCGTGCGCGCACTGGTCGGACAGGAGATACAGGTCGCCGGCTCCCTCCGGCGTGGAAAGCAGCGCGCGGATACCGGCCAGGATGGCACCCTTCAGGTCGGTCTCCCCGTAGGTGACGTGGGCGTCGGCCAGGGCATCCCGCACCCGGTCCAGGTCCTGCGTCACCCCGCCGGTGAGATCGTCGGCACGTGCATTGAACACGACGAGCCCGGCGCGTCCGCGTCCTGCCATTCGTCCGAGGACGTCGAGGGCTCTCGAGCGGGCTTGGTCGAACAGGGTGCGGCCACCGGCCTTGCAACCCATGGACATGGAATTATCGAGCAGGAACACGACATTGCCCTCGAGTTCGGCACCGGCCTGGGTCGTGCTCCTGTAGGTCAGGGCAAGGTGGGTGTAGGCAAGGACGAGAGCGAGGAGAACCAGGATGCGCGCGGCGAGGAGCCAGGGGTCGCGGATGCGCCGCCGCCGCTTGAGCCGTTTCCGGGCCGCGAGAAGGAGCCGGAAGGGGGGGAAGTCGACTCGAGGCACGCGCCGCCGGTCGATGAGGTGCAAGACGACGGGCACGGCGACGAGGAGCGTGCCGAACAGGGCCAGTGGTGCAAGCATGGCGAGGCTCACGGCCACCTCCCGGGCACGGCCGGCTCGAAGCACTGCAAGGCGGGATACCGCTGTCCTGGTGTCACCGGCCCCCCCCCTCTTTCGAGCGCCCCGCCAGGAAGGTGGCCAGGGCGCCGGCGACCGGTCGGCTGGTGTCAACCAGGTTGTAGTCCACCCGGGCCTCGAGGCAGCGGTTGCGCACCAGGTCCAGGAACCTGCCGAGTTCCTGGACGTAGCCCTCCCGGATCTCACGCGGATCGATCACGATACCGGCTCCGCCCGCCTCGGGATCGACGAACCGGCTGACGTCGTCGTAGGGAAAGGAGAGTTCGTCCGGGTGCAGCACGTGGAAAATAACCACGTCGTTTCGCCGGGTTCGGAGTGTCTTCATCGTCTCGAGGATGTCCTCCGGAGCCTCGAGGAGGTCCGAGATGAGTACGATCAAGCTCCGGCGGGTGACTCGAGGCGCGAACGCCGCGAGAGCGGTGGCGATGCCCCCTGTCCCGGCCGGATGGATGCCGGCCAGGACCTCCATGACCACGCCGAGGTGGCCTTTTCGCGTCCTGGGGGGGACGAACCGGGTGTCGCCGCCGCCGAAGGTGTTGACGCCCACCGCGTCGCCCTGGGCCATGAGCAGGTAGGCGAGGGAGGCGGCGAGCAGCACGGCGTGATCATGCTTGGTCGTGCTGCCGTCCTCCGGCCGTGCGGTGGCGGTGGTGCCGCGAGCGGCCGAGTCCGTGTGCCGGGTGGCGCGGCCGGGCGACCGTCTCCGGCCCAGGCGTCTCCACCATGATGGCGCACCCGGATCCAGGCCCCCGTAGGCCATCGAGGCGCTGGTGTCCAGGAGGATGTGGGCCTGGAGATTCGTCTCCTCCTCGAATCGCTTGATGTAGTACTTGTCCAGCCTGCCGAGCAGTTTCCAGTCGATATGGCGGAGGTCGTCCCCCGGGGTGTACTCTTTGTGTTCGGCGAATTCGACGGAAGCCCCCTGCAAGGGACTCCGGTGCGTCCCGGCGCGGACGCCTTCCACCACGCGCCGGGCTCGGAGCGTCAGCCTCCCCACCTTGGCCAGGGTGTCGCGATCGAACTGGTCGGGTCCAGCAGGCACGGATTCACTCGTCTTCAGGGACCACCTCGAGCAAGCGGGTGACGATCTGGTCGGCGGTAACCCCCTCGGCCTCGGCGTGGTAGTTGAGCACGAGCCGGTGGCGGAGAACGGGGCGGGCCAGTGCCCGGATGTCCTCGAGCCCGGCGGTGTACCGCCCGTCGAGAATGGCTCGAGCCTTGGCTCCCAGGATCAGGAACATGCTGGCTCGAGGTCCGGCGCCCCACTCGAGCCACTGCGGTACGAAATCGGGCACGTCCGGCTCGGCCGGACGGGTGGCTCGAGCAAGCCGGGTCGCGTATCGGACGACGTGGCCTGGGACCGGGACCCGCCTGACCAGTTCCTGGAAATCGATCACCTCGCCGGGAGTCAGCAAGCGGTTGAGCGATACGTTTCTCGTCACCGTGTTCTCGAGAACGATGTCTACCTCCTCGTCCATGGAGGGGTAGTCCACGACGATGTGGAGCATGAACCGGTCGAGCTGCGCCTCCGGAAGCGGGTAGGTGCCCTCCTGCTCGATCGGGTTCTGGGTGGCGAGCACCAGGAAGGGCAGGGGAAGCGGGTAGCTCTGGCCGGCCACGGTGACGCGGTATTCCTGCATGGACTGGAGCAGCGCCGACTGGGTCTTGGGCGGTGTGCGGTTGATCTCATCGGCGAGCAGGATGTTGGCGAAGACCGGCCCCTTGATGAACCGGTAGACCCGCTTGCCCGTCGTGCGGTCCTCCTCGAGAACCTCGGTGCCGGTGATGTCCGATGGCATGAGGTCTGGAGTGAACTGGATACGGTTGAACGACAGCTCGAGGATGTCGGCGATGGTGTTCACCAGCAACGTCTTGCCCAGTCCCGGAACGCCCTCGAACAGGCAATGGCCTCGAGCGAACAGGGCGATGAGCAATTGGGTCACCACCTCGTCCTGGCCGACGATCACCTTGCGGAGTTCGCTACGGATCCGGTCTCGAGCCGCGTTCAGCGCCCGGACGCGGGCCACATCATCGGCTGATTCGTCCAGGCGCGCGGTTTCGGAAGCTTGTGAGGTCATGGGACTCCTGGATCGAGCGGAGCAGCCGTGCGCCGCCCCCGAGCCGCTTCGGCATCACGAACGCCGGCGGGCGACTTTTCGGGCCACCTCGTCCCGGACGTGGGCGGCGAAGTCGCCGGGCGTCGCCAGGGCGGGGAGCTTGCCGTCGAAGTATCCCTCCACCGTGATCGTGCCCAGCTCTTTTTCGCGGGCCCCGACCACGATGAGGTAGGGGATCTTTTCCGTCTTGCCTTGTCGTATCTTCTTGCCGAGCTTTTCGGCCGTCTCGTCGACTTCGACCCGGACGTCTTGGGCCTCGAGTGTTGCTGCGACCTGGTGCGCGTAGTCCATCTGGTCTTGCCCGATAGGCAGGACTCGAGCCTGGACCGGCGCCAGCCAGAGGGGGAACGCGCCCCCGAACTCCTCGATCAGCAGCCCGAAGAAACGCTCGAAACTGCCCAGTATCGCCCGGTGTATCATGACCGGACGCACCCGTTCGCCCTCGGCGTTGACGTACTCGAGGTCGAAGCGTTCCGGGAGGTTGAAATCGAGCTGGATGGTGCCGGCCTGCCAGTCGCGGCCGAGACTGTCCTGGATGACGAAGTCCACCTTCGGGCCGTAGAAGGTGGCGTCGCCCTCCTCGACGTAGTACTTCCCCGGGGCACGCTTCTCGAGAACGGCGCGGAGGCCGTCTTCGGCCATGTCCCAGATGGCGTCGTCGCCGATACGCTTGTCGCCGCGCGTTTTCAAGCCGACGTGATAGTCGAAGCCGAAGGTGTCGAGAATGAAGCAGCAGAAGTCGAACACGCCCTCGATCTCGTCGGCGTACTGGGCCGGCGTACAGAAGATGTGGGCGTCGTCCTGCGTGAAGGAGCGGACGCGGAGCATGCCGTGAAGGGTGCCCGCGCGTTCGTACCGGTAGACGGTCCCGAACTCGAAGTACCGCAGCGGCAGGTCCCTGTAGCTCTTGGTTCCCACGTTGTAGAGCATCACGTGCCCGGGACAGTTCATGGGCTTGAGCCCATAGTTGCCGAGCCCCTCCTTGCCGGCCTCGCCGGAGAGAAGGCCCTGGTCGAGTTCGTCCAGGCTGTAGACCATGAACATGTTTTCGCGGTAGTTCTGGATGTGCCCGCTCGTGTGCCAGGCGTCGGTCTTGAGGATGTGCGGCGTGGCGAGCGGCAGGTATGTCTTGTCCGGATGGCCGTATTTGCCGTTGCGGTGCAGGTTCCACATCCAACGCTTCAATTCGTCCAGGATCAGAGCCCCGTTGGGGAGGTAGAATGGCAGGCCCGGCCCGGCCAGCCTGGGGAACTCGAAAAGATGGAGCTGCTTGCCCAGCACGCGGTGGTCGCGCTTGCGGGCCTCCTCGAGACGTTTCAAGTAGGCCTGGAGTTCCGCCTTGGTCTCCCACGCCGTGCCGTAGATCCGCTGGAGCTGGTCGCGGGTTTCGTCCCCGCGCCAGTAGGCGCCGGAAACGCTGAGGAGCTTGAAGTACTGGATACGGCCCGTGTCCGCCACGTGCGGGCCGGCGCACAGATCGACGAATGCCCCGCTCTCGTAGAAGGTGATTTCCCCGTCCTCGAGGCTCTCCACGTGTTCGGCCTTGAGCCGTTCCCCGCGTTCCAGGAAATAGGCCAGCGCCTCGGCCTTTCCCACCGTCTTTCGCACGAATTCCGCCTTGCGCTTCCGCAGCTCCCGCATGCGCTTCTCGATCTTGGGCAGGTCCGCCTCGGTGAAGGTGTGCTCGGAATCGAAATCATAGTAGAACCCGTCTTCGATGGGCGGTCCGAATGCGAGCTTCGTGCCGGGCCACAGGTCCTGGACCGCTTCGGCCATCAGGTGCGCCGTGCTGTGGCGCAGTTCGTAGAGTCGCTGCTCTTTCTCGTCCCGTTGTCGCTGCTTGGCAATGATAGGCATTCTTGCGTACCCCTGGCGCTGTTATCGGTGAGACGGGTCGGACGCATTCCGGCGCGAGGCTCGTGCCGGAGCGTGCGGCGCGCGTTCGGTTCGACATTCCCGCGGCTTCCTCGTCGCATCATGTCGGTCCGTCGTACACCGCTAGCACAACTCGAGCGGGTGCGTCAACGTTCGCGTGTCCAGGGGGGGCAAATCGTTGTGGATACGGTGGCTGAACCGCCAGGCTGGCCGGATCGGCCCGCAGCCACCCGTGCCGCCAGGTGAAGCGCGGTCTCTGCGTGGCGCCGCCGGGTCCTAGTCCAGGCCGAGTTCCCGGAGGTAGGCGTCGACCCCGATCTTCGCGATGAAGTCGCCGAGACGCCTGCGGGTATCGGCGCCGCGGTAGTGATCCACGATACGAGCGACGAGCGCCTCGGCCTGGTCCGCATCCAGGCCCTTGGCGATGGGTACCGCAATGCGCGGAGCAGCCCCGGCCGATCCACCGGCGACCACCATGAACCCCTTGCGGGTACCGATGAGCCCGATGTCTCGCACCCGGCTCTCCGCGCAGTCCATCGGGCAGCCGGAGATGGAGATTTTCAGCTTGTTGGGCGTCGCCAGGTTGGAGAACCGCGACTCGATACGAAGCCCGAGGCTGATGGCGTCTTGCTGTCCGAGCCGGCAGAATGCCGTACCCGGGCAGGCCTTGACGCTGCGGATGCACAGCCCGCTCGCCATGCCCGGCGTCATGCCCAGGTCGCTCCAGACCTTGTCGATGTCCTCCCCCCTGATACCGAGGATGGCGAGCCGTTGCGACGAGGTGACCTTGATGGCCTGTGCACCGTAGCGCTCCGCCACGTCGGCGATGCGGCGCAGGATGTCGAAATCCGTGATGAGTCCCACCGGGATGCGTGGCGTGATGGCATAGGTTTCACCGTCTCGCTGGACGATGGCTCCCTTGTCGAGGATGTCCTTGTTCTTTCCCATGAGTATCCACCTGCCTCCTGAAGGTCTATGGTCTCGGTGTGATCGACCCGGGGCCGGGCGCCCGAAGTCGCGGGCTGAACCTGCCGAATGTGCCCGGGGTGACCGGTGCCCTCGATCATGCATCGTTGCTGTCCCATGTCGAGCGGTATCGTGTGGCCGTGCCTCACCGCCTTGCGTGTCGCCGCGCCGGAGAGCGCCAGCTCGAGCGTGGAACCCGTTGAACCCTCGCCCCGCTGGTGATATGATTGTCAGCAGCTTGAAACTTGACGCGCCGGTGCCACGATTTTCCTGCGGTGACAAGCTGCCCGCGAACCAGGCGAGGACCCGACTGCGGCCGCCGCTCGGAGGAAGCAATGGCCGGTCCCGAGACCATTGAATTCCTGGTGAGAGAGAACGCGACGCTGCGCGCTCGAGTCGACGAGCTGGAGGAGGACCTCCAACTTCGTTCCGACTCTGCCAGCGACCACAACAAGCCCGAGACCATCCTGGGCCTCAACGTGATGATTCTCTACGTGAGTCCCAACGGGATGGTGGGATACATGAATTCCGCGATGGCGAGGTTGCTGGGACAGCCTCGAGAGAGCCTTCTCGGGCGGCCGCTGGAGGAACTGGACCGGTTCCGTTGGGGTCCGGGCCTGCTCCGCATGTTGTGGGACCGGGCCACCGAGGAAAACCGGCCGCACGAGGTCGAAGCGAAGTACTACGACGCTTCGAGCCGGACCATGAAGTACGTGGTCATTCGAGCGACCCCTTCCGACGGCGGCATCCAGTACGTGATCGAGGACAGGACCCATTTCAAGCACCTCCAGTCGATCTTCAGCCGCTACGTGTCGCCTCGAGTCATCGAGCAGATGCTCGCCACGGGAAAGGACTACCTCCGGGCGGAACATGTGAACCTGTCCATCCTCTTCTCGGACCTGCGTGGGTTCACGGCCGCGGCCCGCACGCTCTCCCCCGAGGACGTGAAACACCTGATCGACTCGCACCTCGCCGCGGTGATCGACGTGCTCGTCGCCGAGGATGGGACGATCGACAAGATCATGGGCGATGGGATCATGGCGTTCTTCGGGGCTCCTGTCAGGATGCCCGACCATCCGGTCAGGGCGTTGAACGCCGCGCTCAAGATGCAGCGAGCGCACGAGGCGGTCATGGAGCAGTGGGAGCATGCCGGACTTCCTGTTTTGGGCATGGGTATCGGTATCAACACCGGGGAGGTCGTGGTGGGCAACGTGGGGTGTGACAAACGGATGGAGTACACCGCGTTGGGTCATGACGTCAACCTGGGGGCGAGGCTTTGCCAGGCCGCCGGGGGCGGAGAAGTCCTCCTCAGTACCGATACCTTCAAGGCCGTCAAGCAGCTTCTGACCAGCGGTCAGGCTCGGCTCGACTTCCCCGTCAAGTTTCGGAACGGGTTCCGGGTCAACGTCAAGGGCGTCGACGAACCCGTCCCCACCGTGATAGCCACCCGGCTAACCTGACCCCGCCCGCACCGTCCCGGGCAGACCTGCCGGGAGATTGTCATCGCCGCGTATTCGCAGCAGTATCGCCTGGCAGACCATTCTGCTATCATGGTTGCGTTCTCGAGGGCATTCCCCCTCGTCGTCTCTATCTCGATACTGCAACGGAGGTCTGCATGAGCATTCGAGAACTGTCTGACCGGAAGCGTCCTTGGCGGTGGTGCTGGGCGCTGCTGCCTCTCGCAGCATTCGCCGTCGGCCAGAACCAGTGCGAACCCTGCACGGATGTCGATGGCGACGGCTATTGCGTCGAGGACGACTGCGACGACAACGATCCCGCCACCTATCCCAACGCTGCGGAAGTGTGTGACCAGAAGGACAACGACTGCGACACCGCTATCGACGAGGGTCTCACTCGAGACTACTACCCGGACGCCGACGGGGACGGGTATGGCGACCTGGCCGGGGAACCGGTGACCGATTGCACCGTGCCCGAGGGATACGCCCGCTACGAAGGGGATTGCGACGATACCAACATGGACATCCGTCCGGACGCCATCGAGACGCTCAACGAAATCGATGACGACTGCGACGGGGAGGTCGACGAAGGCACCGCTGACGAGGATGGAGACGGCGTCACGGTGGCTGGCGGGGATTGTGACGATCTGGACCCATTCACCTACCCCGGCGCGGACGAGGGATGCGACAATCTGGACAACGATTGCGACGGTGAGATCGACGAAGGACTGTTGGCCTACTATTTCCGCGACGAAGACCTGGATGGATTCGGTCTGGAATCGGACGGCCTGTGCGCTTCGGCCGAGGGCTACGTGGCCCGGACCGGTGACTGCGACGACGACGACCCGACGATCTACCCCGGCGCAGAAGACCTCGAGGCCGACGGCATCGACCAGGATTGCGGCGGGTCGGATGGGCCCCAACCCCATGTAGGCTTGTCCGACACGTCTCTGCCGACGATCCAGGAAGCCATCGATGCCGCCAACCCCGGCGATATCGTCTGGGTCGGACCGGGACTGTACCTCGAGCACGACATCACGTTCGGTGGCAAGGCGATCACCCTGGCCGGCACCGACTGGGCATCCAACACCACGATCGAGGCCGAAGGACTGGGCCGGGTGATGACCTTCAACGCGGCCGAGACCGCGGATACCGTCGTGAGGCGGTTCACCTTGACGGGCGGCTTCGCCGACATTGGAGGCGGCGTGTACGCCGTGGATGCATCGCCCGTCCTCGAGCAGGTGGTCATCCAGAACAATCACGCCGGAACCTCCGGGGGCGGCTTCTATTTCGACGGCGGTTCGCCCGCGATAGTCGACAGCACGGTGTCCCTGAATCGTGCGGAGAATGTGTACGGCGGCGGGGGGTCCATCGGAGGCGGAGCCACGGTGGTGCTGGACCACGTCGTGTTTCAGCAGAACGACTCCAAGCTCGAGGGCGGCGGGATCTCGGTCAACGCCGCTTCCGTGACGATAACGGATTCTGTCTTCCAGACCAACATGAGTATTTCCAGCCGTGGCGGCGGCGCCTACTTCCGAAATGCAGGCGGCGCGATCGCCGACACGTGGTTCGTCTCCAACGCCTCCCTGGGCACCTCGGGGAGCGCGAGCTACGGTGGTGGACTCTACCTCGAC
Organism: Myxococcota bacterium; assembly: GCA_024278455.1. Taxonomy (GTDB): domain Bacteria; phylum Myxococcota_A; class UBA796; order JAJRTE01; family JAJRTE01; genus JAJRTE01. The sequence goes on from JAJRTE010000143.1 coordinate 20,525, forward strand.
TCCTCGGCCCCAGAAATCACACGGTGCACCTTCATGACCAACAACGCCTCCTACGGCGCGGCCATGTACCTGGACCAGGCCAATGCGGACCTTTCGGACAGCCGGTTCATCAACAACAACGGCGTCCTGAAGGGCGGCGCCATCTACATCACCCAGGCGACGCCGACCGTGACCAATTGTCGCTTCTCGGGCAACCGGGCCGATTCCGGCGCGGCGTTGTACCTGTTCGAGAGCAATCCCACCATGCTCAACAACTTGTTCGAGAAAAACCTGGCCGGAAAGATGGGCGGCGCCATGTACCTGTTCAACTCATCGCCCCGCACCTTCAGCGCCGTCATGGTGGCCAACGAAGCGCTCACCGGAGGCGCTCTGTACCTGTACGGCGATGACTCCTGCGCACCGCACGTGGAGAACAGTATCATCGCCTACAATTCGCCCGACAACGTCTACTTGTACTCCACCACCCCGGATGTCTTGCCCGCTCCCGATGTCATTTTCAGCGACCTCTACAACCCGGAGACCCTGGGCAACCACAACATCCCGGCGTTGGACCCCTCCAACTTCCTGGACGAACCGGCATTCCTGGTTTATGACGTCGATGGCTACCCGGCCAACTACCACCTTTCCAGGAGTTCCCCTCTCGTCGACCAGGGACTCAATTTCGTGGATGTCGACGGGTCGCCTGTGGATCTTGGTCTGTTCGGGGGCGCGTTCGGCGATGACTGGGACGTCGACGGGGACGGCTACCACGACTACTTCTGGGCCGGACTGGTCAGCAACGCCCCGGAAGGGTACGAGAAGGCCGACTTCGACAAGAACGACCAAGATCCCGGCGTGCATTGACGCCGCTCCAGCCTTGTTGGCCACCTCGAGGCACTCCCCCCGTGCGCGGGAAGGCCGCGTGCTCGCGCTCGTAGTCGTGACTGCCCCCGTGCGCGGGAAGGCCTCTGCTGCTTGGGATCAAACAGACATCCCGTTGCGACCCCGATTGCCGGCGGGCCGGCTGGACTGGATATGGACTCGAGTCGTGCATACTGGGAGCAGCGATACGGCTACGCCAAGGAACCAGCACCCCCATCCGACCTCGCCCAGGAGGCGTACCGCTGGTTGAGCCGGCGGGCACCCGCGGGGGGTGGTCCCCTCCGGATAGTGGACCTCGGGGCCGGGGGATCGCGCGACGCCGAACTCCTGGCGGTTCGGCTCGACGCCGTTGCGGTGGCCGTGGACTTCGCGTACAACGGCTTGCAGCATTTCTCCCGGCACGTCTGCCCGGTGGTCGCGGACCTTCGAGGGCCGCTGCCTTTCGCCGGGGAGACCTTCGATGTCGTCATCAGTCATCTAACAGCAAACTGCTCATTCACAGCCGGCGAGGTGGAGCGACTGTTCGAAGAGATCCACCGCATTCTCGTCCCCGGAGGCGAGGTCTGGATACTCGTGCGGTCGATCGAAGACCCGATCTACCGGCAGTTGCCCCAGCGCGGTCCCGGGCTCTACGACCTGGCGGGGACGGGACTACACCTGTTTTCCCGCAAGTACCTGGTACGCTGCATGAATGCGTTCGAGATCGGCGAAATCCGTGGGGTAGTGTTACAGCGCGGCGGCGAGCGCTACAATGGGCTTGTAGCCCGTGTGAGAAAGCGTGTGAAGTAGCCTACCCTTTCCTGGCAATCTTCCTTGACGCGACCGGATTCGTGATAGGCTGATCTTGTGGGGGAAGTCTGCGCGCAGCGTGGATCCTGCAAGGCGCCGGCAGCGAAACAGGGCACACAACCTGGCTCGTCCCCGTGGAGGCGGCGAGAAAAGGCGGTGCTCGGGAGGTACGCCATGACAGCCTGGCCCGATGCTCACCTCAGGCTGGTTCCGAAGCCCCGTGATGTGCCTCCGTCGCGGCTCGATTCAACCAGGGCCGAGGGAGGTGGTTGTGGCCGGGCCGAAGGCCGCAGCGGGGGTGATGGCCTGGATCGAGGCGCGGCGCCGCCGGCGTGGACCGCGGTCTCGAAGACGGTCGCTCGAGAGCGTCCGGACACGAAGTATCTTCGTTTGCTTTTCAGGAACGTGGTGGATCACGTCGCGGACACGGGTACCAGCGCCACCTGCGTGGCGTTGGCGTGGGCGCTCCCGGGGAGAGGGGGTCGAGTCACGTCGTTGCTCCAGGGCGTCGAGGGGCTCCTTCGATTCGTGAGGCGATCCGTCCGCAGCACGGACGTGGTGGGCCGGTTGGCCCAGGACGTGGTTTGCGTCGTGCTTCCCGGACAGACGACCACGGGCGGGCTGGCCGTGGCGAAACGGCTGGTCGAGCGGTGGCGGGAGTCTGCCACCTCGAGGGGAGAGCGGCTCAGGGAGAGGGGAGTGGTGGCGGCGGTGATCTTCCTGGGCGACGCCTTGGGGGGGGAATCCCAGTTGCTCAGGTCGATCGAGGCGACGATCGAGACGGCCAGGCAGCGTGGACCCTATGTCATCTGCCGTTATGAACCCGGCGAGAACGCCCCGGTAGACCTACCGCACCTCTCGAGCGGCGACCTCCGCACCAACCATCCCAATCTCGCCCGGCTTGTGGGCTTCAGGCAGGTGCGCGGCGCGCTCGACTTCATCGGTGGGCACCGGGGACATCCTCATCTCGACTTCAGCAGCACGCTGAGGGTGACCGATCGTTCTCTGGCCGTTGCGTCGAAGCTGGGGGTTCCCAGGCAGGAGCAGGCTCACCTCGCCTGTGCCGCCTTGCTGCGGGATGTTGGCATGCTCTGGCTTCCGGCGCCGATTCTCATCCGCAACGGGCCTCTGAACGCTGTCGATTTCAAACTGGTCAAGAAGCATCCCCAGTCCTCTGTGCGCCGGACCGGGGCGATCCTGACCGAGGAGGCTCGCCACGCGATCATGCACCATCACGAAAGGGTTGATGGCCGGGGCTATCCCAACGGGCTGAAGGGCCGAGATATTCCTCGATGCGCACGGATCATCGCCGTGGCGGATGCGTTCGAGGCGATGCGATCCCCTCGGCCTTATCGCCCGGTGCTGTCCAGCCGGGAAGCCATCGCCGAGTTGGGACGGGGCTCGGGCAAGCAATTCGACCCGGAAATCGTGGAGGCTTTCCTGGTGAGCCGCGCGCAGGCCGGCAACGAGGTTCCGCGACGGGGGTGACTCGGCTCGAGCGGGCCCGCCGGCGGGGCGTGCACCGAGCCGTCCCTCGAGGTGTCGCGAGCGACTCCAAGCGGCGGACAAGTTACGGCCCGCGTCTCCCGTCCGATCGAACAGCACCATGACATCGGCTTTCGGGGCACCTCGTAAGCGCACGTACTGCTGCACGGCTCGAGCGCGACGGGAGCCTGTCCCATCGTGGCCAGCCGCGCATGCTGGATGGCCAGCAGCGTCCCACTGTGCTTGCAGTATGATTAGAAATTTGTTTGCCCAGCGTAATGCTGAGCCATCTGGGCACTACCGGTGAGAAGAAAGTGGCCGAAAACCCTTGCGACCGCTTTCGTGTGTCCTGTGATTCCTGGTATAGTGTAAGCGTAATCCAGTATATGTGGAACCGGGTCATCGGGAGGGTCGGCGATGCAACGGCGCCCTTATCTCGTGCTTGTCCTGCTGCTCGTCCTTTCGGCTACGGCGTGCGATACGCCTGATCCCGATGTGGACGGTGACGGCGTGCGGCAATCGTTCGATTGCGACGACAACGATCCGGCAATCTACCCCGGTGCGCCGGACACGTGCGGCGATGGTATCGACCAGGACTGCAACGGCGAAGACAACACGGAGTGCGAGGGGGAAGAGGTTCTCGACTGGGATCGTGACGGCCACGTGTCGATCGAGCAGGGCGGTGACGACTGCAACGATTACCGGAGCGACATCTACCCTGGGGCGACGGAGATTCCCTACGATGGTATCGATCAAGATTGTGACGATAGTGATCCGGACGATGTCGACGGGGATGGCGATGCGGCCATCGAGGCGGGAGGGGGAGACTGTGACGATCAGGATCCCCTGATATCGTCGTTGGCTCTCGAGGTGGCCTACGACGGAATCGACCAGGACTGTGATGGGTCCGATCTCATCGACGTGGATGGGGACGGCCAGCCGGGGCTGGCTGGCGGCGGTTCCGATTGTGACGACGAGGACCCGGCGGTGTTCAGCGGGGCGACCGAGGTTGCGGGCGACGGGGTGGACAGCGACTGTGACGGGTTGGACGATCCGGACCTCGATCGAGATGGGTGGGTGGTTCCGGAGGATTGTGACGACAGCGATCCGTCCATTCATCCCGGGCAACCGGACGTGGGCTGCAACGAGGTGGACGAGGACTGTGACGGGCGTGCTTCCGACGTGGATTGCGACGGTTCCGACGCGGAGCCCTACGGGGGAGACTGCGACGACGCGGACGGGTCGATCGGCCCCCTGTCCGAGGAGGTCGCCTGCAACGAGGTGGACGAGGATTGCGACGGCTGGGCTTCTGACGTGGATTGCGATGGTTCCGACGCGGTGCCCCTGGGGTCTGACTGCGATGACACGGATGCGTCGATCAACGTGTTCACCGATGAAATTGCGTGCAACGCGGTGGATGAGAATTGTGACGGCATAGTATCGGACCAGGACTGCGACGGGGTGGAGGCCGAAGCTTCGGGAGGGGAGGACTGCGACGATCTGGATGACCACGTGCGGCCGTTCGCTCCCGAGTTCATCAACGGATTCGACGACAACTGCAACGGGTACGTGGACGAGCGCCAGGAGGCCGATGACGCTCGCGTGGCCCTCGACGGGGACGAACAGGCTCGAGCGGGAAGCGCGGTGGCCATCGGAGACTTCGATGGAGACGGTATCGACGACATGGCCATTGGGGCGCCCGGTTGGAGCGGCTCGCGCGGAGCCCAGGCGGGAGCTGTTTTCGTCATCTACGGGGCGCGGGAAGGGTTGGCGGACGCGCGTCTGAGCGATGCCGGGGCGGTCATCGAGGGGATGGCGGAAGGGGATCGGTGCGGGGCGGCGCTGGCGTCCGGGGATGTGGATGGGGACGGTATCGACGATCTCGTGATCGGTTCTCCGGGAGCCGAAGGCCGGTATGGTAGGGCGGGAAGGGTGTATGTGGTTGCTGGTGGTGAACCGGTGCCAAGAGTCTTTGTCGATAGCGTGGCCAAGGTGATCATCGTGGGAGAAAAGGAGGGGGATGGGTTCGGCAGTGTGCTGGCGCACGCCGGGGACGTGGATGGAGACGGTCGTGGAGACTACGTGGTCGGTGCTCCGGACGCGACGTTCGAGATGGGCGAGTCCGTGGGCTACGCCTACCTCTTTCTCGGCAGCGGACTGCTTTCCGCGTCGTCCTACGAGGACGCGGCGTTGGAGCATGTCGGTGTCTGTGTCGGCTGCCGGGTCGGTGCCTCGGTCGCGGGCGTCGGGGATCTCGATCGGGATGGCTACGACGACTTCGCCATCGGCGCTCCAGGAACGGAGAATGGTGATGGCCGGATCGACATCTACTTCGGCGGGCCGCCGAGCTGCAAGTGGGCGCCCTCTGGTACGCTCCAGGTCGAACTGGGAAAGGACGGGTCCGGCGGGGGCCTTGGGACGGTCGTGCATGCCGGGGATCTGAATGGCGACGGTGGGGACGACTTGGTCGTTGCCGCGCCGGATATGTTGGATGGGCTTGGCGCCGTGTTCGTCGTGTTCGGTCCGATCCACGCCTCTGGCTCGGTGTTCGATATCGTCGCGGAGGCCGACGGGTCCTTCCTCGGCGAATTCGAAGGCTCTCGGTTCGGTGCCTCCCTGACCGTGGCCATGATGGATGACGACCTGTACCCGGACCTGCTCATCGGGGCGCCCGCCTGTGACGAGGGTCGCGGCGCCATCTACCTCATGCCGGGGCTGGGTGGCGTGGTCTGGGACTGGAACCGGCCTGCTGGCACGGCCTTGTCGTTCTGGTGGGGGTCCGAGGCGGAACAGTCCTTCGGAATGACAGTCGATATCGCAGACCTGGACAACGATGGGTGGCTGGACCTCGTCGCCGGAGCCCCCGGTGACAACTCACCCGGACCCACCGCCGGTGCGGTCTACGCCTTCATCTGGTAACTCCCCCATCCCGTGCCCGAGCTGCCTGCTCGATGAGGGCTGCACCTCCTCCATCGTGGCTGGGGTGTGCCGGTGCGTGGGAAGCGGGAAGCCCGGGTGGGGGACCTGAATCCCCGAGCCTCGAGCCCGGCCCCGGGAATACCGGAGGACCCAGGTCCTGCTCTACGGTGTTCTCCAGGGAACCGGACGGTCGAGATCGTGGAGCATGCGTTCTCGAGTGGCGGTCATCAAGGCGTCGCCGCCGGCAAACCCGGAGCACTCGATGGGGTCGCCGAAGTGGACGGACACCTTCAGTTCCTTGTTGGTCAGCAAGTCGGTGACGTGTTCGATCAGGGATTTCCGGTCTCCCTCGCCTTGTTCGCGATCGCCTCGAGACATCGCCTCCAGGTTGCCACCCGGCTCCCATTCGATCCCGAGATCGGGCGGGTAGATGAGCGTGATCGGATAGATCGCCAGGTCCAGTCCGGCGATGGCCCTGAACATACCCGGCTTGAACGGAGCGAGCTTCATTCTTGCCTGCGCCACGCCTTCGGCGAAGTTGAGAACGTAGTACCCATCGAGCAGGCGGTTCCGAACCTCGGCCCGGACACGCTTGCGCGCGACCTGGCTGGAGCGATCGAGGTAGATGATTCCGGCCATGGCGCCCCCGGGCCCGAGAATCGGCCAATCCCGGACGGCACTTCGACCCACCATGAAGGTGTTGACCAGGCTGCCGATGACGAGGACGTCCAGGTAGGACCGGTGGTTGCTGACCAACAACGCCCCTCGAGCCTCGCCGCTCAGGATCCGGGAGCGGGTGGGTGACGGTGGGACCCGGCCCGACACGTAGCGCGCGACGTGCATCTGTCGCAATAGCATGTCGCACCACCCGGTCATCTGCCTCATGCCGACGAGCGGATCTCTTTCCGTGTTGCGCACGTCCTTCCACCAGGTGTCGATGAAGACACCGGTGGTCTCGCCGAACAGAAACGCCGTTTTGGCCGCCGCCTGGATGGTTCGGAGCGACCGGCCTTCGCCCCGGAGGGTCTCCTGCAAGAACCGCTTTGGATCGAAAAACTCTGTTCCCAGTGCCATGTTGACTCCGTGCCTCACGAACGTTGGGTTCTCATCCTCTCGTTCAGGGATCCGCCGGTGTCCCCCCGGTAGCAGGTAGGCTGCGCCTGTTTCCAGACCCACCGGTGTCTCCCGGAAGCGGGTATGCCGCGCCCGCTTCCGGATCGCCGGGGGTGCTGCACCCGGCGAAGTGACCCACTAGACCTATCAGAATGGATACCACGAAAGCCGTGGTCTCGACAAACAGGTATCGCTGCGAACGTCAGCCGCCACTCGCCCGACTCCCGGCCGTCTGTTCCGGGGGGCGGCATTCGTCCGCGACCGTGGCACCGTGTCGGCCGCCGGGGCCGGGCACGGCACAGGACCGGCGCACCGTGTGGCAATCCCGATTTCTGTGGCATCCTCGAAAACCTGTGCTATCCTTGTCGGGTCCAGCATGTCTCAGGGTCAACCAGCGAGTCTTTCGGGAGTGGCGAGATGCGTGAAAAGATCAAACTCGTCTCCAGTGCGGGGACCGGCTATTTCTATACCACCGACAAGAACAAGAAGAACAGGACTGGAAAGCTGAAGCTCAAGAAGTACGACCCGAAGGTGCGCAAGCACGTCGAATTCGTCGAAAGCAAGCTCCGCTGAACGCGCCCACCGCCCTGCCCGCGTTGTCGTTTTCCGCCGATTCGTGCTCGGGGCCCCGTGTCCGGCCACCACCGGCTATTCGAGCGCCGGAAGCGTCGGTATCCCGTTCGTGACAGCGGTGGCGAGGAACTGGCTCACCTGGTATCGTGCGTCTTCGTTGTCATAGATAGCGAAATGGGCGTCGGACCCTTCCGTGCCGTCGTAGAGCGGGGCGACCCCTGTAATCGCTTCTCCTGCTGCCCAGATGTTACCGCTCACGTCTCCGGCAACGGTCGAGACGTCTTCCAGCGGCGCATGCCCGTTCGTCACCTGTTGGATGCGGAGTCCCTTGAGCAGCGCGTACTGGGAAGGGTCGGGCATGTAGGAGTCTCCGAGGCCGTACACCATCAAGAGGTGGTGGGGCCCCACGTTTTCATCGGGTTGCCGCAACACACTCCTGGCGTAATCGACTACCTCAGATCGCTCCCAGGCGGACTGCACCAGGTTCAGCGCCGGATGGTAGCGGTCGATATCCGGGTCAGCGGTCGCCGCCCGGACCATGGCGGGAAGGTCCGCGGGCTTCGTCTTGTTCACCAGCAGCTCGAGGTCCAGTCCCCCGGCGCCGGCCAGTACGGCGGCGTGGACCAGCGGTTCCCAGGCCAGGAAGGCGACACCGGCTGCAGCGCCTTGCCCGTGCCCCACGAAATAGACGTTGTCCGGGTCGAAGAACACCGCCTCCCCGGTGGGGGATTGTTCCGCGGTCCACACGAGCGACTCCACGACCTGCACGAGCGCGAAGTGATCCGCGGCGGCCTGGAGCAGGTTGGTCCGGGCGGCTCGAGGATTGAGCACGTTGTAGAACAGCACGTCCGGCTCGTAGGCGGAAGGATCGAACGCCAACCATGCGTCGTCCCAGTTTTCCGGGTGGGCCCGGGGGCCGTTGAGGACCTGGTCGATGCCAATCATGGCGAAGCGGACATGGTTGCCGCCGGCGGTCACCACGTCGGAGAGCCATTCCGCCATGCCCCCGGTGATGAAGGAGCGGTAGTTGCCATCGGTGCCATGGGCGTAGAGGATGATGGGCCAACCATCTTCCGGGCGCTCGGCCTTCGGGATGGTGAGGGCGAAGACGACGGGCTCGGTACCCACCGGCGCGATGGTTCCCTCTTCGGTCCGGTGTAGGCCACCGCCGTCGCCGGCTTCCTTGAACGGGGGCGACCCCTCCTGGAACAGGGGGAGGGAGATCGTGCCCTGGATCTCGTCGAAAGCTTCGGATACCTCGGAACAGCCTCGATCGGGATCATCGTCGCCGGCGTAGGGACCGGGGTCGCCCTCCTCGCACAGGTGGAGCCCATTCAGGGCCGGGGTGCCGAGTTCCCGCACGGATGCGCGGAGCGTCGCGGCGTCCTGCATCGGATCCTGGACGGTGAACACGGCCGCTCCGGCAATGGTGGCACTATCGATACCCGCGTCGTCGAGCCAGGCCCGGAACGGGGCGTATGCCTCCCAGGCGGGCTCGAGCCGCGTTTCCCCCGGCGGGCTGTCGAGAAGGATCGCGGCGAAATCGGCGTCCTGCGCCAGGTGCTCCCCGGTGTCTCGCCGGGTGACAGCGGTCGTCACCACGGCGGCGAAGGTGTGGCCGGCCTGGTATGGGGCGCCCGCGCCGTTGAAGATGGCGATCCAGTTGTCGCAAATGTACTTTCCGGGCTCGGTGTCGGCCTGGTATCCGATGGCCTGTTCGGCTCCGTACTCCTGGGTGCCAGCGGTGATGTCGACCACGTACACGCTCGCCCCGTACTCCTGGTAGCCGAGTTCGATGCTGGCGTAGTCCACCCTGCCGGAGAAGCGCATGAAAACGGTTGCGTTGTTGCTGAATCCCTCCACCTCCCCCTCGAGGACCGATATCGTGTTTCCGACGACGTCGCCGAGTTCCGGCACCAGGGGCCCCGGGGATGGGTGGCCGGAGAGGTCCAGCCGCCCGTCGTGGACACGGATGTCGTTGGGGAAGGGGAGGCGGTAGAACTCGGCCGGCGGCTCGTCCCCGGGGACTTCGAACAGGACGCGGAACGGACCAGGGTCGCTCTCGGGGTCGGCACAGTCGACGCCCGGCCACAGGGGAACGGGGAAGCCGTAGCACGCGCCGTCCGTGCAGGCCATCATGGCTTCGCAATCGGTGTCGGACGCACAGGCTTCTCCTCTGCCCGCGGTTCCTTCTGTTCCGGGTTGCGCGCACACGCCGCCGTGGTTGCACACGAGGCCCCAGCGGCAGTACTCCGTCGCGACGCAGTCCTCTCCTTCCGACGCCGTTCCCGGCTCCTTGGAATAGAGACATGTGCCGTTCCCGGCGCACCGGAGCCCTTCCATGCAGTCTTCGTCGCCCGCGCAGGTTGCGCCGTGGCCCGACAGGTCGGTGGCGTCGTCATCCCCTTCGGGTTGGTCGGGACAACCGGTCAGCCCAGCGCTCCACACGACCGCCGTGGCGACGGCCCAGGCAGCGGCCGCGACCCGACTCCATGATATCCCGCTCATCGCTGCTCCTGTTATCGAACGGACCACTGGACCTGGTCGAACTCCGGTGCCCGAATCTTCCCGCCGACGGCCCCGGTCTCCGCGCCGTCCACCAGGATCCGTTCGGGTTGCATGCCGTGGACGACCACGTCGATTCCCTCGAAGGTAAACGGGAAATCGCCCTCGGCCGTTCGTGTCAGCAAGAACCTGCCGTTCGAGGGCACAAGGTCATAGCGCTCGAGACGTTCCGACCCATATCCGTCGCCCGGGTCGTCGTAGCGGATGCCTCGAGCCGTGCCGTCCTCGGCCGGGTGCACGTGAAGCAGCAGCCTCTCCTCGAACGCCATCGGGAGGATGGTGCCGCCTCGAGCCAGGACCGGTATGCGCTCGAGCGGAGCGTCCATCTCGACGGTGGAGGGGCCGCGCAGCACCCGTGACGACCAGAAGTCGTACCATTGCCCGGGCGGCAGCCGCAACGTCCTCCGGGTTTGCCCTGGTTCCACGACCGGTGCGACGAGGAGGGCGTCGCCGAGCAGGAAGGCGTCCTGAACGTCCCAGAGGTCACGGTCGCTTTCGTCGAGCCAGAACAAGGGGCGAACGAGGGGATGTCCTTCGGTGGCGGCTTTCCAGGCAAGGGAGTAGAGGTAGGGAAGCAGGGCGTACCGCCGTTTCAGCCAGTCCCGAATGATGGACAGGACCGGCTCGCCGAACGCCCAGGGTTCTCGAGGCGGGGTGAAAAAGGCCGAGTGGACCCGGAAGAACGGCATGAACGCGGCGCACTGGAACCAGCGGACGAACAGCTCCGGGGTGGGGCTGCCTCCGAAGCCGCCCACATCGGCACCGGTGTAGGGAATCCCGGACATCCCAAGCCCAAGCGCGTGCACGATGGACAGCTTCAGACCGTCCCAGGTGCTCTCGCTGTCCCCGGTCCAGTTCCACGCATGGCGCTGGAGCCCGGCGCAGCCGGCTCGAGACAGTATCCACGGACGGCGTTGCGGCCTCAGCCGCCGAAGCCCCTCGAATCCGGCCCGCGCCTCGAGAA
>JAJRTE010000144.1 GCA_024278455.1 Myxococcota bacterium
AGGTCTCCGAAGGCGGCCAGGCTCCGGACGGTCAGCCCGGGGAGTTAGCGAACCGAAATCCACAGCATGTTAGGCGGAATACTGCGTAATCCGGGCCAAACTGAACACCGATTCCGATCCATGCCGAACACCCGTTCCGACGGATGATGAACGCCGATTCCGGCCCCATGACGAACACTTTGGCCTCTTCGGCCGGAATCGGTGTTCATCTTGTCCGGATTCGCCGTTCACCATGCTCCGGAATCCGTCGAACCCCTTGGTAGCACGGCCGAATCCGACGCTGGATAACCTTCCACAGAGCCGCCATCCTGACCTCCTCATTTTCACCCGCTTCGAGGAGGTAGGGAATCCATGGCTCAGAAGAGGTTGTCCATGCGTAAGATCCGGGAAATCCTTCGCCTGCGCTTTGGCTGCGATCTGCCCTACCGCGCCATCGCCCGCAGTTGTTCGGTCGCCGTCGGCACCGTGTACGAGTGCGTCCAGCGCGCCGAGGCCGCCGGCCTCTCTTGGCCCCTTCCCGACGATTTGGACGATGCGGCCCTCGAACGCCACCTCTACGCCGATGTGCCCGGCGCCGAGCACCCGCCCGTCCCGAAGCGTCCCCTACCGGATTGGGCCCATGTCCACGCCGAGCTGAAGCGAAAGGGGGTCACCCGTCGCCTCCTGTGGCTCGAGTACCGCGAGGAGCATCCCGACGGCTACGGCTACAGCCAGTTCTGTGAGCTCTACGCCGCCTGGGCCCAGAAGCTCGACCCCATTTTGCGATTGCCCCACAAGGCCGGCGAGCGGTGCTTCGTGGACTACGCCGGCCAGACCCTGCCGGTGGTGGACCCCGACTCCGGGCGGATCCGCGAGGCCCAGCTCTTCGTCGCCACCCTGGGCGCTTCGAGCTACGTCTTCGCCCAGCTCCACTGGAGTCAGGAGCTCCCCAACTGGATCCAGGGCCACGTCGATGCCTTCGCGTTCTTCGGCGGGGTGCCCGAACTCCTCGTCCCCGACAACCTGGGCTCTGCCGTCTCCCGCGCCTGCCGCTACGAGCCCGACCTCAACCCCACCTACCACGATCTCGCCCGCCACTACGGCACCGCCATCGTGCCCGCCCGCGTGCGAAAGCCCCGCGACAAGGCCAAGGTCGAGGTCTCCGTCCAGGTCGCCGAACGCTGGATCCTTGCTCGCCTGCGCAATCGCCAGCTCATCGGCCTTGCCGAGGCCAACCGCGCCGTGCGAGCGTTGCTCGACGAGCTCAACGCCCGCCCCATGACGGGCCTCGGCAAGAGTCGAAGGGAACTCTTCGAGACCCTCGATCGTCCGGTCCTGCGCCCCCTGCCCGACACCCCCTACGAGTTCGCCACCTTCAAGAAGGCCACCGTCGGCATCGACTACCACGTCGCCTTCGACGGCAACTTCTACTCCGTGCCCTACCGCCTCGTGCGCCAACTCGTGTGGGTGCGCGCCACCGCCCGCACCGTCGAGGTCCTCCACGACCACCAGCGCGTGGCCTCCCATCCCCGAAGCCCTTCCGGCAGGCACCGCTATTCCACCCTCGACGAGCACCGCCCCCCCAACCACAAGCACTTCCTCGACTGGACCCCCGAGCGCTTCCTCTCCTGGGCCCAGAAGATCGGTCCCGCCACCCGCCAGGTCATCCAGGCCCGCCTCGCTGCCAAGGTCCACCCCGAGCAGGCCTATCGCTCCTGCCTCGGCATCCTCGGCCTCGCCAAGTACTATTCCCCCGAACGCCTCGAGGCCGCCTGCCGCCGCGCCATGCGGGCCGGCATCTCACACTACCGCGGCATCAAGAACATCCTCGACAGCCGCTTCGATCAGCTCTCTCTCGACTTTCCCGAGGAACCCCCTTCCCCCCAAGGCGCCCACCCCAACGTCCGGGGCCCGGGCTACTTCCAGTGAGTGAAAGGAGGTCACCCCCATGCTCACCCAGCCCCTGCTCGACAAACTCTCCGCCCTGCGCCTGGCCGGCTTCCGGGAGGCCCTGCTCGAACAGCGCGAGCAGCCCCACTACGCCGATCTGCCCTTCGAGGAGCGCCTCGCCCTCCTCGTCGATCGCGAGTGGACCCGCCGCGAGAACAACCGCCTCCACCGTCGCCTCAAGGCAGCCCGCTTCCACGAAAGCGCCTGTGTCGAGGACCTCGACCTCTCCCCCTCCCGAGGCCTCGACCGACGCCAGATCCTCGAACTCGCCGAGTGCCAGTGGGTCCAGTACCACCTCAACGTCATCGTGCTGGGGCCCACCGGCGCCGGCAAGACCTACCTCGCCTGCGCCCTCGGTCAGGCCGCCTGCCGCCACGACTTCTCCGTGCGCTACCTGCGCACCTCACGCCTCCTGGAGGACCTCACCCATGCCCACGCCGACGGCTCCTACCCCAAGCTCCTCCACGCCCTGGCCCGCGTCGATCTGCTCATCCTCGACGACTGGCTCCGGGATCCCCTCAACACCCCGCATACCCGGGATCTGCTCGAAGTCCTCGACGACCGCTACGGCCGCCGATCCACCCTGCTCGCCGGCCAGGTCCCCGTCGACCAGTGGCACAGCCGCTTCCCCGACCCCACCCTGGCCGACGCACTGCTCGATCGCATCGTCCACAACGCCTACCGGCTCGAACTGCGAGGGGAGTCCCAGCGCAAAACCCGCTCTCCCCTGGCCATGATGAACACTTGACGCTATGCTCTTCCACCCCAGCGTCGCTTCGCGCCGCTACCGTTCGGCTTGCCCGGAATCGGTGTTCATTTTCAGCGGAATACGCACAGATCCACACGGATCGGCACTGATGGCCCGCCACGCGGGCCGCTGGAAAGCTGGCGCGCATCCTGTAGGAGCCTGCTCCTGCAGGCGATCCCGGGCGGTGTCCTCGCGTCCTTCCGTCCCACCGTCCTAACGTCCCAACGTTCCCCCCCAAATCCGTGAAGATCTGTGTGGATCTGTGGCTGAATCTGCCCCTCTCACCGATCCAGCGCCACCAGCACCTCCGGCCTCAGGGCTTTTCGCCAGGCGAGGTCGTTCGATAGGAACAGCTCTGCCCCTGCCGCCAGCCCACTGGCCAGGATCAGCGCATCCGCCGCCCGCAGCCTTCCCCACCGGACCGACGGGTCCTCTCCAAGGTGAGCGAGAACCCGCTCGTCCACCGGGCGGCACTCCAGGTTCGGAAAAGCGCCCAGCCAGTCGCGCAGGTTTCTTGCCACGTCCGCCTTAGCGGCCCGCAACGGGCCCATCATGAGCTCGCCCAGGGTGACCGCCGAAATGACCCCCTCGAACCCGCCGGCCTCCAGGCTCCGGAACACATGTTGCGCAAGGCTTCCGTACCCCGGAATGTCCTCCACGAGGTAGATGATCACGTTCGTGTCGATCAACACCTTGCGCCCCTCCAGACGCCTCAACAGGGATCCGGCGGACACGAGCCTCGTCACGGGTCCTCGCGCTCCCGGTCCAGCCACTCCTGGACCTCTGACGTAGTGTTTCCGAAGCATCCCTTGGCGGCCCCGGCCAGGGTATCCGTCAAGGACGCAATGGGCACGAGAACCAACCGGTCGTCCTCCTCCCGCAGGATCAGACGGGTGTCCTTCCGGATTCCCCACCGGCGCCGGATCTCGGCCGGAACGACAATCGTCCCCCGCTGCCCAACCCGCACGATCGTTTCCGTGGCCATGCTTCTCTCCCCATGCCCCCCCGGTACCCGCCGCAGGCCCTCATCCACCCACCGCCCTCATCTGCCGATTCACCAGCATCTGAGACCACACGCATATCTGACATTCTGCCACAGGTCAGATGTGGCACAATGGGCTCCTGGAGGCGGAAAGGCCGTGACGGGTGACCCGTGACGAGTGACGTCACGCCCCCCGACCAACCACGAACGACCAACGACCAACGGCAGTTGTTCCCGTGACGGGTCAGGGGTGGGCCGCCAAGCCGCCCAGCGGACGCGAAGCGTCCCAACGTCCCAACGTCCGCACGTCCAAACGTCCCAACGATTCACGATTTACGGCCCTGCGCCGCCCAGCCGCCTTGGCGCCCAACCGCCCTCTCTGCTGTCCAGTCTTCCGTCACAGCTCCTCGCCC
>JAJRTE010000145.1 GCA_024278455.1 Myxococcota bacterium
ATCCGGTGTCCGCGCTGCCGCGCCGAGCACCTGCTCGCGTTCTCGTGCCGGATGCGAAACCTCTGCCCTTCGTGCCAGAGCAAGCGCTCCCACGTGTTCGCGCGCTGGCTTGCCGACGAGGTCCTCCTGGACGTGCCGTGTCTTTTCGGCAAGCGTGCAAAATCTGGCGGAATTGCCCTCCCGGCGGCGCCGGTCCACGGGGATTCTCGACGCATGAGCGACGTTTGCGGGTGACGCGGAGAACCCGGCGCTGCGATCTGGGACGTACAGCGACACAGGCGCAGATGAGGGAGAAGGCCGTTGCCTACGGAGGCGCCGGGGTCGGCACCAACTCAGCCCGCGTCTCCTGGTAGTTCCAGGGCATCCACCGCTCTGGATTGGCGGCGACATGCTGTTCGTGGCGCTGAAGCGCGTTCAGGTAGTCGAACGGATCGGCTTCGGCGAGCTTCGCGGTCGCGATCAACGCCATGTACAGGTCGCCCACCGCCGCGCCCTTGGCTGTCTTGTAGAACATCGAGTTCTTGCGGTGGATGATCGCCTTCTTGAGCATCCGCTCGGTGAGCGTGTTGTCCAGCGGCGCGCCCGGCTTGCGCAGGAACAGGGTCAACGGGTCCCACCGCTTCTGCGCGTACTTGATCGCCTTGCCGAGGCCGGAGTTGCGCTCGACCTTGTTCCCATCCAGAAGGTCCGCGAGCCAGGCCTCGAGCCGTTTCATGACCTGGCCGCTCTCGCGCTGGTGGAAGCGCAGGCGCTCCTCATCGGACAGCCCCTCGTCCTTGGCCCAGGCATCGTTCTTGTAGATCAGCGAGAGTTCCTCGATCACGTGCTCGACTTCGGTCGGGAAGCCGACCGCGACATCGACGAACTGCCGGCGCGCGTGCGTCAGGCAGTTGGAGAGAATCGTCTCGATCTGTCCCGGCGCGTTCCGAGACAGGCCATCGCACATCTGGATCGGCGGATCAAGATCAGATGCCCGCTCAGCCAGCACCCGCGCGAGGTTCTCTCCCGCATGCTGCTGGCCCGTGAAGTAGAGCACGATCTTCCGTCCCTCCGGCAAGGCCGACACGATCCCGCTCGTGAAGGTCCCAGTCCGCTTCGGAGGCGCTTCGCCTCGTGCCTTGCGCTTGTTCTGCTCCGAGAGGTAGTCGAGGATCCGCATCGTCGTGTCGTCGTTGTAGAGGATCTCTCCCTGCGCGGCCTGGCGGATGAGCTCGCGGTAGGCGGCCTGCATCAAGCCAGCCGCGTCCCGCATGAGTTCCCACTGCGTCGAAGCCGGGAACGGGACCCCCATCCCGTGCTGCAACGCCTCGATCCGGTTCATCGGGAGGCCGCTGCCGTAGCGCAGCACGGCAGCCATGCTGGCCACCGTCTCGTCGAACTTCTTGTCCCCAACCTCCTCCGGCATCTCGGCGGAGAAGACCTCCCCGCACAGATTGCAGCGGCAGCGACCCTGCTCGTAGGTCTCGCCGCCGAAGGGGGCGAGACCGCGAATGCGAACGATCAACCGGGGCTTCACCTCATAGACCTTGCCCGTGCACTTAGGACACTTGCCCCCGGGCTTCAAGGAGGTGAGCGGAATCGGCACGCGCTCCGTTCCGGTGTAGGCCTCGGCCGGGATCCGGCCGTGGCCCTTCCGCTTCTTCTTCGGCGACGCCTCCCCTCTGGTGTCCGCGGGCGTCTTTCCTATCCGCTTCTTCACGTTCGCCTTCGTCTCGGTCTTCGAGCCGAAGACAAGCTGGCGCAATCGGTCGATCGACGCCTGCTTGTCCCCGATCTCGCCCAGCAGCGAGGCGTAGGACTCGAGCAGGGCGGAGAGCATCGCCCGGTCCTGCTGCTCCAAGAGCTCCTCCTCGGAGCGGGCGATGATCGAGCGAAGTTCGTCCATGGAGAGTTCGACGACCTGAACGGGTTGCGGCGAAGCCGTGATCATCGCACAGCCCCGAGAAGCTCACGAAAGCGGCGCGTCACCGGCAGGCCGAGCACCTCCTTCAGGGACCGGTTCTGCCGGTTGGTGTGGTCGTCCTTGCCGCGCCCCGTCGTCTGGCCAAGGAAGCGCCAGTTCGCCGCCCGGTAGCACGTGCCCTGGAATCGCTCCGGATCCACGAAGCTCTCCAGGTAATGGATCGGGTGTCCGTAGAGCGCCTCCCAGTCGCGCGAAAGACGCCGCGCCATGTGGCCCAGGAGATGGCTTGCCAGATGCGGCACCGTCACCCAGGGCAGCACCAGGAAGCGGGTGTTGTAGGCCAGGAACCGGATGTTCCGCTTGCGCGCCTCCCTCGACCACCCGATGAACCGGTCGCGCGGGCCAAGGTGGCGCGGCGCCGAGGACCACGCGAAACAAGCCACCGGGCGACCCTGCGCCAGAACCAGGTACTTGAGCTGCTCGCCCACCGGCTGCGTGTAACCCAGGTAGTGGTGCTCCTCGATCAGCCCATCCACCACGTCTTCGTCCGCCGTCCGGCGAACGGAGCGGAACTCGAGCGGCCGAAGTGCTCCGAGCGGGACGCAGGTCGGTGTGCGGTCCACCGACACCGGCGCGGGACGCCGCCGGTCCGCCAGGGGGTTTCGCGGACGCTGGCGCACGGCGGGGAGTTCGATCGCGCCGCTCCGGTGCAACGCGAGCATCAGGCCGCGACAGACCATGTCCTTCAGGACGCCGTTCTCCTGGCGCCAGTCCCAGGCTTCGCAGAGGGTCTTCGAGAGCGCCCAGCGGCTCTTGTTGGGGTGCTCGGCAATCAACTCGCGGATGAAGGTGACGCCGGAGGCGTCGACTTCCCGACCTCGGTAGCGAAGAACGATGGACATGGGGACGACGGTAGGAGATCTGATCCCGAACGCAAGTTCTTTCGTTCCACGTTTTCATCCGACGGCCTGCAACTGACGCCACGGCGTGGGCGCTGTGTTCCCCGCTTCAGGATCGCCCCCGGAGATGAGGAGCTGCACCTGGTGGTACGCCAGCGTCCGGGCGCCCGACTCACCGCCCGTCGGCCAGAAGCGGAAACGACCGGTGGACAGGCGCTTCTGGCACAGCCAGAAGCCCTGGCCGTCGTAGCAGAGCAGGCGGCTCATCGTTCGGTTCCGGTTGCGGAATACGAAGACCGCGCCCCCAAACGGATCACGCGCCAGGACCTCTCGGCAAAGTTGCGCCAAGCCATCGATGCCCTTGCGAAAGTCCGCCGGCTCAACAGCCACCATGATCCGCATGTGCGGCGTCAGCTGAATCACGACCGGTCCCCAAGGAAGACCCGCGTCAGTCGCGATAGGTCCCCGTCGCACCCGTCGCCCAGGTAGACACGCATCCGTTCGCCCGACGGACGCTCAAACTCAACACGACAGGAGCCCGGGCGTTCCGCTGGCGCCGGCGACGCCCGGACCTCCACGAACGTCGAAGGGGCCATCTCCGGAGCCGCCGCAGGCGGCACGGCCTCCATGCGCTGCCTGAGCGTGCCGTAGGCCACGCCGAGTGCCCGCGACGCTCGACTCGCGCCGAACCGGTTCCCCAGGTCCGTCGCCAGGGACCACAGCTCCTCCGGAATCCGGTGCGTCGTTCGTTCAGCCCGCCAGCACGCGAAGCGTTCGGCCCCGTCTACCAATGCCTGCGGCAGCGCTACTCGAGTTCTCGGCATCGTCCGGTCCTCCGTCAGGGCCGCGAACTCCGCGACCAAGAAAACGGTAGGACAACTTCAGCAGCATTTCATACACGCTTGCCGAAAGGACACGGCGCATCCGGGTGCGCAACCCCGCCGGGGCGTGGGTCTGGACGTCAGTCCACCTCTACGGAAAACGCTCTGGTGGCTGGAGTGGTGTGACGAGTGTCGGCGATGCGTGGGGGTCCAAAGGAGGGGTGGCGGCATTCCCCCCGACCCCTTGGTTCGAGCAGGTCCAGGTCCTGATCGAGGGGCGAGGAGATCGGGACGCGCCGCCGACCGGTAGCGTGCTGTTCGGTCCGCTCCCGGTACCGGCGGCACCTTCGACGTCACGCTGCCGGC